>JAQGOU010000527.1 GCA_028293445.1 Verrucomicrobiales bacterium | reverse complement strand
GTGCGAGCGGTTTGAAGTGATCGCAAATGATTTTGATCATCATTAACAGCGGCACCGCAATCAGAGCGCCGGGAATTCCCCAAAGCCACATCCAAAAGATCAGTGATCCAAAAATGACAACGGGATTGAGCGTTAGGCGTCGGCCTAGAACCATGGGGGTAATAAAGTTGGACTCAATCGCGTGCAGACCCAGGTAAAGGGCAGGGGGTATCATGCCTCTCCCGACCGAATCGAAAGTCGTCATTCCTGCGATCGCGAGGATTGTCACCCCGGTGAGCGGTCCAAAATAGGGAATGAAATTCAGGATCGCTGCCAGCGAACCCCAAAGCAGCGGATTCGGCATCCCAAGTAGCATCACGCCCAATCCAACGAGAGCGCCGAGAGAGACGTTAATGATGGTGATGGTAAATAGATAAACAGAAATATTGTTCTGCAGTTCATGAAAGATGGAAACCGCGCGCTTTTTGTCGCGGAACGTGGCGAGCACCTTGACGAGCTTCTGTGCGAACATGTCCCCGGCGACCAAAAGAAAATAGAGCAGCACGATGACTTCAATGAGACTCGTAATCAGGCTGCTGGCATAACTTACGACGGCCCCCGCGACGTCCGTTTTGCTCACCTCCACTTTCGGCTGTGGTTCTTTATCAGGAGCTGTCGTCGTGATCGATTGCACCTGTTCTCCGAGCTTTCGCGCCGGTCGGATATAGTGCTCGACCCGTTGCTGGATTTTCTGAAAATTCTCCGGGCCCTTCTCCATCCATTCCCTGGCCGGCTGCACCAGGTGGGAAAACACAATGGACACCAACGAAACAAACGCGACGATGACAATCAGAGCACCAAGCCATCGCGGGAGCCTAATGTTCTGGAGGACATTCACGACGGGCTTGAGCAAGAAGCTCAGGATCACCGCGAACACGATCGGCATGCAAAACGGTTTGGCAAAATGAAGAAAGGCAATGAACGCCAGAAGAAACAGTCCGAGCATCGTCAAGGGCAGGATCGTCTTAGTGTCCTTTAGGAAATCCGCGATGTCAGTCAGCAACGGTTGCTCTGGTTCAGGAACGGCTGGTTCCGGGATGCGTTCAGGGTTTGTGCTGTCTGAAACACGCTTCTCCATATCTATATATGAAGCTCAGGAAAACGCCGCCGCCTGTCAATCAGGTCGAAGGCGGAGGGTCATAAGTATATGGCGGGACTGGAAGGGCTGGATCTGACTCCAGGTTTCCACGGAGGTGAGATTTCTAAGCCTTTCTGTCCAGTTCAGAACAAGGAGCTGTTCCGCCAAAGCTCCCCGCCGGACGGAAATGCTTCCTATGAAAAATCCGGATGATTCCGTCCGTCGGCAGAAAAACCATTGCCCAAAACGTTACGTTTCTGGCGTCGGCAGGTTTTCCCACGACTGAAACGTAACGTTTGCGTCGCGGGAAACGTTTCCGGCGGTCGCGCCGTAATGTTTTCGTCGTCGGAAACGTTTCCGACGACCAAAACGTAACGTTTGAGCCGCGGGAAGATTTTCCCACGCCGATTATGAAACGTTTGGGCCATGAAATAATTTTCCGACGACGATTATGGAATGGATTGGCCGTGAAAAAACCTGCCGACGCCAGAAACGTAACGTTTTAGTCGTGGAAAAACCCGCCGACGGCAAAAACAAAGCTGTTTCTGCCACGGAAAACGTTTCCGACGGTAGCACGGCGCTGTAAGTCAGGCACTTACGCGAAATGAGTGTTTTGGGACGCGTTTGGAAGGATTTCTCGCCGCTTTCACCCGAAGCAGGCCTGATGCCGGATATCGACTGGGGAAGTTGTCGCAACAGGTCCGGCTTGGGCAGGAAGTTCCGAGCTTTAACGCTTTCTGCGCGGTCCAAGGCGATTGCGTTACGTCAACGTCTGGAGAATGTTCTTTGCTTCGCTCCATCGAATCCGTAAACCTCTCCAGCTTTATGCTTTTGGAAAACTTTTCCTGGCCCGAGGTTAAAGAGCTGAAATTCGACGACCTCGTCGTGGTTCTGCCGCTCGGTTCCTTTGAACAGCACGGACACCATCTGCCGCTGACCACGGACACCGATATCGTAACTGCCATCGCGCGTCGCATGGAGCAGCAACGTCCGGAGAAGATTCTTTGTCTGCCGACATTATGGCCCGGTCATTCCACGCATCACCTATTCTTTCCGGGAACGTTGAGCGTGCATCAGGCGCCTTATATTCAATTGGTCATCGAGCTGTGCAGCAGCATCGCGAAAATGGGAGCGAAGAAAGTTTTTCTGTTGAATGGCCATGGAGGAAACGACGTGCCGTTGCGTGCCGCGGTTCGGGAATTGAAGACGACCTTTCCCACGTTGCAGGTTGTGTATGCGTCTTATTGGACGATCGCGGCCAAGAGCATTAAAGAGGTTCGTGAATCCGAGTTGGGCGGACTGGGTCACGCGTGTGAAATGGAAACGTCTGTCATGCTCCATCTGCATCCTGAGCGCGTGAAGATGAACAAAGCGCGTCGTGACGGCCCGAAACACACGGACGAGTTTCGCAAAGCGGATATGCAATATGGGCGCGCCGTTTATTTCGTAAATGAATTCCACGAAATCTCCGAGACCGGCACTGTCGGCCATCCGGATCTGGCGACTGCGGAAAAAGGAGAACGATTCATGCGCGGTATCGTTCAAGAGGTTACTCAGTTTGTAGACGAGTTTGCGAAATGGTGATCTGTTATTTTCCCGATGTCCGAACGCACAGATCAATTAGTCCAGGCGGCGAATGAACTTTCCAAGGCGATTGATCGCCTGAAATTCAGTCCGCCGGTCACGCATGTTTACAATCCGCTGAAATACGCGTGGAAACCGCACGAGACATATCTGCGTCGATTCGGTGACAGCAAGAAAAAGATTATCTTCCTTGGCATGAACCCGGGCCCATTCGGAATGGTGCAAACCGGAATTCCCTTTGGTGAAATTGCGGCGGTGCGTGATTGGATGGGTATTCGTGAGGTCGTGACGAGACCGGCGAAAGAGAATCCCAAACGGCCGATCCTTGGTTTCGATTGCCAACGCGCTGAGGTCAGTGGTCAGCGATTGTGGAAGCTGTTTGCCACGCGATTCGGTGCGGCCGATGAATTCTTCTCCAATCATTTTGTGGTGAACTATTGCCCGCTCGCATTCTGCGAAGCGAGCGGCTGCAATCGCACGCCGGATAAGTTGCCTGCCGCCGAGACTGAAAAGCTTTATCGGCTCTGCAATCAACATCTCCAGCGGGTGGTTGAGATTCTCGAACCGGAATGGTTAATCGGAGTGGGTGCGTTCGCGGTCGAACGTGGAAAAGAAATTTTCGCAAAGTATCCGATTCGCATCGGTCAGGTGCTGCATCCGAGTCCGGCGAGCCCGGCGGCTAATCGCGATTGGGCAGGCACCGCCACCAAACAAATGGAAGCGCTTGGAGTGTGGTGAACGAGCAAAAACTCCGTTCGCTCATTTACTCCCAAGGTTGCATTCTTAATATGCTATTTTCCGCCGCAGCATGAGTGATATCCAATTAACCGAGAAGTTTTTCGCTGAAATCGCAGGCTGGGAAGCGATGAAGCAGGCTCGTGCCTACATCACCATGGGCAAGGTGCTCAGTTCGAATTACACTCCGCCTATTCTCAAAGGCGTGGTGCAAGCCGGTGAGATTTCGTACCGGGCGGGGATCGTGATCAAAGGTCAGAGCGTCATCGACAATATCTGCAGTTGACGCGAATCGAGAGAGTGGGGGACGATGTGCGCGCAGTCGGTGGCAGTCGGTCTGTATCACTTGCAGAAAACGGATCCGAAGGTGGCTGCCGCCGCCGCGAAAGCCTCCGCTCCGATTCAATCCGCTTCGCCCACGCGAAAGACCCCGGTTAAAAAACTTCAGCGATCCGACACCGGAACCATTGCTGAGATTGCAGTGATCCTTCCACCGAACCTTGCGCCCGCACTCGCGAAAGGAAAGGTGATGCTCTGCTTCGAGGGTTTGTGGGACGGAAATCGTTCGCCGCTCAATGCCTTGCCGTTTCATCAGCCATTTCAGTTTTCCCCACAAGACCTGGCGCTCCTCGATACGATTGAAAACATCGCCGAGGGTGATACGCCGGGCATGATGCAGATCGACTCTGCGCAATTCGCGGCAGTGCTTTCGCATTTGGCTGAGCATCCGCGCGTGACGTTCGGACGTTCCACTTCGGTCAGCATTTCTAAAACGCCGTTTCGCTTGAGCTTGCAGGCAAACCTCGAGCCGAATGGGGAGATCGTCCTTAAATCGAAGTCGGCCAATCAAACTCCACCCCAATTAATCCTCGGCCAAAATACGACGTGGATTTTTCACGGGCAAACGTTTCAACCTTTGGCGTTGCCCGGTGACTTCGCTGCGATCTTTCAACAACCGATACGCCTGCCGCGTAGTCGCATTCCGCAATTTCTCGGACAAGATTGGCCACGTCTGGCCGCGAGTTGCGATGTGCAGACGAACTTCAGCCTCGACGATTTCGTTCTCGAACCGCAGCGCCCGAAGTTTCATCTCACTCTGCTCGGTGGCATCGCGCTGCTGCAGGCACAACTGCAATGCGCTTACGGCGCTCGCATCATGACCGTGGGAGTTACCTCGAAAGAGGAATCCCATTGGCTGCCGGATGAACAAAACGTAAAACGTTATTCGACCCGCGATCTCGCCTCGGAACAGAAAGCGCTCGGCCGCTTGTTGCGTAGCGGATTCAACGGTCCGGATGGACAAGGACGCTATCAATTGGTGGGACAGAACCAGGTGCTGAACTTTTTTGCGCGTGAATTTCCGCGCATGGAAAAGGAATGGAATGTCACGCTCGACGAACGATTAGCCGTCAGCACGGCGAAGAATCTCGAACGCGTGGAGCCGCAATTCCAAGTCGCCTCTTCGGGAATCCAATGGTTCGACTTAAACGTCAGTTTTGCCACGCAGGGCGGCGAGCGGTTTTCCGCGGCCGAGATACAGCGACTGGTTTTATCCGGACAAAGTCACACCCGCCTGAAGAATGGCAAATTCGCCATTATCGATACCGGCGCGGTGGAAGAATTGCAGGAGGTGTTGCTGGATTGTTCGCCGGAACAAATTGGCGGCGGCTATCGGATGAGCCAGACGCAGGCTGGATTCCTCGAATCCACCCTTCGCCAGCAAGGATGGAAAGCGCAAGCACCAGCCGACTGGCGGGCCAAGGCCACGAATCAAACCGGGGAAACGAAGTTGGAATGTCCGCCTCTCGGTGATTTGGAGAAAGTGTTGCGCCCGTACCAGAAGCAAGGCGTCGCCTGGTTGAATTTTCTTCGACAGAATAATTTTGGGGGCATTCTCGCGGATGAGATGGGACTGGGAAAAACACTACAGACGCTCGCTTTCTTGCAAACCGTTCGAGATACGAACACACCGAAGCATCCGACGCTCGTTGTCTGTCCCACAAGTCTTGTTTTTAACTGGCTGGACGAAGTTGAGAAGTTCACTCCGCTCGTGAAAGCGATCGGACTGCACGGCCCTAATCGACATGGTCTTTTTGAAAAGATCCCCCAGTGCGATCTCGTGATTACCAGCTACGCTCTCATTCGACGTGATGCGGAAAAGTATCGTGAGTTCGAATTCGATACGGTCATTCTGGATGAAGCGCAGCACATCAAAAATCGGCAGACGCAAAATGCCCAGGCCGTGAAAGCGGTTCGCGCACAGCACCGGATCGTCCTGACCGGAACGCCGATGGAAAACTCCGTTTTGGATTTGTGGAGCATCTTTGATTTTCTCATGCCTGGTTATCTTGGTTCCACGCAAGACTTCCGTGAGCGTTACGAGATTCCGATTACGCGGGAGAAGAATGCAGAATCGCAAGCGCGTCTGGCGCGTCGATTGCGCCCGTTCATCCTGCGTCGTTTGAAACAGGATGTGGCCAAGGATCTCCCTGCGAAGATTGAACAGGTTTCCTTCTGCGAGCTGACGGATGATCAACGCACGGTTTACCAGCAGATTCTGAACTTGAGTCGCAAGGAAGTCATGGAAGCAGTCGGAGCACAAGGCCTCGCGAAGAGTCGGATGGTTGTGCTGACGGCGCTGCTGCGCTTACGGCAGATTTGTTGCGATTTGCGTTTGTTGAAGCTCGAAGACAAGAGCGCTGACGGAACTACGACGGACGCACCGCCAAAGCTGGCCACGTCGGGTAAGCTGGAAATGTTCGGCGAGTTGCTGGAGGAGATTATCGATGGTGGCCATCGCGTTCTCATTTTCAGTCAGTTCACCAGCATGCTTGCTTTGCTACGCGAACGTTTGGAAGCCGAGCAAATTGAATACTGCTATCTCGACGGCTCGACACACAATCGTGGTGAC
>JAQGOU010000526.1 GCA_028293445.1 Verrucomicrobiales bacterium | reverse complement strand
AAAAATTGCAGTTGTGTCTGCCTGAAAAGTGCCGGAGTTTTTGAAGTCACCATTGTAGACTGAGAAATAATTCGTTCCGCCGGGCGGACTAAGAATTGTTCCAGTGTTTCTGAAAACAGTCCAGAAGAGGCTGGCTTCCTTGTCCAGAACCATGACCCCTCGATTCTCGAAAATATTAATTACTGAGTAAAAGCTGCTAAATACACCTCCAAGCCAGTGGAAAACGCTGTCATTGGTGAGATACGCTTGGTCTCCAAGCTGAAGAAGGGGCCCGACCGCGTTAACCTGTAGATTGGAGGCAAGGGTCATGCCTCCGTAACTGAATTTTCCCTCGGTCCAATCGAATATTCCCGGACCATGCCAGGTATTGGTACCGGAGATAATGCCATCAAAGCTAAACCTGCCGTTGACGAACATATTTCCATGGCAGCCGACATTGGAATCGTGAAGAAGCTTTATCGTTCCTGAACCATCAAAACGCGTTCCGTCATTGAATGATCCATTATAAACATAAAGGAAGAGATCTGCATTGGTTTCCGCCTGGAAAACGCCGGAGTTCCTGAATTCGCCGCTATAGACTGAAAACGAGTTCGTTGCTCCCTTTGAAGAAAGAATCTTTCCATAGTTCGTAGACGAGAGAAACCCAAAGATTGAACAGTGTGCTTCCGAAAGATTTAAAACTGCATTCGTTGCGATGATGCCTCGCGAGATGTAAAGGGTGGAATTGGTGACGAGAAGGGTTTGATTTCCCAATCCACCGCCCAGTTGCAACAAGCCGACTTGCGCATCGATATTGAGCGTGACCGTAGCCTCGCTTGATCCGTCGATGTAAACGTCCTCGGAGGAGTCGGGTGTGTGGCCAAGGCTCCAATTCAGCGAGTCGCTCCAAAGACCGTTGTTCGCACTGCCGGTCCAATGGTTATCTCCGGCAAAAACGGAAATAGCGGAGGCCAACATCCAAAAGATGAAGGAATATCGAGCGACTGTCGGGGGAACAGATCTCATGCCCCTGTATCTCGGGGTGTTGCAGTGCTTTGTCGAGGCAAAAGACCCAAAGAATGAGCGTTCGGAAATCTTTTTTGAGAATCGCTCTAGCTTGCTTCGACAATCGGCGGAAAATCCAAACCTTCATTCTCTCTCGCCGCCGCAAGTGCACGGCGGGACAACAAGTTGCAACGTTGGGAAGCGTGCTTCGAACTGAAGCGCGTGTTAATATTCCAAGAAGGCCGTGCGTCACGCTCAACATTCACACAGCTCACCAAAAACAGACTAGCCGCAGCATCCATGATGGTTTGCCCGCGATTCAGGAACAGAAAGATCCCGTTCGGTTGCGCGAAGGACATTTCAGGAAGCCGAAGGAGGGCTTGCGGTCATTTCCCCGCCGTTCAGGAAGCGGTCATTGGACTGGTGGCGGTGGGACGGGAGTTTGGGAAGCAAAACGGAAATAGTTGGTCGAAGATTTCTATTCTGGGAAGCAAAAGTTCCCCTTTCGGCCATTTGGAACTGTTCATGGAAGCAAAATGCCGTGAAATGACCAAATTAAAGTAATCTGGGAAGCAAAATGGTTTTATTTCATCAAATATTTCTATTTTGCTTCCCAAAATGGAGTCATTCGGGAAAACCCTTTTTTCTGGAAGGTAAAATGAAAATATTCGGCCAAATATTTTCGTTCTGGAAAGCAAAACGCTTTTATTTGACCAAATGATGACCTCCGGGGAAGCAAATCGAGGAGATTTGGCCAAATAAGTTTTTTCTGGATAGCCTAAGCAACCCATTTATCACCGAGTTATGCGGTTTGCTGTCTTTGAGGACGCCCAAAAACGCGCAATGGCTTTCCTAATTGACGCCAATGCGGCTAACGGGTGGGGGTCGTTTGCACAGGGTGGATAAGTACCACTCTGGAAAGTGGAACGGGGCCTTTGCGTTTTGCCAGGTCTTCCGTTTTGTCGGTGTCTCCGGTAACAAAGCGGTAGCCTTTGAATTCATAAAACTTCCGGCTCGGCGGAGAATAATAAACCGGGATCGGCTTTTGTCCTTTCATGTCCGCCAGTTTCTTGCCCCAGGCCGCAACGGCTGTGTCATTACCCACCCAGACTTCGGATGGTTCAGGATTGAATTTGTGGCGCAGCAACAATGCGAGAATTTCGTCTCCTTTATAGAGGAGGTAAGGCGCATCGGTTTCGTTTTGCGGGTCCGCTTTGTACGCACTCACGAGCTGCGCAAAGGAATAACTGGATCCGACTTTATGATTCGACATGGGGGCAAGCTGACATGAATCGCGAACAAAAGGAAACTTCTGCTTTTGCCCATGCCGGGTCCGGAAGCAATTTCGACCAGCATGGCTAACGGCAACAAAGCGATTCTCAGCGACGCCTTTGAAGTCCGACAGGAAAGGCGAGTGAATCGTTGCTTCGCCATTACCTTTCTCTTCATCACTCGGTTTGCCGATCCATTCGGAGGGTAATTCGCCAAAACCATCCAAATTTGCTGCAGGACATCCAAAATAGCCCTCACAGCGCAAAACATTTTCCAGTCAAGAGGAAAGTTAGTGAACTCAATTCCGATCAATAGAATCAGGGGTACCAGGTGGTGACACGATTTCGGCGAAATCGTGTCATCACCCCCCTGACTGTTTTTATGAAAAGCTGTGTCCCGTTGCAATTAACGCGAGTCGTTAAGTGGAACAAGCGAAGACCGGAGTGGACCTAAGAAACCCAACCCAGTCGCGGGTCTCAGGCAAAGTTTGAGGCCGACAGCGATGTGCTTCGCGAGCAGATCAGTAAGTCAGTAGTCAGTGAACAGTAGTCAGTAATCAAAAACAGAAAGATAAAACATATGCAAAAAGTAATACCTACAATAAATGCGGAGCTCATTGCGACAGCGAACGATTTTTCAATCGCTGCCAATGCGCATGAATCAACAGTGCCCCTGTTGCAAAATACAAAAGATGATATCGACGCGGATATCCAACCGTTGGTCGATGCGATCATGGCCCATGGCCTTGGTAAGGCAGAGCTGAAAATGCGTCGTAACACGACACGCACTCTGCTGACCAGCAGTCGTGCGTTGCTCATGTTCGGCCGTGACAGCTTCAAGCTGGACTTCGGCAATGAGTTCACCGACAGCTGGACAGCGCTCGGCCATAACGGCTCATTGGAGATCCAAGATAACGAAGTGGCGGTGCTGCAATTCCTGCTCAATTACAAGAATCACCTTACCGTCAATCCCGGTGCGGAGATTCCTGTGAAAAACTTCACTGCCGCTCATCTCGGTGTGTTGCACGCGCAACTCACCGCGGCGCGTGGTGCAGTGAACCTGCAGGAAACCGTGGCGGGCAGCCTCATGGCCACTCGTGAT
>JAQGOU010000467.1 GCA_028293445.1 Verrucomicrobiales bacterium | reverse complement strand
GGCATTTATTTATTATGAAACCCTTGGGGTCAAAGCGGTGAAACCTCCTCCAGGACTGACCAACTTGATCGCTTTCACAGAAGTGATGAAGACCAGGGAGTTACATAGTTTTACTTTACAGGGAAGGATCCATTTCGTCGCGACGGTAAATCCTAAGGATTCGATCTTGACAGTGTCTGTAACACCGGCTTATGTATTTGATGAAAATGGCTTTTTGATGGATTGGACTTGCGATACGGGGGATGACCCGGCTTTTGCGGAGCGATGGGGAAGGTTCCATGCGAAGAAGAAAACAAGCACAGCAGAGGCGGACGCCTTTCTTCAATCCAGATCGGGGAAAGTCTCTCGCACCATTACTAAAGAAGAGGCCTTAGCGATCGCTCGGCAGCAAGTTTCCTGGGGTAAAGACGGGATTAAGAATTTCGATGTGGGTTTCCAAAACGGCAAGTGGAATGTCTTCCTTGAGCGGGATTTGAATGTGGTTGGTGCTCATGCTGGTGTTGTCATTTCGACCAATGGAAGGGTGCTTGAGTTTCATGGCGGCAGGTAACGAGAGGAAACGAATAGCATCACGAGCGCACCAGATTGGATTTAAATAAAACCTGCGCCGGGCAAGCAGGCTTGAATAACCTTGCTCCATTCTCGGCGTTAGTTCATTTTGGTTCATAGCTTGAGCGCGAACACGCCTTCCATAAAAGTTCCGTTGCCGAGTAAAAAAATAACCAGGGGACAATTCTTTTTCACACATTCCCTGCTTGTTATTGCACTGTGCATTACCTATTTCGAAGGATGGCGGAGTGGGTTGTCGTCCATTTTCCTCCTCCCTTATATTCTTTTGGATGCTCACCAGTCTGAGTTGCAATCTCCTGTTCGCCCACTCAATCCCGCAACAGCCCATGGTGAACGTCGTCGCGCTTTTCGAATCATTTTGTTTTGGGCTGGAGTGGTGATTGCGATTTGTCTAGTGGGTAAATTCATTCCCCTGTCCTGGTTCACTCATTCGGATCCGAACGTGAAAAGGTTTGAAACGCAATCCAGAATTTGGCGTCATCCTGTGACCATCGTTATCACCTGGTGGTTTGTTTTTTCATACTTGCGCGTGATGTGGAAATCGCGAGTGGACCACGAGCGCGGGGTCGGTCGTTGAAATCGAGTGGCAATGCGTAACGAACGTGGGGGAACGGGATAAGTTGTGACTCGTATCAGCCAGCTCGTTTAACACCACGACTTCTCACGTTCTTCTATTTGGTGTTGCGAAGTGCTTGTTATTCTAACATCCTGAAGTACGAACCAGGCCGGGAATATGGATACAACGGAGAAACCCGAATTAGCACCAAAGGGGAAGATGTCCGAGAAGCGGTTTTACTTCTTCGCGTTATCCTTCGTAGGCTATGTCGCGTTGAAAAATTCCGATTGGGTTTTATCTTCCTTTTTATTTTGTTGCTGGGTCTTCGCGATCCCTTCCTCGGATTCGAAAAATCCAGTATTTTCATCCTTTGCGGAGCCGACGACTCTCAAGCAACGTCTGCGCAACGTAGCGATTATCCTGGGTGTCATTGGGTTGATTGTCGCCATCTTTAACAGCGACAACTACCTCCCATTGTCCTGGTTTAGCCATTTGAAAAGGAATCCCGGGGTTGACGAAATCTCCAAGGGAATACTTCACCATCGCCTTGTCTTGATCATTTCCTGGACTTTAATCCTGGGGTCGTTGCGGGTCATCTGGATTTACCGTGTTCATCATCCTCGCTCCAAAAGGCTCGACGCGGGTTCTGTTCAATAGCAAACAAACTGCTTTTGCGAGCCAGGCTATAAACAGGTTGCTCCTGGAGATCTGAATTCCTAGTCACTGTGCTTTGCGTTTCTATTTTCTCGTGGGGGCTGAAATAATTCAATGAAAGAGCGCCGCAACCGTTTCAGGGTCGGCGCACAGTTTTCAAGCCCGAATCTCGCTGAAACATTGGGATGCGCTTTGGATTCGGATTGCGAAAGCAATGCTCTTCCAACATCCTGAACTTAGAGCAAAGTCTTGATTATGGAACCAACGGAGAAACCCAAGTCAGCGCAGACGTGGAAGATGTCCGAGAAGCGGTTTTACTTCTTCGCGTTATCGTTCATTGGTTATTTCGCGTTGAAATTTTCCGATTTGGAAATCGCAGGCACTGTATCTTCGTTTTTATTCTTATACTGGCTCTGCGTGGGTCTTACTCCCTCTGAGTCGAAACATGCATTTTTTTCGCCCTTTTCGGAGCGGATAACTCCCACGCAACGTCGGCGAAACGTAGCCATCATCCTGGGGGTCGTTGGGGCGATGGTCGGTTTCTGTTACATCGACAGATACCTCCCTTCGTTCTTGTTTAGTCATCCGAAGAGGTACTACCAATTTGGCGAACTCATCAAGGGAATCTATCGCTATCCTTTGGGCATCATCGTGATCTGGACATTAGTCATGGCGTTGTTGCGTATCATGTGGGTGTATTGTGTTCACCATCCTCACGCTATAACGCTCGACAATAAGACCTGCCGGTAGCCTCCAAACTACTGTTTCTCCCGCTCCACCATGGATATATCAGAAACCTCTCCCCCTCTTCGGCCCTGAGGGGTTCAGTCACGCACTGACGTTGGAGGCCTCGTAATTTCCTTATGTTCGTAGCGACGTACGCCTGATGGCTGGTGTTTGACTGGTTCTGCAAATTCGGGGTGGTGCAGGCCGCCATGAACATGAGGGTGTTGAACGCTTCCATTTACAACCGAAGATGGATACTTTCTTTAGTTTTGTTTTTTCTTGGTGGCTTTGGACTTATGGCGCAGGAAGCGGCTTCCGATTTCGCGGTGCAGGTGAGCGCCATTGTTCAGGATTTGCCGCCGCAAATTAATTTGTCGTGGCCCAATCATCCGGATGCTTCCAGTTACTCCATTTATCGCAAGGCATTGGCGGATACCGCATGGAAAAGCGTCATCACACTTGACGGCAGCGCGAACAGTTATGTGGATGCGTCGGTCTCGGCAGGTGTGGCGTATGAATACCAGCTGGTGAAGAAGACTTCGCAGGGGTATCAAGGTACGGGCTACATTTATGCCGGGGTCAAGGTTCCTTTGGTGGAGAATCGGGGTCGATTGATTCTGGTGGTGGCCGATACATATGCTGCGGCTTTGCAGGCGGAACTTTCGCGGCTCGAACAGGATCTCACCGGTGATGGGTGGCGTGTTTTGCGCCACGCTGTTTCGCCCACGGATTCGGTGGCGAGTGTCAAAGCGCTGATCAAAGCGGATTACGATGCGGACCCGGCGAATACCGAGGCAGTGTTTCTCTTCGGTCATATTCCTGTGCCCTATTCTGGCAATATCAATCCCGATGAGCATGAAAACCATAAAGGGGCATGGCCTGCGGATGCTTATTATGGAGACATGACGGGCGTGTGGACGGATAGCTCGGTGAACACCCGATCAGCAGAAAGGCCGGTGAACTGGAACGTGCCGGGGGATGGAAAGTTTGATCCTTCGACCATTCCAGGAACAGTTCGTCTGCAAATGGGCCGGGTGGACCTTTCGAATTTGACCAGCTTTGAAAATCAGGATCCGGCGCGTTCCGAATTGGATTTGTTGCGGCAGTATCTCAACAAGGATCACAAGTTCCGGCATGGGCTGCTCAATGTGAATCGGCGAGGGGTGATCATGGATAATTTTGGAATCGATGACGGAGTTCCATACGCCTCAACCGGATGGCGGAACTTTGGTCCGTTGGTAGGGGCAAACAATATCGATGTGGCACAGCCTTATCATTACTTCGATTCCGTCACGTCGCAGAGCTACCTCTGGAGTTATGCGTGCGGAGGCGGCCAATACACCAGCTGTGAGGGCGTGGGGGGCTCCGACGATTTTGCCCACTACGATATCCAGGCAGTGTTCACGATGTTCTTTGGCAGCTATTACGGAGATTGGGACAATGAAAGCAACTTTCTGCGTTCGGTGCTTGGTTCCGGTCAAGCATTGACTGCGAGTTGTTCAGGACTGCCGCAGGCCTTTTATCAACATATGGGCCTTGGCCAGACGGTCGGTTTCGGAAATCGACTCACACAAAATAACAGAACCAATGGACTTTATTCCCCACAGTTCGACGGAAATCGCCAGGTCCATATTTCGCTCATGGGCGATCCGTCACTTCGAATGCACGTGGTCAGTCCTCCCTCCAATCTTCAGGTGGTGCGTGGCCTTGCGGGCAACTTGTTGACGTGGAGCCCGAGTGCTGATGGGCGAGTGTTGGGTTACCATGTCTATCGGGCATCACTGGCCGGCGGGGCCTTCACTCGTCTCACCGCGAACCTGCTTACCAACCTTACCTTCACCGATATTCTCGCCAACCCCACCAACGTCTACATGATCAAGGCGGTCAAGCTGGAGACATCACCGAGCGGGAGCTATTACAATAGCAGCCAGGGAATTTTTGAGGATTCTGAAGCTACGATCCAGGATCCACCAGCAGGTCCGAGCGATCTGAAGCTCATGGTCATTTCCACCAATAGCATAGTTGTAAGATGGAATGACAATGCGACGAACGAGGACGGTTATCTCGTGGAACGCAGCACCATTTCGGGGCCGTACGTGCAGGTCGCTGTGCTCGGAGCCGACGCCACGCAATATACGGATTCTGTTTTGGATGCTGGAGTTCAATACTACTACAGGGTGCGTTGCGTGAGGGGCGATCTTTACTCCCTGTATTCCGCCGAATCGTACGCGACCACCTTTTTGACGCCGCCGGTTTTCGTGGAAGCGTCGGCATCGGCGGTGGCACTGGATACAACCACCGCTGGTACATGGTCCGGGCACTATGGATCGGATGGTTATCTCGTCTTCGGATCAGTCATTCAAAATCCAGGCTTTGTAGCGCCCACCTCTCCCGATGCGATTCCCTACAACTGGCAGGAATCAACAGTGGATCCTCGAGCCCTCATGACAGGCAGTAACAGCACCGACCGTGTAGCGGCGGCGTGGTACGGGGATCAGTTTCAGATTGACTTGAATTTCACCGACGGAAAAACCCATCGCACCGCATTTTACTTTCTGGACTGGGACGGCCTCGGACGCGCAGAAGAGGTTTCAATTATCAACGGTACAAACGAAGTCGTGATGCTCAGCGAGTCGATCACCAATTTCTCGACTGGGAAATATTGGGTGGTGGACCTGCAAGGGCACGTCATTTTGAGTGTGCGATCGACTCAACCAGGAGCCAATGCGGTTTTGAGCGGAATCTTTTTCACGAAGGTGGATGATCCGATTCCTTTGGTATTGGGAAATGTTCGCTTCGAGGCCGGCCAGGTGACGGTCCCGGTGACGGGCGATCCGGGAACAAAAATAGTGCTGCAATCCACGACTGATTTCAATCTTTGGACCAGTATATCCACCAATATTCTCAGTGCGACCGATCAGATGCTGCACGCGCCGACGTCGGTTGGGTCGTGCCAGTTTTATCGGTGCGTTGTAGTGCCGTGAAAAGGAGAAGAATCACCCTCAGATTTATCAGTATCCACAGGTGGCGAGTTTGGAAGGGGAAGCATCGCGAGCATGAGCATTCCAATCCAGATCACTTTTTGTAATACCTGCAGTGGGGCTCGAGGGTTAACGTGGCAGAGTTCAACCCACATTGCGCTGGCTATGAAGATTGACATTCTTTGTTACATCGGAGCGGTTTTCGTCTCCCTTGGCATTGCGTGGGTCGTTAATTGGTGCATGGGTCGCACTGGGGAAAAAAATCCTCAACACGGGTCGAGGCTTTGGTGGGATGTGGGGCTGCAAACGCTGGATTTTTCGGAGGAAGGACTGTTGTTCCCCATGATCTTTTTCTGCATCCTCGCGGTTTGCTATTTCCTGCCCAGATCTTTAAAAGCGATGGTTTTGTCGTCGCTGTGCTGTGGTGTTCTGTGTGTCATGGCCCATCATTTTCTTAGGAGTAGTTGACTTAAGGGTTTTGCAAACACACGGGCTGTGAATGCAATTAAAAGTAATACTCGTTTGGAGATGCTGACTGAATGATTTCTGTCCAGACTTTGGAAAATGCGGAGGCGAACTAGAAGACTGAAGCCGAAGGGATGAAGCA
>JAQGOU010000426.1 GCA_028293445.1 Verrucomicrobiales bacterium | reverse complement strand
CGCCAGCATTCAAGGCGGCATTGAGGGCATTCCGAACCGCATTTGTGTCATCGTTTACCCCGTTTCCTTTGGCTCCAAAATCCTTAACATTGATGGTCTGGAACACCGTTTTGAGGGTTCCATCTTCCCGGTGTGAGACGCGCAGGAAGTCGTTCAGGAGGTCGCCCCAAGCATCTCCGTCGGCTCCAGGAACAGGTAATCGTGACATATAATCGTTCTTGCTTCCTCACTGACTGGGCGAGTTTAGGAAACCAGACACAGGAACGCAAGGCAGTCATTTCCAACCGGGTCGGGTGTCGTGCGGATGAAGGGTTTGATTAGCGCAAGAAGGTGACGTTGCTCTCGGCCAAAAATATTGCCGTCCATGCCTTGGCCTGTTTCTTGTCCTCCTCCGTGCCGCCGTGGAGTTCAAATTTACCGGCGAGTGTTTTGATCAATCTCGCACTGTCAAAGAACGCGATCAGTTCCCGTTCTCGGATGTGATCTGCCAGGAAGGGTGATCGTTTCATGTTAAAATTGTATAAGAGGGTTGGACAACGGCAGTCATACTCGAATTTCACTCCTCCCATCCAAGTTCACCAAACACCTCTTCCATTTTTGCTCGCGTTAGCGGCTGATTCTCCTCGATGGCTTGCTGAACCAAGGCAATAAAGCGCGGATCCATCATCACAGCATGGTTCACAAGTTCATCCCAGTTCGTGAACATGGACTGGTAGGTATTCGCAATTTGTTGCATTTGGTTGATGGTCATAAACCGGGTTCGCTACGTCTCCCGAATTTCCACCCAGAACTTCTCCAAATCCGGATCTTCCAAGGCAATCAGCTTCACCTGCTTTGCACCACCGAGGTCAAACGCCTGCTCCAGCCAGTTCCACGCCTCCTCGTTGTTCCCCAGCAGGCAAGCATAACAGGCCAGATCGTATCGAATCCTCCAGTCCTTGGGAAATGCATCGACCGCCGGCAACAGAAGTTCAGCCGCCTCCTCAAACCTCCGCAATCCATGGAAAGCAACCGACCGACGCAACCAACTTTCAGGAGAACCGGGTGCGAGTTTGACGAGGGCTTCACCGATATCGACACAGGCTTCCCACTGCTTGACTTTGGCGTAAATCTGCCAGCGGACGTCCAACACACCAGGATGTGAACGGAGGGCAGGGGAGATGTTGTCCAGTTCCTTGTTTGCTTCCAAGTGGTTCCCCAGTTCAAACCAGCCTTGAGCGGCGAGGAGATGGTGGGTGTCTGGATGCCCCAAAGTTTTATTCTCGATGCCCACAAAGCTTCATGAAATAGTTGGGCGCATTCTTGGCGGCAATTACAACCATTATTCAAGGATGTTGCTTTATTTAAATTGTTCGGGTTGTTTCAAGACAATAATGGAATCAAAATTAATTTTTCGGTGGTGTTTCTAAAGGATATAACCGACGCCGTCCCGACCGCGTTTCCCAGTAGCTGCCACTCGGTTTACGATTGGGCAAATCGCCGGCATCGGGACAGGTGAGCAACTCGGCGAAGTCAGCCGCGGCGGTTCCAAAATCCGTAACATCCTTGTCGTTCACATTTGCGCCATCGTAATTGTAGTGGCAGCCGACCTGATTACGGACGCATGCAAGAGCTCGAAAACGTTCAATAAAAGGTTTTAATTCTTTTGTTGCTGTGAGGGTGAAAGTGCGGGTTTTCTTTTTGGTGGCGTCGTCAATTACTTCAGCGATCGCCCCCTCTTCCACTTTCATTGCTTTGAGCAGTTCACCGGAAAAACTGTTCAATAGTTCCCCCAAAGTATACTTTGGATCGGCTTTCCTGGGAAGCTTGCAGCCATAATTAAAAGTGAGAAAGTCGAGCACGTTCTCAACGAGTATCCCAGCCTGGTTTGCAACATCACGGCGGTTGAAATCATTGGCGGCCAGCGCATCCCGCAGTTCGGCGATGGCGATTTTTTCCTTGTGGATACGAATGCCACCTTCGAGGCTCCAAGGACGGAGATCAATAAAGTGAAGCTCATTGGCCGGAGCACGTTGATGGCGATAACGGTCGCGCCACGGACGGTAATGTGTGGTAATGACGATATGGGCGAAGTACTGAGCTTCGTCGTGCAAGAGTTCGATGAAACGTTCGAGATGCGGATCATCGACGGAGGTGACCACATCATCCAACAGAATAAAAGTCCGGTCAGTTCCATACTTCTTCGACAAAGCGAAGAACACGCAGAAGCCCAAGGTGTCAAGATGGGCTTCGCTGAAGAGGGATTGCGGGGCGACATTCTGTTCCGTGTAAAAGTTTCCTTTCAAATGAAGAGAACCCTGTGTCCTCGTATCGAGCCCGAGCGATATGTCGCCCAGTTTCTCCCCTGGATGAAGACACCGGTAAAGCCTCTCAACCTCCAACGAGATCGAGGCCAACTCTGTTTCTACGTACGCTTTTCTTTTTTCGACTACCAGGTCGAGCGCCAGCTTCATCCGGGTCGAGAACTTTTCCAGTGCTTCGCTCTCGCTTTTCTTTTTCAGAAGGGTGTCATGCTGAAGTTTGATCGAGTTGTGCTGATTGATGCGCTTTTGCCACTCGGTTTCGCATTCGTAAAGTTTCCCTTTGAGCGTCGTCAGGATAGGGAGCATCGTCTCACCGACGCTCACGCGTTCGTTCTCAGTAGTGTCGCCGTCCGAAAGTTTCTCCAACGTTTCGGCTGGCAGGTCCGCTTCAGTGACGGGTTTCAAAAACGAGCCAACGAGTAACGTTGCACACGTTTTCAGACTGCTCGCGTATTGCCCTTTTGATGAGGCAACAAGCGTGCTTGATCGAGTGAGTTTTTCTCGGGCGAACTTTGCTTCATTCGCGAGCTTCCCCAGCGTTTCCATCGCCGCAATACGGGCTCCCAATTCACCGGCGAGGACCGCGCGATTTACCTGTTGCTGGCAGACGGGGCACTCCCCAGCCTTTTGTTCACTTTCGACGAATAGCTTCGCCTTCTGCAACAAACCGAAGAGACTACTATTTTGCCCAGCAGACTTGGCTTCCTCATTCTTGAGAGCCATGTCTGCTTTGGTTACTTCATCGCTATCCGTTTTCTCCTTGCTGACAGCATTATCATAATCGTTGCGGCGCGTTCCAACACTTATAATCGCGTCACTAATTGTTTTGGAACTGGTAAGTTGAGTTGCTATCTGCGTCAGGTCGACAGCCTTTTCGGTTGCCGCCCAGTCGGTCGCGTTGGTTCCAGGCTTTCCTTCCTTTTCCCACAGAGCTTTCAGAGCTTCCCCAGCTTGGTCATAAGCATGCACCGCCTGGCCATAACTTGTGCGTGCGTCTTTCTCTCCCTCCCGGAGAGTAGCCTCCCCTTTCGTCACTCCCGGAAGCTCGATGTACTGTCCCAACGCTTTGTAACGATCCGTAGGCTTTTGCTCGATCAATTGAAGAATCTGCGCTCGTCGTAAAATGCGAGCCATCGGTAATCCTTTTAGCGGAGTAACTTCAATCGTTGCACGCCCCTTCAGAATCCCTGTCCATTCACCCTGATCCGTGGTCAATTTGACCTTCAGTTCTTTGGCGGTGCCTGTGATCGCCGTGATGAAACTGTTTTCTGTCCCCGAGCGATCGTCCAGGGAACCGAATTTACTCTCACAAAGAAACGAGAAAGCGTCCACAATGGAAGACTTACCGGAGCCGTTCTCGCCAAAAATCATTGTGAGATTTTTTTTCGGTTCGAATGGAATACGGACGGGTTTTGTA
>JAQGOU010000418.1 GCA_028293445.1 Verrucomicrobiales bacterium | reverse complement strand
AGTTACCTGGATTACCTACTGGCCTTGGATTCGATTGAAAAGTATCACGCCCAATTTTATCTGCTCTCCGGGGAACGACGCGAACGGGCTTTTCTCGCGAGTTATGCGGCTTTTCTGGCGAAGTATCGTTCGGCTTTGGAGTTGATCGAGGCAGGAAAGAGAAATCCAATTTTGGATAAAATACTCAATGAACCGGTCCCTGAATTGGGATTGCCTTCGGGCAGTTATGCCAAACTAAAGTTTCACTATTTAAATGTGACGACTGCGGCGGAATTTGATGCGAGCCGTGGCATTTACGCGACCACGAGCGAGGCGGCCGCCGGTGAGCTCCGTAAATTGATCGATGCGGATGTGAAGTTCCTGGCGAAGATGGGTTACGGCAAAGGACCGGTTCTTGCCGTCAAGAACGGCTTGAAGGTTTTGCGCTCCGCCGGCGAAAGGGCGTGGCTCCCGGTGCAGGCTGGGGTCGCAGAGTGGATGGGCGACACGAAAGTCTATCGTCACGGACGCTCTCTGATTACCGAGGCGCAACTGCATCAACTGCAACCCAAACTGTTGCCGGGCGATGTCCTCCTCATCCGGCACGAATGGTATTTATCGAATGTGGGTTTGCCCGGCTTCTGGCCGCATGCGGCGCTCTACATCGGCACACCGGAAGAGCGGACGCAGTTCTTTGGCGGAAAGGAAATGGCCGAGTGGGTCCGCAATCAAAAGATTCCGAGTGGCGATTTCGAAGAGTTGCTAAAGGCCCGATCGCCGTCCACTTACGTTCAAAGCGTGCAAGTGGGCGATAAGAATCGTTTGCCTCGAGTTCTTGAAGCGATCAGCGAGGGAGTATCCCTTACGGCACTGGAACATGCCGCGGATGCTGATTCATTAGTGGTGCTGCGGCCAACGCTTCCAAAAACAGAAAAGGCGCTGGCACTGATCCGCGCGTTTCATTACGCAGGGCGGCCTTATGATTTTAATTTCGATTTCACGACGGATGCGGAACTGGTTTGCACAGAGCTGGTTTTTAAATCGTACGAGCCCGCACAAGGAATTCACGGCTTAAATTTTGCCCTCACAGAAATGCTCGGACGACCGGTTCTCCCTGCCAATGAAATCGTTCGCCAGTTCGATTCTCAATGCGACAAACCAGACGCCCAGTTTCAATTCATCGCATTCCTGGATGGCTACGAACGTGAAGGAAAAGCGAAGGACGCCGGTCTCGAGGACTTTCGACAGAGTTGGAAACGGCCAAAATGGCACGTGCTCACGCATTGAGAGCCCACGTGCTGGTGCTCTGTTATCTGTCGAATTCGTAAGCGCCGATGTCGAGATGACCATCGTTCGGCCGCGGCCGCGATTGCTGTTCCTTCATATATTCAGCGATCGGGGCGTTCGCTGGTAAGCATTCTGGCAGGAGGGTGGTTCCCGCGTCGCGACATTTTGAAACAGCGCTCAATCGAAAATCCTGCGCCGCGATGTCAACGAAGCCCGGGTTCATTCTTTTCGTGGAGGTTCCATCGTCCTTAACGGCTCCGCGCGGATCTGTCGCTGGCGTGAGCCAGTTTTCGGGAAGAAAGTTGTGCGAGAGATGCATGATCCCCTTGTCCTTGACCGCAAAGAATTTCGAGTTGGTTGTGGAATAAAGGATGTTGTTTCGGAAATCACAGGTTTCCTCATCGCTGGAAAGCCAGAAGAGGCTCATCGGATCCTTGCGATACGAGACGATCGTGTTGTTGTAGAAGTAGAGTGTGCCTTTGCGATAATAACTCCCAAACTTGCTGTCGCCGCCGTAGTGGACCAATTGATTGTGCGTGGAAACCGGTGTTTTGATAAATACGTTCCCATAGACGAACGTCTTCCGATAACTGGGGTGATTACGAACGAGCACGCTGTCCTCGCCATCAACGAGGTCGAGGTTTTTATCTCCCGCTTCAATCCAGTTGTAACGCACCACCAAACCCGCAGAGCGATCTTTCAAATTGTTCCCGACGCACTTCGCGCGCAGTGGGGCCAGGTGATTGAATTGAAAGGTAATGCCGATAGCGGCGGTATAGATACTGTGTTGCGTGCCTCCTTCCATGCCGTTTTCAGAGAAGTAACAGCCTTCAACAAGAATGTCGGACGAGGCGCTCTCATTATTGGAACTCACAAAAAGCCCGTGAGCGCTGTCGGTCAAAATGCAGTTTCGCACCGTCAGATGATGAGCTTTCTCGACGTAGAGCGCTGAAGCGGTGACCAGGTAGCTCTTGGGTTGCCCTTGAGCATCAATGAAGGTGAAAGGCGGACGTGCTCCTCGAACCTCCAAATTTTCGATGACAATGTATTCGGCGTCCGAACCTTTCGGAACAATGGCTCCGCCGACTTTTATGGTGCCGCGAACATCGCCCCAAAATTGCAATTGCTTGCGTGTCGACGCCCCATTGCCATCAATCACCGGAAGTGTGCCTTTCGGGCCAGGCACGCCTCGAACGACGATGGGCGCCTTTTCAGTCCCTTTGCAGCAGATGACCCATTTCTCTTTATACGGTTCGGGACGCCAATCGATCAGCACCTGATCGCCAGCCTTGAGCGATTCCCAAGGGACATCACTGACCGCCTGAAGTTTCTGTTTCGGCCCAACGTGAAACTCCGTGGCAAAGCTCCTGGTTGAAACGAACGCGAGCAATGCGACAGCCAGCGACCACCTGATTTTAATCTTCATCCTATGGAAATAATCCGCGGAGTTTCTTGGCATCGTGTACGCGCTTAATCCCAAGGCTCAGCGCCGCGAAACGCATGGAAATATTTTGTTTGCGACTCATGTTCAAGGTCTGGGTGAACGCTCCTTCGAGAATACGAAACAACTTGTCCATCACTTCGCTTTCGTTCCAGAAAAAGCTCTGCAAATCCTGCACCCATTCGAAGTAAGACACGATGACCCCGCCCGCGTTGCAAAGAATGTCAGGGATGATGAAAATATCTTCGCGCTGGGCGAGAATCGCATCCGCTTCGGGAGTGGTCGGGCCGTTGGCGCCTTCGGCGAGAATGCGGCATTTGATTTGCGCGGCATTCTTTTCGGTGATTTGTCGCTCCATCGCTGCCGGGACCAGGATGTCGCATGGCAATATGAGGAGTTCTTCGTTCGTGACCGGATCTGCGCCCGGGAAACCAACGACTGTTTTTTCCTTCGCCACAAACTTCTCCAGCTCCCAGACGTCGATCCCCTTGGGGTTATACAATCCGCCAAAGGCGTCACTGATCCCGACGATCTTCACACCGAACTTCTGCAATGACAGAGCGGCAATCGAACCGACATTGCCGAAACCTTGCACCACTGCCGTCGCGGTGCCGGGGGTCAGATTGATCACATCCATCGCGCGGCCAACTAAATAAGCCAGGCCTCGTCCCGTCGATTCGCGCCTTCCCAGCGAGCCACCCAGATTCACAGGTTTCCCTGTGACGATGCTGGGAACAGTGTGTCCCATATTGATCGAATAGGTATCCATCATCCACGCCATGATTTGTTCATTGGTGCCCATGTCCGGCGCCATGACGTCGATTTGCGGTCCGATGAACGGAATCATTTCCTGGGTATAGCGCCGTGTCAGTCGTTCCAGTTCACCGATGGACATTTTGCGCGGATCGCAGGTGATGCCGCCTTTCGCGCCACCGTAAGGAAGTCCAGCCAACGCGCATTTCCAGCTCATCCACATTGCGAGCGCCGCAACTTCGCCCATCGTCACGTCGGGATGAAAGCGCAAGCCGCCCTTGGTGGGCCCGAGGGTGAGATGATGTTGCACGCGGTAACCCGAGAAGACTTTGGTGGTGCCGTCGTCACAATGAATGGGCAATGCCACCGCCATCGAGCGCTTCGGATACTTCAAGCGATCGCGGTCCTGGGCGGGGATATCCAAATAATCGGCGACCAGATCAAACTGCTGGCAGGCCATGTGGAAAGTGGGGTGGTTGTAAATTTCCATGACACGAGCGTAACACTCGCGCTTCGTTGGTCAATCCGGTCTGTTCCCATGGAGAATTCGGTTCCTTAACGGTTTGAATGGAATTTACTCAAAGCTTTGAGCCGGTTTCCAACACTCAATCTTTTCCCCTTAGGTTATTGCTTGCGATTTACGGGCAGCCGCACTTTGAAACGGGTTTCGCCGGGGCGGGATTCAAATTCAATTTCTCCGCCGTGACGGTCGCCGATAATTCGATTGCTGATGATCAGGCCGAGGCCGGTTCCAGCGCCGACACCTTTCGTGGTGAAGAAAGGCTCAAATAAATGGGACTGAACTTCCGGTGGAATACCCAAACCATCATCCACAATCTCGACCACCAACTGATCATCTTCGAAGGACGTGCCGATACAAATTTTACCGGTGCCATTTACGGCAGTAATGGCGTTATCGATAAGATTCGTCCACACCTGGTTGAGTTCGCTGCCGTACGCCATGATTCGCGGTATGGAACGGTCAAATGCTCGAATAACTGTCACCGTTTTTAATTTGTGGCCCAACATCGTCAATGTGCTCTCAAGGCCATCGTGAATGTCGATTTCCTGTATCGGAGACTGGTCCATGTATGAATACGATTTAACAGCGGTGACCAGTTCGGAGATACGCCCCGTGCTTTGCTCCACCTCACCGACGAGAGATTTCAGATTTAAGCGTGCTTCCAGCCAGCCGAGGGCATCGACGTGACTGGCCGATGGAAGTTTGTCAGTCAGCTTCTTTAAGTAAGCCAAATCCAATCCAGCGTTGACGAACGTGGGAGCAAGCTCCCAGGCAGCGACGACACCACGGGATTCGAGCCAATCGCCGATATTGTCCGCAAGATCGCTTCGTGCGAGATGGTCAAGCTCGGTCGACGCCTTCCGTGCAGAAGCCTCTTGTGAGGCGGCTACCAAATGGTCCCAATCTTCCGGCTTCAAAGCTTTACTCAGCGGGCAGAGAAACAATTG
>JAQGOU010000395.1 GCA_028293445.1 Verrucomicrobiales bacterium | reverse complement strand
CCGGGCAGGTTCAGACCGAACACCTTCCATCGCGGATCCAAAGGTCCCATGAGCTGGCTCACCTCATCGATGAACCCTCGATAACGACGGCGCAACTTTGCCGCCGACGCGTCACGTTCGTCCTTGGCCGCAGCGACAACCATCTCCTGGTTATAAACCGCGCCACGCGCCAAACTGATCCGGTCGTATAACGTCTGCGCATACGCCACCGTGAGATTGAGCGGAATCACTTCGTCCGTTGGATGGGCCGCCAGATATTCCTTGAACGTCTTCACCGCCAATTGCAGTTCCGCGGGAGTCTTGGGCAAAGCCAAGGAATTCTCGAAACCGAGCAATTTCCATTTATCGACGAACTCGTTGCCAAAGCGTGGTTTGAACATGTCACGGCCCAGGGCCATGTATGTCTTGCCATCCTCGAACACGGAACGGATCGCCGCGCGGTAATCGACCAGTTTATCCTTGGCGATTTCGTAACCCGCACGTTTACCCGTGAGATCATTGATATCCGCCATGATCTTTCCGGACTTGTTTTGTGCAACGTCAAGTTCGTTGCCGATCGCTACCTCGCCGGTGGCAAGGTCCTGAGACGATGTCAGGAGATCGGATTCTTTTGTTGGTGTATCATTTGTCATATTAATATTTCTCTTTCTGTTTTGTTTACTGTTTCTGTCTGTTTGTCTTCCGTCGTCGAACTTCAGTCAAACGACTGCTCTGGGACCTCGGACATCTGTTTTTGTCTTGCCGCTTTTGACTTCGAACCTTGAACTTTAAACTTCAAACTTCGAACTCAGCGCGCGGCGCGCCTTCGCGAAGCAAGGCCGCTGTCAGCGCAAACGTTATGTTTGTCACTCGCGACTGGTTGAAGGTTTTGTATTCAACCGATCTTCGTGTGTCACATCAACCGACTCGCGATTGCTGTAACTGGATTGAGAATAACAGGGGGGTACTGACAGGCACGGTCAGGGGGGTAAATTTAAATTTGCCTGTACCAATGACTTACGACAAAACGTAAAAAAAAGTGAATCCTGAGATACGATTTTTGACGAAGTTTGTCCGAAAGAAGGGATTGGCACGGATTTTCGACACGAATTTCACGAATTTACTCGAATTTTGCGGGTAGAAAACACGAACTGCCCGAATTGCGTGTCACTCCTTAGCCGCTGTGCGGTTCGGTAACTATATAGCTTCGAACAATGGCGCGCACGGGAGTGACGCGCCCCTGCTTCCCCCGCTGAATTCGTGAAAATTCGTGCAATTCGTGTCGACCTTTTCCTCTACACCGCCTCAAAGGTCCCCTTCTCCACCGCTTCGCAGTCCGCCAACTCCTTCAGCAATCGCGCTTTACGCAGTTGCACAAGTTCCGGCGGCGACTGGGCCACTACGGAATCGCCGAATTCGCCGAGGAGATTCAATACATCGACATAACTCGACAAGCGCAGGTGCACGCGGATCGCACCCGACGGCATCACCTGAGTCGACACTCCGCCCCTGACATGGTTCTCGTGGATCAAATGCGCCCGTTCTTTGCGGAAATACAAATGCATATCGATGAGCTTCTCGCCGGTATAAGAATCCAGCGCCCCGTCGAATTCCTTCTCCCCATCGAACGTATCATCCACCTTATACTTCGTTCCGGTCATCTTGAGGTTGTGCATGCGATTGAGCGCCAGGCGAATGATACCGCCACGCAACGAATCATCTTTGCACAAGGCGACGATCTCGTACTTGAGTTTGCGAATGTGCAACGCCTTGAACGTGCGATACCGGGTTTTTTTGTTCGGCGTGGCATAATCCGCTCCCAGTTCCTCGCCACGAAACGCGGCCAGCCAGGCCAAATCGATAATGTTCGGATCGATTTTCGGCGTGAGAATCGAGCCAAACGAAATGCAGTTGCCGATCCGTGCCAGGTTCAAGTCATTCTTCACCCGGAACGCCGAGGTCAGGCGCGCGAACAGCCGTTCCGCAGCTTTCTTTTCCTGTTCCGTGCGGTAAGCGCCGATGCTTTTCAAAGCGAAGATGATCGTGAAAATCAATTTCTCGGTGAGCAACATATTGCCCATGAAATCAATTTTTTCGGTGGCGCGAAACCCGCGCATATTATTGCGTTCGATCGGCAGGAGGAGATCATCGATCATATACCCCATTTCCCGTCGCACTGTGCGGGTCGAACAAGCGCAGGCCTTGGCCAGTTGTTTGGCCGTGCGCCATTCGTTTTGATTCAACTCCTCGGCAATGACGACGACATGTACATCCTGATTCCGGGTATCTCGACGTTTAGCGAGAGATGCAGGTTGAGGTTGGGGTTGTTTCTTTTTTTCCTGTTTACCGTTGTTCCGTTTAGACATGCGCAGCTTTATGCCCGACCAAGGAACGTTTGAAAGGACAAAATGGGGGTGCACCGAGCGAGGGGCGCATCTTGACACAACCACCATCTTTGGCTGTTCGTCCCCCGCCGCGTGAGGGCACGCGGCCTACACTGTTCTTTGCCCCTTGTAGGCCGGCTGCCCTCAGCCGGCGGGGTGGGTAGTGTCAAGATGCGCCCCCGAGCGAGACGCGAGGGTCGGAACAATTCAGAGGGTGAGACGCGAATTTTTCACAAGTAAGATGTGTCCTTCAATCCACTGGAACCCACCCTGTCATTCAACTTTAAACTTCAAACTTTGAACTTTGAACTTTGAACTGCACTTGTGCGCCGAGCGCAGCGAACACCCGGGGTAAAAGCCACCATGAAAAATCACTCTTTGGTCCGCATCTCACCGCGATGGGCCAGGTCATGAACAAGGCCGTCAAACTCGATTACGCCGCCGAGCTGGAAGGAATTCAGCGGGGCTACAAAGGAGGCGAACTCATGGCTTAGGTCTGCGAAAAAGCAGGCCTCCGCCAGGACATGGATGAAGGCAACTACCGCAGGACCCTCCGCCACGGCAAGGAGTTCACCTTGGGGAAGAAGCAGGCAAAGAAAAAGAAATTCCAACAACCACTTTAAGAACACCAATATATTTCGTAAAACCGATCGTTGAGATTGATAAAGAGGAACGGCCACACCCAACCCCAATCGAAAATCCATTCCATTCGCTGAGCCAAAGATTACCGCAACGAGCTCTCTTAGGCCTTATCCTCCATCGTTTTCAGAACTGTGTCTACCGGTGAGGAATAGGCTCTTGAGGTAAGAAGTTTTAACGCTGTCTGCGCTTCACTTACATATGTCCGCACTTCGTCCACGACCTCCTTTCTTCCGCTTCGTGGCTCCCACTGCAAAAATCGCGCTAACGCCGCGCCTAGCTGTTCGTTCAGTTGCTTCCCAACAATATCAAACCAATAACCGTAGTGGTTCCACATAGCTGATTGCAATAACGGTTGGCTTCCAAAACGTTCGAGCAACTCCTTAAGATCAAAACAAAACTGCATAAAAATGCTGAATTCGAAGAGCGCACACGATCGTGCGTCTCGATCTTCACTCGAACGCAACAAATGATCAATAAATGCCTCTGGCGTGCCAATAAGCTCAACAACATCGCTGAACCAATAGCCATCGATTGTGAATGAGTCCAACATTCGGAGTAGATATCGATCCTCCAAATTTTCCATGAATCGTCTGTCCAAATCTAGAAACGCTATGAAATTCCCCCCGGTAACTGGATTTGCTGCACGTGAAAGCCCATAGCTCTTACCGGTAAGACGAAATCGGAAAAGCCGGGGTAGTTTTGTAGGATAAAATTCTTCATAATATTGGCGAACTTGCTTGTCCTCCAAGACTATTATCGCTTCGGCCCCGAACTCCGTCCTGTGAATATCCGCAATGAAACCAATAAGGGAAGCAATCTCCATTATCGAATAACAAGTCATCAGTCGATCCGTAGCGGCGCGCAACTTAATTTCATGATCTGAAACGATGGCACGTTGACGAAAGTCTCGAAGCAGATTTTCTAACTGTAGGTGCGGGCCATGGACAATAAGATTCCTAAGATGCGTAGCCGCGGTATGCGCCGACGTCCCGTGGTAATAGGTCTGGAGAAGATCTTCAAAATTTGCCACCTGCAGGTTCACAAGCAATCCTCCAAATGCTGCAATGGATGAGAAAAATCTTTTCGAGGTTTACACACCGTGGTGTGAGTTGTGTCAGGAATGGGATCGGGGGGAGGATCCCCTCCGAAAGTTTCGTTTTCCACAATTTGCTCGTATTCTGCAATTACGACCTTCCGTGCCACCAGATGAGGGTTCGCTCCACCTTGACAGGCGCTAAGGGTTTCCGCGAGGAGTTGAGTTAGAGCCGTTGAGTTTGGCTTTAATTGATCAATCAGCGGGGACGCAAAACGTGCGCCAGCACCGAACAGTTTCAAAAATGTAAAAGAACTCGCGGTTTCCAACGCGAGTTCAGCCACCCGCGCGCCTTTGTGCGCAGGCGCATACAGCACCAGTTTAGTTTTCACGACCCACGGTGAGTTTTTTTTCGTCGCATCCAAAAGCGCTCGCCGCGTAATTACAGCTCCCAACGAATGCGCAACAATCACTAATTCGCTGTATTCAAATTCAGTTGGCCGTTGCGCTGAGGGAGGAAGGTTATCTCTTAAAAAGGACAAAGTATTCCCGAACAGCCCATCAAGAAAGCCACGAAAAATCGAGGCGCTTGCATTCATCTCAGCTCGAAGACCGTCGTATCCATAAAAGAAAAGATCCCGACCTTCACACTTGGAGCATTCTGGGAGAAGCAAATGAAAATCTGACCACGTCTTAATGGCGTCTCCTGTAAACCCGTGAATGAAGAGAATAGCTTTTCCGCTGGGTTTAGCTGCGAACAAAACCTGGACGTCCTTTTGAGGCTTTTGCGTTCCCTTCAGCGTGCGCGGAGCGAGGTGAGTTTGCATGAGTTAGATTTAAGAAGATTGGGAAAAAGTTTCGATTTTGGCTCCGTTACGAATACCGAAGGCTTTTCAAAAAATTTTCCCCTCCGTTAACTTTTTCTGCGCTCCGTAAAATACGATTGAGAGTTCCCGACGAGGAGACAAGCAGAGGCAACTCCAGCGGTGGCCAATTATGCCTGACAAAGGCTGAAACCAGTCCCCGAGACATCCGCTCACACTTGTCCCAATCATTTGGCCACGACAAATGAGGAACAATGGAATCAAGAATCTCCCATGAATTGTCGGATAATTGGTCATTCCAAGCCGCATTGTAAACGCGTTCAAAAGACAGTCGAACTAATGACAAAGGCGTTGAGGGTGCGTTACATAACCCGAGCGCCAAAATAAACGTCGAGAAATATAGAGGCTCACCATCCAGTGGAAAGAATGCATTCTCGTCTAACGCCTGACACCACAAACCCGTATCTCTTGTGCAAATCTCAGGAGTATATGGCGCAACGATACGAGCCGCTGAGGCGAGGAGCCAAGGTGTTCGTTGAGTGCTCACCTCAAGCCAGTCCATAACTGTAGGAACATAATAGGTGAGCGCCACGCGGCATGTTTCGGACATCTTCCCGCCAGCGGCTATCCAGTCCATTGCCGCAAATACAGCATCCTTACCCCACTTTTCGAATGCGCGGCGAAGAAACATTTCCGAACCGCTTTCAAGTAACGCTGAGACGATTCCTGTCAGAACTTCCGAATCCAAGCTTTGTTGTCGAACTAGCGACTCAAACAAGTCTCGTTTGCGATCTCCGGCAGCACTCCAAAGTTGATGGGATGCAGCAAGGCTCGGCTTGGCCGCAAAAAGAGAAGAAATAAATCGAGGTTGCTCTGATGTAATCTCTCGCGCTGTCTTCGGGTCCAAAGCTGAAATCAAACCAGCTAATATTTCCCCACCAAGAGGGTTTATGGTCGAACGAAATAACTGGTCGATTACTAGCCGAGCAGAATTATAGTCGAGCGATAAGGCTCCACCGCGTTCCTTTAGCCCGAGGGTGGTCGCATCAAAAGCCGAATAATTATCAGACAGACCAAGAGCAAGGAGGATAGCCGCCTCATCGTCATGGCGTAATAATGTTCGCTCTTCAGTTCGCCCAAACAAAAGCGTTTTTAGGCGGCCGCCAAGACTTGGCTGCGGAAAAAGTTCGGCAATCAAAGCTACCAAATCATCGGTGTTCCTGTCGTGCAGAACATCATATATTCGCATCAACGAAACGAAATCTTGCCGCTTGCTGCCGGAATCAGCGAAATCCCAGATAAACCTCCTTAGTTCTCCGCCGTTCTCATTCTGAGTATCAGCAGCCGCAATTATCGCCCATTTTGGAACGGAAATACGCTCGGAATTGAGGGTAATCGGCTCTGCATTCAATGGCGCGGTTTCAAGCTGCACATCTCGAAGCAACGCCATAGGCACACACTGTACATCGAGCGGCCGCCCCAAAAACCTGCGACCGGAAAGTGAACCAGTCGAAAAGGTAAAAACCTTTCTAAGATTCGGCCATTGTTGCGACCAAACTGCAAACAGCATTTCCTCATATTGTTGAGACGTTTGTGCAGGAATTAGAATGGGACGAAAATCCTCAGAATAAAAAAGAGATAAGAATTGAGCCGTATCCGGAGGCATCGGAATCGATGCAGTCTTCGAGTTCAGACCATCCGACCAGGAATTCGGAGCAAGAGTATCGCTATATAGACCAGTCGCAGCCCGTTGAGCTGGTCGTCGAAACATTTTGAGAAAGACAGACAATGAAGGTACCTTTAGATACCCCTCAGGTATAAAGAGAGTATGAGTCCACACGCATCCTGGGCGAGGCATCTCTGGTGCATACCAAGTCTTCGCGAGCGCGTACATTCCGATCGATGAGAGAGGATATCCTGTGATGTAATCTTCAAAGCCGTTCACGATATCGCTTCCGGATAGGTCACTCATTCGAAGGACCAGCCGAACAAGGTCATCGGGCAAGGACAACGAACTTTCGATAAGGCGATGGCCCTCCGCGTAGCCGTGAAGAGCTTGATGTACGCATTCTCCTGCGCCAATTGGAGCCTGCGAATTTTTCACTGCATCAGCCATTGAATCGGTTCCGTTATGTCGTGAGGGTTTTGCAAGTTATTTCCTACTACCGATATACGTCGCGCCGGCAACTGTCGCTGCAACTTTGAATGTTCCTTGTGATGTTGCCATTCTGATGACAATTCTTCCGGATATACATCTTCCAGTAACATTCGGTTAAGGTAAATTATTTCAATTCCTGATTTTAGATCTTTCAACTGAATATCTTTCAGCAGTTCCCTTGTTTCGCTCCGCAACTTGATTGACCCAAACCGCTCAGAATCGAACAAATCCGCCCTCGCGATTACTCCATTCAGAAATTCGACAACGATTGACCGCACTTGGTCAGAATCCTTGAGTTTTTCCAATGAAGTTCGATCAGCCGTTTCTAGACGGTCCCATATCCAGTGGGATACTACGTCAGCTTTTGATACAAGGCGATTTGCTAGAACTTTGGCATCCTTAACCATGGATCCAACAATCATGGGGGAGGCATAACGCCCGCCTTGAGCGCTCACTCCATAGATAGCGACTTCAAACTTATCAATATTGGCATTGAGGAATTGTTGGAGCAGAGGCATTTCCCGTTGAATGTATTCTGCCGGAGTTGTTTTCATCTCCATCAATAAATCCCAAGCAGAAACTATGATTGCCAGCCGGAATGGCGCTTGGAAATAGTCGCGACTAGAAATAAACTGAAGAAGCTCTACCAGCTGTACTTGAGTCGGGGTCTCTTCAATATCCCACCGTTTATGTGGTAGTGGTAAAATATGTGGCGAGGTCTGCTCGCTCGGAGCGGAACTTGTCACTTGGTCGATCCTATAAGGTTTCCGCATGCCATCGGGATTGATAAAGATAGCGCCACTCTTAGACTCTCGAAGCAGTTTGTCGTAGCCAATCGTAAATTGCCTTTTCGTCCACTGCAATTTGAAGGACTCGCCCGACAGATCTGGTAAGGATAGCGTTACCGCTTTTCCGGTTGCTCGATTTCTGAGATGCATGGACGGGATCTTCTCAACATCCAATTGATTTCGAGGCACTGGTTTGTATCCGAGCCAAGCATCGCGGACTTGATTTAAATATTTGTTGTCTCCATCCAGTTTTTCAAAAACGAGTCTACATTCCACATTTTTTTGGGTTACCATATACCAAAGAGCGGCTAAGAAGCTCGTTTTGCCGGTGTTTGGCAATCCCAGTAGTAATATCTGATTCAATTTTGTCTTGTCCATGTTCAGGAGAGTTTTACTGGATTGCGCAACGCGAAGAACTCACTTTCGCGAATTCCGGGAGAACCTAGCGGCTGGAGTTCCATTTCCCGTATTTGGGGACAATGATTGATCCAACCCTGGTATAACTCCGCGACACCTTTACCGAATCCTAAGTCTGGAGCGAGCGTGGGCCGTGCGGCTACTTCACTGAACTTCAACCGGATGTGATGTTCAAAGGCCGCTTGAAATTGGCGGGCCACCTCTTTACGAAATTCGAGATTCTCTTTTTTCTCCTGGTTTGATTCAAAATGATCGAACTTGGCCCAAACGATGTTAACTATGCAGAATGATGGCAGCATCTTGCAATCAATGCAGGATTGAAGCAGGTCTATTGAATTTTGAACCATCGTCCATCGTCCCGGACGAATCGCTTTTTCGCTGTCGAGCAACAAGACAAAATGCGTGGACCGTTTTAAAAACGTTAACTCCTTACATTCCGACGTGGAGTTGCGCGCGTGATCGAACATTTCGCCTGACACGTCAGTGAACAAGAAATCAATCGGCATTCCCGGTGCTTCGATCGGCGAAGTACGAAGATGCAAATAATAGGGATCCGGGCCTTTGTAAGGGGTTCGTGGTGTTTGAGGCGCAACGTTTTCTGAAGCTGTTCTGGCTAGATAACAGCGTTGTTCAAAGGCTGGTAGGGTGAGCGAGCCAGCGAAGTTGTGTCCACAAACAGTATTCCACTGAAAAAGTTCGTACAAGCTCGTAAGCAAGGTCGTCTTACCACAATCGACTGGTCCAGCGAAAACGATCAACCGAGTCGGTTTAGAGCTTGCCAACCGAATCGCACTAACCTCATCCAATTCCTTTCCACTCGGTAAATTAATGAGGTCCGAAACGAGAACGGCCTCCTTGATTTCGCTCTGGGGCGGACTTGGAACAGTCGATGCGGCTACTGAGGTTGGTTGCGCGTTACTCATGCGAATTTAAGCTTTTCCAAGAACGACAAAGCAGCCCTTCATGAAACACCTGCAAACTCAAAAGCTGCGGAGCTAATTTCGCATTAGCAGAAATCCCTGCGCCTTTCACAAAAGCCGGGAGCCAATCATTATTGTCGGGTGAGTTGAGGGAAAGCTTTATGGCATAGGTAATCGGAATCAGAGAGTCGATTTGTGAAGAACAATTCGTTGGGTAATACTTTTGACGCCACGTCAGAGGAGAATCATTAATTGCGTCTGTTAACGTTATTGCGGCTGGAAGCTTTGTTTTAGCAGACCGAATTACCCTATCAAGAAAAGCGCTCGCAGCAAACGGACCAGGAACAATTCGAGTAAGGTCAGCCAGCTCTTTACCGGACATCAGCGCTGCTGCGGGCACCGAAAACTCAGACCACCGCTTTTGTTCATCGCGGCTGTGCTCTGCGAAAAGCCACCAAAGCATATTACTTTCTTCTGATACGATTGAAAGTTCGGTTTGAACCTTTCGAAATTCCTCTGTCAATTGATCATATGGTGTTCCAAGCTCGGTCAATGCACTATAAAGTTCAGCATTCGCCCCCTCGTCGTTCGCCTTGCTAGGCACCGCTCGATTAACGGATTGTTTACGCAAATAGCTAGCCGCTAGTTCGGGAATTTCGGGAATGCAGGGACTAGGCCTCAAATTCTGAACGGAGGCAGAAACCAGCGAAAGTGCTGCGAATGTAGCAAGGTTCTTGGATCCTCGTAAGATAAGATCGACAAGTTCACAACCCGCAAGAACACACAACTCCTGATCGTTGTCGCGCATTGGGAAAACGTTATCCGTTTCCTGAAAAACGGCTCTGAACTTAGTCAAAAAAGCGTCGTCAACATTGCCAAGCCGACAAAACATTCGCGTCAGGGAGATAATATCACTCGGCTCCGGCTCGTATTTTTCTATGGCCTCCCACCGTTTAGGCAAAAAATCGTTTTTCGGTTCAAGGCCAGCAATTCTATACCAATCAGCGAAGTCTTTGTGCATCATATTGATTTCCTTTTTTCGGACGTTACTGAAATGGATTGTTATCCGGTTCTCCCTTCGGATGACGTGACTCAATTTCCCGCCATAAATCGGGAAGTTTTCCGTGCTCCATTGCCTCCTGAAAAATGGCACTGAACAGCTCCGAATCCGACCGCATTTTACTAATGTCGATTTGAAAGCCAATACTCTCTGCGACTTCAGCTTTCAAATAAAGAGGCAGATCGAAAAAGTGACTAATCAATTTGCGCGGCGGATTATACACGGCTGCTTTATTGCCAACAAAAGGAGGATTTTCTACTTCAATTTGGTAAATCTCTTTGAGAGCAGCATCGCCTTTTTTTGTTTCTTTTCCTGCCCAATCGGATTCGAGCTTGTCAGAGAACGCGAGAAAGTTCTTTCTTGGAGCGTAAATCAAGTCATTAACAGAATCCAACTTCAATACTTTTTGGTAGAACCCCCATGAGTATTCAGTCGCTTCACCCCAAATCGCATCCGAACCACGGGCCTTTGCTATCTGCGTAACAATGTAAAGCAATGCTGAACCTACACCGTTAACTACGTTCGCATATTCAAGTGGTGCTTCCGTGATGAAAGGATGAGCGCAGAGGTAATCGAGAACCAGACGATTGCTCCAAGTACGACGAAAGTGGACGATCCCAATCGTCTCGCTGTCTGGAAACCAATCACATTTCAAAAGAACAACAGCAGCTACTTCGCAACGCGAATTCTTTTCGACGTGCCTCTCAAAGTCTTCAACTGCCTGCACATAAGGTTGTATGACGTGGTGAGCCGAATAGCGGTATTGCGCCAACCGAGCAAATTCAACAGAATCCGTCCATAATGCATTTGGATCTTCCCCAAGTTTTTCCCGCCATTTATCTACAAAGCCAAAGTCATCTCCATCCGCATATACAGCCTTTGCGGCTTTCCAAGCGCCATTCATTTTAACAGGCAGTTCCATTAAAGCCCCAATCTAGGAATGTTCCTCAGCGAGCACGCAAAAGATGAATTTGCATTTTTAGCCCGGATGCGAACGGCCTGAGAATACATTGAGGTATTCCCTGAGCAAGAGTTTTTGACGAGCACCTATTTCGAAACGGAGCATCTCATTGCCTTTGATTTGGTTTTTCGTGCTTGGTTTCATACAAAGGTCGGCCAGATTGAAAAAGTGAAGACGCGAGTTTACGGGCACAGAAGTTCGAAGAGCGGCTAAACAAAGCGATCGCTTCCTTTCCCTGTCCTAAAGCTCTGGGCGGCGGAAAAAACGGCGGCGGCGGACGGGTTTGGATTCTGGCGTCGGTGGGAGGGAAAAGGCGGGTGAAATTCGTCTCGGGGTGACCGAAATCGCGAAGAATTTTCCCGTTTTTGGATTTTGGTGACGAATTTCTCCGCGAAAAAGGTCGACCCGAGTCTCCGGGTGACCATTTTCACGACGAAAAAGGGCGCCGGGAGTCTCCGGGTGACGTTTTTTGCCGAAAATCGTCGTCATGAGTCTCCGGGTGACCTTCGACGCGACGAAATTTCGCGTTTTTGGATTTTGGTGAGCGTTTTCTCCGCGAAAAAGGTCGCCCGG
>JAQGOU010000348.1 GCA_028293445.1 Verrucomicrobiales bacterium | reverse complement strand
TGCTTCGAATGCCGCTACTCCAGCCAGTTCACGGTAACGAAATCGGTCATCGATCAAGGATTGCTCGGTGAACTGCATTACGGCGAAGTCGATTACTACCACGGCATCGGGCCCTGGTATGGACAGTTCCGCTGGAACACGCGCAAGGATGCGGGCGGCAGTTCGTTGCTCACCGCGGGATGTCATGCGCTCGATGCTCTCCTCATGTGCATGGGCAATGAAGTCGAAGAGGTCACCAGCTACGACACAAAGTCCAAGAGCAAAATTTTCAAGCCTTACGAATACACCACGAGCAGCGTGACGATCTTGAAGTTCAAGGGCGGCAAGATCGGCAAGTGCGCGGCGATCGTGGATTGTTTGCAGCCGTATTATTTCCATACGCACCTTTGCGGCAGCGAAGGCAGTTTGCTCGACAACAAATTCCACTCGATGAAGCTGGCGACGAACAAACATGCCTGGAGCACGCTCTCCATGAAGATGCTGGATTCAGGCGATGTTTCGGATCATCCGTACACCACGCAGTTCCAGGCCTTCTTCGACGCCACGGAGGCCGGCAAAGACATGCCGCTCACGAGCCTCGATGACGCGATGAAAACGCACGAAGTGATTTTCGCCGCCGATAAATCTGCTTCGACCGGTAAGACGGTTAAACTTCTTAGCTGAAGAGTTTTTTAACCACGGTAACGCGGATCAACAACTTCGGTTGTTGGTCCGTTTGTCTATCGATTATTGGCGATGTGAGCGGAGCGAGCCCGCAGTGCGCTCTGCAATTTTAGATTGGGTTTCGTTCGCGCTTTCAGTTAAAAAATTCCCATGCCTATTCATTTGCCTGCCATCTCCCGCCGCAAATTTCTCACACGTTCCGCTCTGGCCACGGCAGGGCTCCTGGTTGCACCCAATCTTTTTTCTGCTCCGAAGCGCGATGAGAATAGTTGGGTCTTGTTCTCTGATATTCACATCGCAGCGAATCGGGCCGAGGTCGCGCGTGGTATTAACATGACCGACAATTTCGCTGCCGCCGTGAAAGAGGCAATCGAACTGCCAAAGCGTGCTGCGGGAGTGATCATCTCGGGCGACTGCGCGTTCAACACAGGGGAAATTACCGATTACGCGACGCTGACCGATTTGTTAGCGCCTTTACGCAAAGCGGGTCTGCCGGTGAACGTAATGGTCGGCAATCATGATGAACGTGAACACTTCTGGGGTGCGTTGAAGGAAGCAAAGGCCGCCAAGCGCCCCGTGAAAGATCGTCATGCGACCATTATAAAAACAGCACGCGCGAATTGGTTCCTGCTCGATTCCCTTGATAAAACAAAATCCACGCCCGGCATGCTGGGTGAAGCACAGTGCGAATGGCTCAAGAAAGCGCTCGATGCGAACGCCGATAAACCGGCGATTGTGGTCGGCCATCATAATCTCGACGATGGTTCCTTCACTGGATTCAAGGGCGCCTTGCTCGACACGAAAGCGCTCCAGGAAATCATTCGTCCGCGCAAACAGGTCAAGGTTTACATTCACGGGCATACGCACCGTTGGCATGTGCATCAGGACGAAAGCGGCATTCACATGATCAATCTTCCGCCGACGGCGTACATCTTCAAAGAAGGCGACCCGCAAGGTTGGGTGCAAATGAATCTGGAAAAAGAGGGAGCGAAGTTGGAGCTGCGTTGTCTGGAAAAAACCCACCCGTCGCATGGCCAGGTGGTCGATCTGAAATGGCGCGCCTAAGCGGCGTCTAGTGAGTCAGCAAAAGGCCGGCGGTAATCACGATCGCCCAGAAGATAGATGCTCCGAGCAGGAGAGGGATGACGCCTTCACCGTATTTGCGTTCTTCACTTTGAAAATCCATGTGTTTACAAATACCACATTTGTAACCGAATGCATCGGTACCTGCGATGAATCGCGACTAGGGGATCTTTTTATTTGTCCTCAGGAGAAGTAGGAAAACTTCGTGCAAAGATTTTGACTTCCGGCTCCACCAAAAACACATTCAGACGCCTGAACCGTTTCGGAATTAACAGAAACCCAATGGTCCTGTTGCGGCAGGCGTCTGGCAGACCAACTGCTAAAAAAGATATGAATGAGACTGTTCTCTGGCAAATTAAGCGAATATTTGGGTGGAGAATCGTTCTAACAACTCGTTGATGCTATCCGGTTCGAACAACGCCTGGCGCAAGATTTCGGTCATCGATCCCTTTTGGAGGGCTTTGATCGTGTCGCTGCTTGTTCATGTTACCATTTATGGAACTTGGAAGCTGGGCCACAATTGGACATCCAAGTGGCTCTCAATCTCCGGGCGCGAATCTCTGAACAGTGCGTCAATAGCATTCAAGTCTGATCTTTTAAGTAAGCAAAGGGCGGACGCGACGGAGCCGCCGTTGATAGTCATCGATGTCACTCCAGATTCCGTGCCGAATGACCCAAGTCGTTCGGTCCCCGCAAATGTGGCACAGAAGGCCCAAGGTGCGATGAATACCGAGGCAGCAAGTTTGGAGAAAGGGGATACGGCGATGCCCAAAATCGATGGCAAGCAAGAGGACTACATCAAGATCACGGAGAACTCCCGTTCAAAGGCCATGCCATTGCAACCTACTCAGGCGGTCAAGGCGGTCGACAAAACGGACTCGCAGGTGCGACCAAGCGAGAGCAAGGAGATCAAGACACCTGGCGACATGGCGATGAAAAGCACCGATAGAGAGACGCAGAACGGGGAGTCGGCTGCAAAGGGAACCTCCGATGAAACCCGCGCGCGCCCTAAGACGTTGCGTGAAGCAGCAAGGAAAAATGGGACCCCCGGGGAAAAATCAAAATTGAAGGGCGGAACGCCTCAAGTGGCCATGACGTCTTCTCTCGCTGTCAATAAAACTCCTGTTGGCGAATATTATAGTGAGGTATTCGAAGCCATTCGCGACCGTTGGGTCGACTTATTTTCCCAGATCACGACGGGAACTCCCGGCAAGGTTGTTATCAGTTTCAATTTGCATGCGGATGGACGGGTTTCAGAAGTGATGATGGAAAAAAGTGAAGTCGGGGAAATATTGTCGTTAATTTGTCAGCGCGCCATTCTGGATCCGGCTCCATACCGACCTTGGACGACCGCGATGAAACACGAATTGAACGGGAGTGTCCAACCGGTCCAGCTAACGTTTACATATCATTAACCATTAATAAAATGAGTG
>JAQGOU010000341.1 GCA_028293445.1 Verrucomicrobiales bacterium | reverse complement strand
GAAAAGGCCAAGAATGATTTTTATTCTTTTGCCATTTGCAGGTTGGCTACCCTCAGTTGTTTTTTTCTCCAGTATCGTTGTCAATCGGTTGATCGTTGATTCGCGTCAACAGACTTTTTTCTGGGTCGTTTGCGCGGCGACATCGATTTTATTAATAAAAATGGGGCTTCGGAAGCATCGAGAAGGACAAAACCCCCTATTTGGTCTGTTTGAATCCCAGACTGGCGTGCGAAACGGGGGAATGCATTGGACCCGCCAATTTTTAGCGTTATCTCAAAAATAGCTGTGTGCCATCATATTGATTCCTAATGGGTTGAACGGAGTCCAAGAAAACAATAATTGTTTTTACACTCCGATAATCGTTATGCGGTAGCCCCGACTGCTTTCAACATCGCTCGCGCGCTACAGATATAATTCTCCACCGCTTGCGGCGGATACAATGGATAGGCGTCCGCTCCGTAAGGCCCGATGAGAATCGGTATCTCCACCAGACTGCCCAGGCGCAAATTTAACTTCAGACTGCCGTCGGGAAAATGTTCGCGGGCGCTTTCGCAGTTCACCCGGTTTTCGCGGATGATGTGCGCCACTTCTGGCGTGAACATCAGGCCGACCTCCATGATTTCCTCGCCGGTGTAGATGATCAGCGCGCCTTCGAGTTCCTTGTCGATGTTGAAGGGCGGGCGTTCAAAGGTTTCGCCGGTTTCCTTGATTTCGAGCATTCGGCCCATCGCCAGGCGGATGATGCCGTTGCGATCGAAATCCCAAACAAAAAGGATCCAATCGCGATCAGCCTTATGCACGTGCAGCGGCCAGATACGGCGCCATTTCTTTCCTTTTTTCGGCGTATCATAGTGAACCCGCATTTCGGTTCTCATCGCGACACAACGACAGAGATACTCGACACGTTCCGGATCAAACTTCGGCTGGAGCATTGTCCCCACGGTGATGTGGTCGTCCATCGAATCGAAATCGAAAGTGACGAGGTGTTTGTATTGGCTGGCCATCTCTTTGAGAATCTTTAGCAACATGCGGCGGCGTTTGAGGCTTTGGCATTCCCGCAACGCTTTTTCTGTGACCATCAAGGTGAAAACGATTCCTTCGTTCACGAGAGCTTTGGCGTTGCGTTTGACAGCTTTGGTGAACTTGAGAGTTTTTTCCTTGGGGAACCACTTCGAGGGCATATCCATGCGATCCATATACTGGCGATCGTCGTAAATGGTCCTTTCGTCGACTTCGCATTCGGCGGCGAGATCGGCGGAGTTGACTTTTTTTCCCTCATAACTCGCTTCGTAAATGCGGCGAAAAATAATATCAACGCGTTCATCCTGTTCGCGAGGACGGGTGCGTGATGGTGTGTGAAGATTCCCAGCATTGTTTTCCATAAGTGCGGGCGAGAATAGTTGTTTACGTCTCTGAGGCAAGCATCTCGAATAAAATTATCAGGATTATTTCTCCCCTCGATAAAGCGGATCGTAACGTCGTCTGAACACACCGTTATCGGCGCGGTTGACCGTAACCCTTGAGCAGTAACGAATTCTTTTTACAGTTTTTCCCCGGTTTGCTACTGCTTGGTGCGGGCAGGTCTTATGAGAAACATGTTTTATATCGTTGCGGTGATTTTGTTGGTTGCTCGGGTTCAATCCGCGCATGCTTTGTCCTCGCACAGTATCTCCTACAGTTATAGCACAGGCCCACTCCCCGCAGGCTCATACGATACTCTGTTATGGTTTACCCACCGTATCGGCCCACCGTATATCGATCAACCGCCGGCGAGCCATTCCGCTGCGGTCGGAAGTGCGACAAGTTTTTCCGTAGTCGCCTATGGGGCCAACGTCCGTTATCAATGGAGTTTTAACGGAACACGGTTGGCTGGCGCCACGGACGCGGTGTTGATTCTCCCGAATGTTCGTGCCGCCAATGAAGGTCGATATAGCGTCACGGTGAAAAATGAGTTTCCGGCGGTCACGTGTAGCGCCACTCTGAAAGTAATGTCTCCCGCACGAATCACCCGTGCGCCGAAGGACGTGTTCGTGAATGACCATGCCGCCGCTTCCTTTACCGTGGGAGCGACGGGCAGCGCTTTGCATTATCAATGGCAATTCCAGGGCACTAATCTTCTGGACGCGACTCGTGCGTCTCTCACGCTCACGAATGTCTCGACGATCAACGCGGGAGTTTACTCGGTGATCGTCAGCAATGAGGTGAGTGCGACGAACGCTTCTGCGACTCTTGTTGTCAACGAATCGCCCTTCGACTTGAACGCCAATGGAACGACGGACCTGCTGTTCCGGAATCAAACCGACGGAGCATGGTGGGCTTGGCTGATGAATGGAGCGAATGGAGTTCACCTGGCAAAAACGTCGCCCGTGGGAACGCCGATTGATCTTGGACAGCGCTTTGTGGGACTAAACGATTTCGATGGGGATGGACAAAAGGACATCGTGCTGCAAGGGCTCGGTGGCGCTGTTTCGGTGGTGCCGGTTCAGGGAACGAATTTTTTACAATCCTACGTGATTGACGAAGGAACGGTTACGACGGTGGAGGTATACTCACGGGTGAGATATATTTCTGTAATGTTGAATCCTCGATCAACAGAAGATTATCAACCCAGGTGGCGGACCATTTCTACCGACGTCGGACATGTCACATTAGCCTGGAAGGTTTGTGCGGTGGCTGACTTCAATGCGGATGGCCAAGGCGATTTGTTGGCGCGGAATGTCAATGGGACCATAGCGGTCTGGTTTTTGAACGGAACCAATTTCATCGATGGCACCCCGACCGCGTTGAGCCAGACCAACATGCTGTCGAACTGGCAGATCGTGGGGACTGGAGATTTTAACAGTGACAGAAAAACGGATATCCTGTGGCAAAGCGACGAGGGTAATCTTTATGTCTGGTATCTGGATGGGACGAATTACCTGGGAGGAGCAGATCTTTTTGCGGGCGAATCTATTGGCGTCGCATGGAAAGTGGTGGCGGTGGCTGATTTCAATGGCGATGGCAAGACGGACCTCATTTTGCAAAGCAACAAGGGCGCATTGGCGGTGAAGTTTTTGAACGGGACTGCATTGCTACGCGAGAATTTATTGCGGGACGGCGCGACCATAAATCCAGCGTGGCGAATTGTCGGGCCTAGATAGTTTTCAGAGAAAAGATTCCTCTGCGCTTCAATGAGCGAAATGTGGAAAAGAACAGAATCGTCCGGCGCCCAGTTCCACCTTTGAAAAGAGGGCGTGATCGAATCCTCATGAGGCTGCTCTAAATTGATGCGACCCTTTTCGAAATCTCTAAAATTTTGCATCGGTATAATTGGCGTGAGCATTATCGCGTTCACGCTGGATACGTTGTTGCCGCCAGCATCGGAACGGAAGTTGGCTTTTCTAATACGTGGCACGACCAGCACGCAGGAAGTGGAGGATATCTTTGGCAAACCACAGCGGGTCAGAGGAGATGGGACACGACAAGCATGGCGGTATTCGCCCCGATTTTGCATGGGATATTTAGATGTGTTCTTCGATGCGAGTGGTCGATTGGTTGATTATAATTACGAAAGATTTTAACGACTCACTGTAAAGCGCATGAAATCCACCCGTCAGGACCGATATATCACACCGTTGCAGTTCGCGTGTTTCGATTGCCGTAAAGTATTCAAACACGAGGCTGCGCGGTATGAAGAACATTTGCTTCCGCCTTGCCCACAGTGTCGTTGTCCCATGACGTGGATGGGACGAGCTTTCAAGGCTCCAAGGAGTTCCAATATCAAGCAGTGGCACAAGGTCGAGTTGTTGGCGCGGAGCGGCTTCAAATTCTGGTCGAATGCCGGGCGTTATCCAGACACGCTTCAGGAAGCGCGCGAATTCATTGAAAGCAGACGAAAACTTTCAGATGGAGCGGACCTATCGAAGCGCATCAGTAAAAGGACTGTTAAAAAAACGTAGTCACACTCAGATTAACGAGCTGGTCATTGCATGGAGATGCCGTGATTGGTCATGGCAATGATAAGAATACTCAAAATTTTTGGCACATTCTTCGCAGCGATCCTGGCGATTTCCGCAGTGGTCTTTCCATTTACATTGCAAAAAGGACTTCACGGGTATGCGTTCATCGTGATGTGCACGAGTGGCATTGTTACGGCTATTGGCGGACTGATCGTCTATGGATCTGGCGGCACACGGCCTCCCACGCCAGAGTTTGACCAGCTCAGTTATTTGGATCCTGCGACGACCGAGGAGATCCGCAAGGATCTTAATCGTGGCTCGACTCTGGGGACAGAGTTGTTCTATATCGGCGGCGCATGCATAGGACTCGGCTATCTACTTTACAGAATGGTAGCATGAATGTTTTTCAAAATCGTGTGGCGCTATTGCAGAACAACCATATTAAACTTCCGTTGCACCCCCTGAATGGCTAAAGGAAAAGATAAGAACTATGTGTCGTTCTGGTCGTGGATGTGGGTGATGTTTGTCGTCGCGCTGCCCTGCATTGGCGTGATCATGGTTATCTACTGGGCGATTGTCGGAGAGAACGAGACGCGCAAAAATTACTTCCGCGCGATCATTGCCTGGTTTGTAATTTTTTCGATCATAACTGCCCTTTTGGCCACGTTGGGATTCTGGGCGGTTATCCAGCCGCAGGTGTTGGAATGGATCCAACACATTACGCATTGAGAGGGGGCGTTCGCGAGGCAGATCGGACCGCGGCTGTCTCAGCCGCAGCGGTGGGAGAGGTGGCAGCGTGGTTGGTTACACGTGGCCTTATTGATATTCGAATGTGCTGCGGCTGGGACAGCCGCGATCCGTTGCCAAAGATGCCGACTTTACTGTTTGTCGATTGAATGGCTCACGGCAGTTGCGGCTTTCCCCTCGACAATCCGAATTTCGCAGCGCACCGTTTTTCGCGGTGAATCCTATGATGCACGATAATCCTTTACCGAGAGAGACCGCCACGATGATCGATGCGGAACTGCAGCCGGGCGAGCGTGTCACCTGGTCGGGACAACCGATCCCGGGGCGCTTTGCTCGACGGAGTATCGCTATTGTGATCTTTGGCATTCCATTCACAGCGTTTGCCATCTTCTGGATCGCGGGTGCGAGTGAATTCAAGCAGCCTGATTTTTCCGGCGGCGCCGGTCTCTTTCCACTTTTCGGTGTGCCGTTCGTGCTGATCGGTCTCGGGATGCTTTCCAGCCCTTTCTGGATGCGTCTCAAGGCGGCGCGCACTGCGTATGCCATTACCGATCGACGTGCGTTGATTATTGAGGGTCGTCTATTTCGGTCCATTGGCATCCGCTCTTTTGAGTCCGATCGACTTCGCGATATACGCCGGGTTCAGAACTCCGACGGTTCGGGCGATCTCATCTTCGAGCGCACGTGGACTACGGATGCTGACGGGGCACGGCAGTCTACGGACCATGGTTTTCAGGCGATTAGCGATGTGAAGGCGGTAGAGACTCTGATCCGACAACTCGCTGAGACCTCAAAACAACGAAGTCTCTAACATCTCAGAATAGATGCTATGGAGTTTGTGCGCGCATCATGAATACAAACATTCGAGGCGTTGGCTTTGACCTTGGCGACACGCTCATCTATTACCGCGACACTCCGCTGAACTGGGCCTCGCTCTATCCTAAGGCGCTGGGTTGCATAGCCAAATCGTGCGGTGCGTCACCCTCGGTAGAGGAGTTAGCCGGTGCCGGGAATATTTTGATTCGTTACAACACTCGCGTTGTGTCTCGCGCACGGGAAGTGTCGGCAGAGGAGATTATGTCTCTCGTGCTCCGCTCGTGGGAACTTGATCCTGTCGTGCATTTGCCTGCTGCGGTGGAGGCATTCTTCACGTTCTTTCAGCAGCAAATGTGTGTTTATCCCGAAACGATCCAGATCCTCGCGGCCCTTCGCGAGCAAGCCATCCCCACGGGAATCCTCACGGATGTTCCTTATGGTATGCCGCGCGCCTTCGTGCAACGTGATCTGGACGGCGCAGGTATTTCCGAGCGTTTTAACGTGCTTCTAACTTCCGTGGACGTCGGCGTGCGCAAACCAGAAACCGATGGATATCTCGCGCTGGCTGATCGTCTTGGGATTGCGCCGGACGAGATGCTCTATGTTGGTAACGAACCGAAGGATGTGATTGGCGCCAAGCGGGCTGGCGCGATGGCAGCGTTGCTGGACCGAGCTGGCAGCGGCGGTAATCACGGCCAGGACTTCACGATCGCGACACTGTCGAGTCTCCGGGACATTGTTTTGAATGGCCAGGGCGCCTCTTGACATAACC
>JAQGOU010000325.1 GCA_028293445.1 Verrucomicrobiales bacterium | reverse complement strand
GACAGAAGGGAGGACATTTATCACAACGATGTCGATCGACAGGATTTCCTCAAAACCCTGGGCGAGGCCTGCCAAAAGACGGGGTGGCAGGTGCATGCCTATTGCCTGATGAGGAATCATTGGCGCTCCAGAGCCCAGGAAAAAGAGAGGGGCTCCTTTTGGGCACCCGGGATGGCAGCGCCCCATTCCCAAGCGGGTGGACTATATCATCGAGGTGGCGCCGCCGCCTGTTTGTCCTTATTGTCAGCAGGGAAATCTGGAGCTTCTAGCCGAAACCAAATCTCATGTTCAGGAGGATATTGTTCTGGAGCCCAGAACGGTGGTGACGAAATTCGAGCATCGGCAGGCTTACTGCGCCTGCTGCAAGCGCAATGTCTCGGCCACCGGCCCGGGTGAAATGCCAGGCTCTTACATTGGACCGGTGGCCAAGTCGACTGCCACTTATTTGCGTTATACCCTTGGAGTCAGTTTCCGCAATATTACTCGATTGTTTGAAGAATTCTTCGGTCTTAAGTTTGTCGCGACTTCGGCCTTGGGGTTCGATAAGCAGGCAACTCGGAGGGGTGAACCACTTTGGTCAGATGTAGGCAACAAGGTGCGAGCCTCGGGGGTGGTCCACGCGGATGAAACCTCCTGGCGGCATGACGGTCAAGGGCATTGGGTTTGGTACGGAGGCAATGAGGATCTGGCTTACTTTCAATTTGTCCAGAGCCGGAGCAAAGAGGCGGCCCAGGGTCTCCTTGGCAATAAGTTCGATGGCATTCTGGTGGCCGATGGCTACGCCAGTTACAACAGCGTCAATCCGATGGATCGTCAATCGTGCCTGGCCCACCTTAAACGCAAAGCCTGTGAATTGGAAAAGACGATCTCGCTTTTGCCAAAGCCATTGCAGGACCCTGCCGCCAGATCATTTTGCCGCAAGGTCGCTGAGTTGGCGGGACGCGCCTGCCACGCAGGGCGTCTTCACCGGGAAGGTCAGCTTTCTGACAAGGAAGCGTTGATCGAGGAAAAGGCTTTCCGTGCGGAACTGACCCGGTGGTCGAAACGGCCTTTCGAGTTTCCCCTGGCAGAGACTTTTCGCAAACGTTTGGCGGGTCCGGAGCAGAAGCTCTTCTTTACTTTCCTCCGCCACAAGGGAGTGGAACCCACCAACAATCAAGCCGAGCGAAGCCTTCGGCCGATTGTCATCATGCGCAAAATCCTGCTTGGCACCCGGGGGCAAATCGGTTTGGAAAACCACAGCGTTCTTCACACTCTCATTCAAACCGCACGCCGACAGAACACACCTCCCCGCCCGTTTCTCGAAACCCTTCTGACTTCATCCACCAGCTTTTCTCAAAGCGCTCTCTACAACAACGACTCTTAAGCTTTGTTGTTCTCGATCACCGGGAAAGGGAGCTAAACTGTTACCCGGCCGGTATGAGTGGTTCTTTGGCGCAGGCCGACGGATTTTTTTGCAAGGATGATGAAGACCGCCTGAGTCACGTCCTGCGCGTCCGGGGAATTACCGGCGTATCGCAGGGCAACGGAATACACGAGGTTGATATGCCGATGAACCAATTCAGCAAACGCCGTCTCCGAATTGCGGTCGGTGTATTCCCGCGTCAAATCCATGTCGTTCACATCGGCCATCTGCTTATTATTGGCCGCCCGCAGTGGAAATTGGACATTTTTATTTTCAGCCCTTTGCTTCCACACGAGATCAAATGCGGTTCGCACTCAAAGAATCAACACCGCTCATGCAGAAAAAGACGCGTTGACGCTTTTGGGAATTCGCAGTTGGACTTTATACAAGGCGCGGGCGGCGTGTAAAATGGTTTGCGACGAAGAATGCAATCAATCTCCGCTCCACTTGTAATCGTATCCGGCGGGCGGGTCATAAAACATCGGTGAATCTGTTTTGCCAAGAAAACCATTCCAGTAAATGCGAATGTAGCCGGTGTGCCCGTCAGTGAAACTGACGACGCTCCGCGCATCTTGGCAGATTGGAGGATTGGCGGAGTGGTGCCATGAGAAGCCGAAGAAAGCGGAAGTCTCGGCCAGCAACACCACTTTTGTAGAATCATGGATCGCAGAAAGCTTTTTGCCTGCGACGCCGGGCAATGCCGGACTCATCCGATTGAGACCGTTGAATCCATAACTGGAAAAATCCCACCCGGCGCTTTCGTGCATGCTCCCGCTGGTGACTGTGTTGTTGAGCGCATCCACGGTGAATTGGTCGGCTGGGCAGGTAAAAAGCCGGTCATTGGGCGATGAGGGTGCTTCCAGCCCGACGTAAGTTTTTACGAGACCTTTGTAAGCGGACATCACCGCATTGGTGTTGGGCAGCGTGTCGCCGTTGTCATCGGCATACATCCGCAAACCCAGGTTCACCTGTTTCAGATTATTGAGACAGGTCGTGCGCTTGGCTTTGCCATTGGCGCGAGAAACGGCGGGAAGCAACAAGGCCGCCAGAATCCCAATGATTGCAATGACGACCAGCAATTCAATAAGTGTGAACGCGCGCTTCACGTTTTCACCGCGCCCTTTCCTTCATTTTGTCCACGGCTTCCATTGCGGTTTTGAATTTGCCTTGTGGAATTTCGGGTGTTGTTTGATCGAGCGCCTTGATTACGCGAGCGTAGATGTCATTCATGACCGTCGGGCTTAAATGGACGAAACCATCGGCAGCCATCTTCCACTCGCCATCTATTTTCGTGAACTGAACCGGACGTGTGCCCTTATTGTCCCCCGCCGCCGAGAGGGATACCGTGGCAGAATCGCCCTGAATCTTTTCTTCAAGCGAAGCAATGATGTTAGTGGGGATCACAAAAGGCATGTTCGGAAAAACGGCGTGAGCGGCATCCGCTCCGAATTTATTGCTAATTGCGTAATTAAATCTGGCAATGGCGGCAATCAAAGCTTCCGAAGTCGGCTTTAGTTTCAACTCATCACTGGTTTTGAAAACAAAACTATCAATGTATGATTTCGTGTCGCCCGCTTCCATCGCGTTTGCCATGATAAACATCGTTCTTTTTGGCGTCGTCCGGTCGGCGGTTGCATCTCCGTCTTGTCTTGAAACAGAATCCGTCGGTTTTTGATTCGAGGACGAGTTCCCCGATTTTGTTGTCTTGGTAATGACAATGCTTGTCGTGCCAGCCACCAGAATAATTGCCGCGCCGACGACGACTGCGATTTTTGCTTTTGTCCAAGCCATAAGTTTCGTTGCTCCTCTGATGAGGGCTAAGGGTGAAGTTGAAGGACTGACCACTTTATTGTGAAACCGGCGACATTAGCTTCCGCTCCATCAGAATAAAATTCTGGGCGTTCTTGATCGCGTTCGTTCTGAATTCTTGAAATTTGGCCAGTTCCTCCACAGTGAGAAAAGCGCTGGACTGCGCGGCTGCCAGTTCGAAGATGTTATCCTTGAGTTGGAGACTCTGCGCGCCTTCTTCTTCCGAAGCGAAGTTGCCAGGATTAAGCACTGTCAACGTCTGGTAATCGGCAGGCAAGCCGGCGGCAGCCAGTGCGGACTGGGTTGCCTCCTGCATCGCCTGTAAAAGTCGACTTTTCTTATCGGCCACCGTTGCTGAGTCGCCGGTCAGACTTTCCCCGAAAGACTCAATGAACATGGTGTTGCCGAGGTTCTTTGTGTAATCCTGATATTGCGTCACGGCGTCGTCACCGAGCAGTGCCTGCACCTTACCCAGAAATGCTTTGTCCGATGCAGAAAAAATCTGCCTCACCTCCGTTTGGGATTTGCCATCATGTAAGGCTTGCACGACGAGATCTAGGTTGTCCATGACATGGTCGGCAAGCACGTCGTCAAATTGACCCCTCTGTTCGGGCGTCAATTTAAGACGTTTGGCGAGATTAGAGTAGATGTCACTCACGGTCATTTTATTGTGCTCGCGAATGGTTATCCGGGTTTCCGGATTGGCGATGGCTTTGGTGATGGAACTCTGGCTATCGGCAATGGCTTTTTGCTGCTGCAAAACTCCTACTAGACCCCGCAGTTTTAACATTTCGGACGGATTCTTTTTCACTCTGGCCAATTCGTCAGTCAAGGCAGCCAGCCGTGTCGTCGCATCATCCCGTTCTCGCTGCAACTGCTGGATTTGATCGGTCAGTGGCACTTGCTGCTGTTGGAGTATTTGGTTTTGTTCGCGCAGATTGACTTGGGCTTGATGTTGAATCACCGAAAATGTCGCCATGCCAACTATAACGGCGCTGACGATTGCCGTTTTAATTTTTGTCCACGCCATAGTTTTCAATGCTCCTTTGATGAGGGTTAAGGTTGAAATAGAAGCCGTCCCACCTTTGGCCAGTGCGACCGCGGTTGTAGTTTTAATCAAAACTAAAGGTGCAGCTTGAACGGAATTGGCGGAAATCGCCTCGGCGATTATGGCCGTGGTTGAACTAATGCCGCGCTTCGTGAAAAATTTTCGCAGTTTTTCCAGCGCGCGATTCACACGTTTCTTGGCGGCATCTTCACTCGCCCCCAGTGCCGTGCCGACTTCATTGAGACTGTGGCGCTCAAAATAACGCAGCACCAGCGCGTCGCGGTCGGTTTGGCCGAGCCGCAGCATCGCCTCCTCCAACAGCGGCGACATTTGTTTCCAAGCATCATCAGCTTGGGCGTCATGAAATGTGGATTGCATATAGGCCTCCTGTTCGCGCTGTTGACGGCGATATTTCTGTTTGCATGCGCTATTTGAGGTGTAGCAAGCGGTACGATAAAGCCAACCAGGAAGAATTGTCCTTTCGCTGAGCGACGCTGCTTTCCGTGCCAGAATAATGAACACCGCCTGGGTAATTTCTTCGGCCAATTGCGGATCGTCCACACGCCGCAACGCTGCTGAATAAACAAGATTGGCATGACGTGAAACGAGAGCGGTAAAGGCGCTCTCGGATTGATGGGCGGCGTATTGCCGCACCAGTTCCATGTCATCGGTTGTCATTCATCCTATTCATGCACACCCGAATGAAAAAAGGGACAAACTATTTTCTATTTTTTAACGGATCCTTCCGTAAATTTGCAAAATGGGGCGCCGCTGCCGATTGACTTTAGCCCACGCATTCCCTAAAAAAAGCGCTGGGAGATTATCAAAAATCTTCAACGAAACCTTCAACGAAACCTTCAACGAATTCTTCAATAACCAAGTAGGCATGGTGTAGGTGGCGTGTTAAGTCCGGCAGGTGGCGTGTAGTAGTAGAAACCGCTTGAAGCCCTTTAAAACCAATGGCAAAATGCTCTTGTAAATCAGGGTATTGAGGCTGGTCGCTGAAGAAGACATCGTTCGATTCCGCCTCTCGCCTCCAAGTCCAGTAATACAAGCCCAGAACTCCCTAAGTACTCGGGAACTACTCGTCAGTGACAAATTCACGGATTCCTTATTTCGACGTTGGGCGAAATCGAAGCAAAACGCACAAATGCTTCGCTCGCCGGTTGTCGAAGGAGTCAGTCCCTTAAGAGCATAAAAAATACCTTACTTGGTTTGGGAATTCGG
>JAQGOU010000324.1 GCA_028293445.1 Verrucomicrobiales bacterium | reverse complement strand
CGGTTGCTGTAAAACTACTATATGCACGTTTAGTAGTTTGACACCCGCCTAAAATGCCTGTAAGACTTAACTCATGAACGGCAAATTCGTAGCTTACTACCGCGTTTCTACAAACAAGCAAGGTCTTCATGGCTTAGGGATGGACGCGCAAAAGGAGAGCGTCAGGAACTTTCTAAACGGCGGACAATGGGAACTGACAGGGGAGTTTGCAGAAGTCGAAAGCGGCAAAATCAAAGACCGTCAGGAACTCAAAAAGGCTCTGGACTTGTGCCGTAAGAAGAAAGCCACGCTCTTAATCGCCAAACTCGATAGATTGTCTCGCAATGCCGCTTTTCTGCTAAATCTTCAAGAATCGGGCGCCAAGTTCGTTGCCGTTGACATGCCCCAAGCTGATAATTTTACCGTAGGCATCATGGCTTTAGTCGCGCAAAAGGAGCGCGAGATGATAAGCGACCGCACGAAAGCAGGATTAGCCGCTGCGAAACGCCGTGGAACGCGTCTAGGCAATCCTGACCCTACTCAGGCAATAAAAAAGGCCGTGGAAACGAATGTGGCGCGAGCAAAGCAATATGCTGAAAACGTCTTGCCTGTCATCCGTGAGATTCAAAAGGCTGGTGTCACTAGCTTACGCGGAATTGCTGGCTGCCTTAATGCCAGAGGCTTTCAAACCCCAAACGGGAAGGACTTCGCAGCGCAGAGCGTAAAAAACCTTTTAGACCGAGCACTTGCGGGGGCTTAATCGACCCACAAATGGGCTTTGAATTCGATGCCGTGGGACGTGCTGTCCATAACCACTTCTGGCCTGTCTCCAACCATTCGGCAATCAATCCGTGTGACGTTGCCCCGAAGCCAGCCTTGAACCCGACGGCGCAACTCAAGATTAGAACTTAATTTGCGGATGTTTTTACGGAAATATTCAAGCTGTTCTTCGTCCCCTTCGCCACTCACCGTTTTAGCGTGAAAATGTTCTATCTTCTCCTGAATCGTTTTCTTTTCACTTTCCAAGTCTGCCTGTTTCAAAACCAGAGCCTCGTTAACTGAAATCATCAGAGCCTTGGTGATGTTATCAATCTGGCTTTGAACCTCCGCCAGTTTCCCGCGCAGAGTATCTGTTTGATTTTCCTCTGGTGTTTCGCGCTTCACAAACCATTCGGGATAATTCTCTAAATAATCTGATAATGCAGCCTCTATCGGCTCGTAACGCATCGAAGGCGCATGACACCCAAGACCTTTGAGCTTGCCCCAACACATAAAATACTTTCTCGCGCCACTGTCGGCCAAATACATCTTCTGACCGCATTTGCAGTAAGCCAATCCAGAAAACAAATTACCAATCTTCTCCGTCCTCGGTGCTTTCCTGTTATCTCCCAACTTGGCTTGAACGCCGTAAAAAAGTTCAGGCGAGATGATGGACGGGTAATAATCCTTAATCGGGTCCCCTGCTTTGATGCGTTTGTAATAAGTGCCTGTCGGCGCATTTCTTGTGATGTGAGGCTGAAACTCACCAATGACAGCCCGAGAATGCAATACCTGTGATACGTAAGACGGATTCCAGACCCCTTTTTTGTTCAATCGGATGCCGCCCCATGTAGGAATTTTTTCGCCGTTTAACTTCTTCACAATGGAAGAAATACCGATTCCGTCATCATACAACTTGAAAATCCTTTTGACGATTGCCACGCGTTCAGGAACTGGCTTTAAGGTCGCGCCCTCCAACCATCCTGGAACTTTCTTTGTCAGCCGTTTTCCATCAGCAGCTAATGCCTCGCGCTTTTTCTTCCAAGCCTTGCCAACACGCTCAGAGAGCAATGCGGAAAATGCATTTGCCGCGTTCAACTCGACAATGGCAATGAGAAGGTCAATCGGATTCTTAAGGCTCTCCCTTGTGTAGTGCCTTTGCCCCTTTTCAACGTAAAGTTCCAATCCCGCACGAAGCAAATCGCGAAACAGGTCATAAGCTTTGTCGAGTTCCGCTCTCGTTAATCTGTCCAGAGCCTCGATAATCATCACGGTTCCCCTTGGAATCTTACCGCTCTTAACTCCTTCTAAGACTCCCGACAATTTCCCCTTTGGCCCGAGGTTCGCTTCCTTGAAAGCAGAGAGGCTGAGGTCAGCCAAATTAAGGCTTTCGTCTAATACCCATCCCTTGTCCCGCGCCACCTTCGGCGCAATCTCTAGCTGACGGTCTTCGCTGTTGCCTTTGGCCTGCTTCCCACTCGAAAACCGAATATACGAAAAACACGTCTTCGTTTGGCCTGTTTGGGTGCTGTCAATCTCGCGAATCATAACGAAATGCTAAGAATTACTTGGGTTTTTGTCTACAACCAAATCGTGATGATGCGAAATAACTTCCGTGTGCTCGAACAGAAGATCAATGCGCATGCGCAACTCAGCGACGCCGAAAAAGTGGACATGCAGCAATACATCACAAAATGTTACGGTTCGATGACCACGTTCAATATTCTCTTCAAAGACGAGGAACAGCAGTTCCGATCGAAGTAGGCACATCGACGTCCAGGCATCAGGCGGTAAGCCGTCCTGAAGCTATCATTGCAACCTTAGCCTGCTGCGGCTGATGCTTCGCACACAGCCGCGCTCCGGTTGTTGCGCCAATCTGGTTCAGCTTATTGAGCCGTTCGGGAAACTGCCCGCAGAAGAAATTCATCCAATCCCCTACAGTCCTCACTGCAAAACAAACTTTTCGCGAGAAAAATTGTCTGTTAGGCTTGCTACTCACTCAGACGTCCATGCGATCAAAAACGCACAAACTTGTAGCAATCGCCTGCTCGCATAGAGCCATTCCAGACACAAAGACCAACCCTTAAAAACCTGATATGAACCCTATTTTCTCCTTACGTCATGTGTCGGCCACCCTGGCTTTATTAAGTTCCATTTTTCTAGGGCAATCTGTGGGGCAGGCCGCGGATCGAACGTGGTTGGGTGGCGCAGCAGGCGACTCGTTGTGGAGCACGGCCGGTAACTGGGATGCGACGCCGGTGGATGGCGATCTTTTAATTTTTTCGGGCACATCACGTTTGAGCAACACCAATGATCTGACCCTGACGAGCACTCCGGGGCTTCGTTTTGATTCCGATGCGTTTGTCCTTTATGGCAATGACCTGACCTTGAGCACTGGAATCACCAATTCAACAGGGACCAACACGGCTGCCCTGAACTTGGCCTGGGGCACTACTGGACGGTTCTTTAGCGTGGCAAGCGGTAGTGAACTGGTTATTTCCGGGACCAACACGATCGGTGCCACTGGCGACCACACTTATATCGGCGGTGGCCGCCTCCGGTTAAAAGGGACCCATGTTCAAGCGGTCAATACGCCGGCAATGATCTTGAACAATATCGAATACATCAACGATGGCGGCTCTTTGACAACCGCTGGCGGGGTCCGGATCACTTCCGGCACAACTCCGACCGCATCAAAACTGATTCTTACGAACAATGCCGTTTTTAGTAACACCGTGTCACTTGGCAACATTCGCGTGGGGGATTTTACGGGCGTTTCCGGGCAGTTGATTATCGATAACAGCACGATGCGCGGATCCGCCAACAGTATTTTCATTCCAAACGCCGCGGGTGGAATCGGCTCAGTGATTCAAACCGGTGGAACCAACACCGGTTCAACCATCAGCTTCTGCAACAACACGACGACGGGCGGAACCGGCAGCTACGACATGATCGGCGGGGTATTGGAGCCCGTTCAAATCAAAAAAGTTAGTGCCAACGGTACTGCCACGATCAGTTTTGATGGGTCTATTTTGCGGGCGCTTTCCAGTTCGCCCGCAGCCTTTTTCACCGGTTTAACGACAGCCGAAATAAAAAGCGGCGGCCTCACCAATGATAGCAATGGCCAGGATTACACCATCGGCCAGGCCCTTTCCGGCGTCGGTCGCCTGACGAAAATGGGATCCGGCGTTGTTACACTCACCGCCGCGAACACGTTTTCAGGGGGCCTTACTTTGAGAGGCGGAACTGTGCAGATCGGGAACAACGCGGCGGTTGGGACAGGAACTTTAAGCTTCGTCAACACCACCGCATTTCGTGGGAACAATGCCACGGCCAGGACGATCGGTGTTCCAGTCAGTTTGGGGGGTAACGTGACGTTTTCGAATAACAATCTCACTTTTTCGGGTCCGGCCACTCTCACGGGTAATCGCACTCTCACCGTCGAGAATACGAACACCTTTAATGGCGGCATTGGTGAAACCAACGGCCCGCGTTCCCTCACCATGGCCGGAGCGGGCATTCTTATCCTGAACAGCGCCACGAATACCTATTCAGGTAACACCACCATCTCTAGCGGAACCTTGACGCTCGGTGCGAGCGCTTCCTTGAGTAACAGCGCAATCATCTCGGCCGCCGCGGGCGCCACCTTCAATGTTTCTGCCATTTCTGGCGGGTTCGTTGTTGGTTCAGGCAAAACATTGAAAGGCAGTGGCACGGTTCTCGGAGGCGTGAACGTTTCCGGTACCCTCTCTCCCGGAATGACTGTCGGGACCTTGACAGTGACGAGTAATGGAGCCGTCACCCTCAATACCGGCGCCACCTACGTGTGGGAGTTAAACAATGCCGGTGCCGACTCGCTTGTCGCAAGCAGCCTCGATATCGCGGCAACCACTTTGACGCTTGATATTACCGCATTGGAAACGTTGACCAATTGGAACAGTTCCAGCACGACGAACTGGGTTCTCGTTCACACCACCGGAGGCGGCATTACAAATTTTAACGCCAACAAGTTCGTCATCGTGGATCATTTCAGTGCGTCGAATTCCGTTGCGGGTGGAAGCTTCAGCGTGACCTCGAACGGAACGGACCTCTCGTTGCAATTCAGCCCAAGCACCGGTGACGCCCAATCCCGCGTGCTCACGACTGCGACCGCAGGTGCCGCTACTTTTTCCGGGCTTCCCAACAAGGGCTATACGATCCAATACACAGACAGCCTTGGGTCAACGTGGCAGCCCTTAGCGACGGTGGGTAATAATGGAGTCGTGACGACGGACGGAGCCGGGGCGGGGGGGTTTCAAGATCCAACGACGCCGCTGCCTCCGCAACGTTACTACCGGATCCTTAATCCTTGAGCGCCGTGCGAGGTGAACGGCCGTTAAAGTTTACGCAACCGGAGATTCTTTAACGCCGCGCTGGTTTGCCACGTGGCAATGCCGAGGGGTTGTGAAAGTTCGATGTCGCCCGCGCGCAGTCCCACTTTTCGGTCCTTGGTCGTTACGTCGATGAGTTGCTCGTCGCCGAGCCACATTTGAATCTTCTCAGCTTCGACACGTACGCGGATGTGAAACCATTTATTCCGTTCCAGATAGCGACTCTTGGTGGTGTCGTTTTCCGACGCGTCCATTCCGTCAATGCTGGACAACCCGATCACCGTTCCGCCCCACCCGCCGACGATAAGACTGCAAAACTTCTGCTTCACGGGGAAGGTCAGACCGCAGAAGAAATCGTTGCCGTCAATTTTCATTGCGTCTAACTCCACCTCATAATCCACGGTCGGCAATCCGCCGTTCGTCCAGGAGATACCGGTCAACTCACCCCCCATATCCAATTTAATTTCCCCTTTCTCCGCGTGGACTTCGCCCGCGCCGCCGAAGTTTGTAACCTTCCAACCCGCCAGCGTTTTTCCATCGAACAATGATTGCCAGCTGTTCGTGTTGACGGACGGCGCATTGACCTTATTTGTCGCCTTCTCTTCGGCCTTTAGCAAAACGCTGCCGGTGACGATCAATGTGGGAATCAAAATAGTCTGCAGCACACGCCTGAAGTTCATAATAAAGATTAAGCAGATTGCCCGATGACAACCAAGAAATTCCGCTTAACGTGACAGCGTGAATCGATCCATTGCGCAACTGATTGATCGCATCATCATTAATCGCGCGTGCGCCGCACAGGCAAAACCGGGAAGCCATTTGCCGCGGGCCGAGGAGGCAATGGAACTCCTGAAGCATACCGATTTCTTTTGTGAC
>JAQGOU010000274.1 GCA_028293445.1 Verrucomicrobiales bacterium | reverse complement strand
TGAGTTTCCAGAGACTAAACCTTTGTGCTGTCGGGACTGCGGGGGCTGACGGTGAATTTTCCATTGGCCTGAATTTTGACGTGCAGCTTTTTCACATCATCGAAATCAAGAAAGCGTTGCACAATCTGGCCGACGTTGGCCTGCGGCACATCCGTGATCGGCTGTGGCAAACTCGGCTGCGGAAGATTGGTTTTATCAGGTGGCATAACTCTATTGAATTTGGAATTGGGAAACAATTTTGGCCCGAAGTGCGGTGTAATCCGTGCCGTTGAGGATGTTGGTGATCCCGTGGCCATCATAACCTTGCTCGGTCAACCAGCTTTTCAATTGCGTCAGGTGGGCGGCATCTTTTCTGACCCAGGCATCAATGAGTTTTGCATTGTTATCATCCGGCTCAAACAGGGTGGGGCGGGGCGGGTTAACTTTCATCTGAGTGATTTTCGAATGGGTGGAAACCGGCGATCCCAACCGTCCTCCCGGCAAAATCGGCAGGTCAAACCCCAAATAGCCAATGGCCAGTGGTCGTGGAAAGGTTTCCGCCATGGAAACCGAACGACTGTTCGCCGCCGCAAATTTCAAGCTTCCGCCCGGCGCCACGGATGATTCCACACTGCTGTTTAAATTACTGAGAACAGCGGCATAATTGGCGGTGCTATCGTTGGTGGTCAGATTTAAAACACCTACCGGTTTGCTCGCGCCGCCCGAAGCCGCTGCTCCGACTGCTGAATCGTTGAACATCGAGATATTCACCCGCCCGGTCAGATAAACCCGGCTCACGACGCGAATATAATTGGTGCTCTCACTAGGAACATAGTTGTCGAGCGGCACGGTTTTCGACCAGTCGTAAACTTGTTTCAGAAGGGAATCGATATCCACGCCGTAGGTATAAGCATCAGCGATGGTGATGGAGCCTTGAGCGCTACGTGCGCCCATGAGGTTCAGCGCGACAGGCACGCCTTGTACGGGAAGGGCGAGATTGATCCCGCCACCGCTTTTAACAGAAAAATTGTAGGAGGGAAACGCCGCGCGAGGCGCATTGGTTATTCCGTTTTTCGGATCGTCCGGAAAAGTCCAATGATAGGGCGTGTTGTGGTTCGTTCGGATCCCATAGGAATTGAGATAGAACGTCTGGTAATTCGTTGGTTGGAGACGCGCGATCAATTGGTCCAGGGGTAGAAAACCCTTTTCCTTGTAGAGACTGATTTGATCCTCCTCACGGGTCTGCACGAGAAAAATATCGCCGGGCTGCAAGTCTTCCGTCAGCGGATAAACGGGAATGACCTGGCTGGCGCGGACGACCATGCACCAATCTTTGGCGACGCGAGCTAATTGTTTTTGGCTTTGTCCCGTGGTGCTACAGCCAATTTCGGTGAGGATCAAAGCGACGGCCACCGTCCAGGCTAATATGTTTTTCATAAACTTCCCTGCAAAGCTATCCAGATGAGTTTGAGTCGGATACAGCGCGAACGCTGAAATTTCCTCGAAGAGAAGTCAAGATGTAAACGGCAAAAATGGCTGGGTCCAGTTTCGCTGCCTCGAGCCGAAACGATCAATCAGGCGGGACGAATGGCGGAAAATAAAAGCTCACGGAACCAATCATTCACATTGCAGTCGAGGACCAGATGCACGCGGTCGGTCGTGCCTCGATTGGCGATGCGGTGGGATAAATTGAAATTGTGATACCAGCACTCGCCCTCTTTCATATCGATCCGTTTCCCATCGAGCACGAATTCGACCTCAGGATTAGTCACCACCGGAATATGCACGCGCGCTTCACCGTCTTCGAGCGAGAGATTGTAGTCCTTATGTTCTTTGATGGAGGAACCGACCTTCAGCCGGAGGAACCTGACCGATTGGAACGGACACTTGAATGTCGCCAGAACTTCCTGAACATAAAGGCAACGTTTCAAAATCGCGGTGTCGGCAAATGCTTTCTGCGCTGTGGGATCAGGATAAATGTGGTCGGCGCGTCCTTCGATCGACCGTAGTGGCACGACATTCCAATCACCTTCGTAATAACGGGTGTTGAAGTGAGGAATGAATTCACTGCTTAAAACCTGGCTCAAATCACGTTGCAAGAGAGAGATGTCGAATTGTAACGGCAGTTTTAAACTGGACGGTGTCATGGTCGGAATCTGATTTAGTACGGAAATCTCTTTGACACAAGGTATTCTTTTGCAGGAAAAGCTTTTAGATGTCCGACGTTGAAAATACCAATCGCCTTCACGAAGACTGGCAACGGTTCTATGAGATCGTTCTACGCGATGTAGAATTGCAGAAGAAATTGCGGGGCACAGACGGTCTGGATCATTTCATTTCACTGGTCGTGCAATGCGGCGCGGAACGCGGCTTTAACTTTTCGGCGGAACAAGTTCAGGCGTCATTAAGAGAAAATCGCCGGGCGTGGATGGAAAGGTGGGTTTAATGGAGAGCACACTTCTCGAAGGCTGGGTTCCGATCCGTGTTTATTGGAACAGATCACATCCGTTTGTGGATTGGTGCTATCTGGGTTCCAAACGTTTTACCGAACCGTTCTTCGAGCAGACGATTGGAAAAGCGCTGCATCATCCCGCCAACGCGCTCTTTCGGCATCAGACTCCGATCGAAAGGCTGGAGCAATTAAAGCCTGGGATTTCACCGACCGGGTTTATTTTTCACATGTCGCGCTGCGGGTCGACGTTGATCGCGCAAATGCTGGCAGCCCTGGAAAAAAACATTGTGATCTCGGAGGCGGTTCCGATGGATGCGGCGATGCGAATGCAGTTTGGGAATCCAGCCATCACTGACTCGCAAAGGATTGATTGGCTACGAGGAATCGTGAATGCGTTAGGACAGCGTCGAACGGGCAACGAGCAGTATCACTTCATTAAGTTTGATAGCTGGCACACTTTATTTCTGCCGTTGATCCGAAAAGCATTTCCGGATGTGCCGTGGATTTTTCTCTATCGCGACCCGGTTGAAGTGATGGTTTCTCATCATAACCAGACGGGGACGCAGATGATTCCGGGAGTTTTGCAGCCCGAGATCTTCGGATTGACTCGTGGAGAACCCACGATGTCTCTGGAAGAATATTGCGCCTGCGTACTTCAGAAAATTTGTGAAGCGGCTTTGGTGGCGCAATCCGGGGGAGGGGGAATGCTGGTCAACTATCTCCAATTGCCGCACGCGGTCTGGCCGGCGTTGACGAAATTCTGGCGCGCGGATTTTTCAGGCAGCGAAATGGAGACCATGCTGATGGCCTCGCGATTTAGCGCCAAGAATCCTTCCTTTTCGTTTGAGAGCGACACGGAACGAAAGAGGCGTGAAGCAACCGAAGTCATTCGCCATCTCAGCGAACAAAAACTTGGCGGCCTTTTTCAAAAACTGGAGAACGAACGGTTGCGCTCGGAATAACGCCCTCAGAAGCCGATACGGCTTTAGATTCGGAATCTTGGCGTGGGCAATCCTCTAAGGAGTTGTGCGGAAATGCTTTACACGGAATTACAAGTTGACTAGGGTCCGCGGGCACCCATGAGACATGGAGCGCGGGACTTCAATAAAGGGTTCCAAGAAGACAAATACTAACCACACAAAAAGGATAAACACCTATGTCAGAAGCATTCATCGGTCAAATCGTTATGTTCGCTGGAAATTTTGCCCCACGGGGTTGGGCGCTTTGTCAGGGACAGCTCTTGTCCATTGCTCAGAACAGCGCATTGTTCAGCATCCTGGGCACGACCTACGGCGGAGATGGTGTGCAAACGTTTGCGTTGCCTGATTTGCGTGGCCGCGTTCCAGCTGGAAACGGCCAGGGCCCCGGACTCTCGTCCTATACTCTGGGACAGCAGGGCGGTGTAGAAAGTGTTACCCTTATCACCAGTCAGATACCTGCTCATTCTCATTCGCTTGCCTGTAATACCGGACCGGCGACGGTGGCTTCTCCCGCTAATAGCTTCATATCCGGCACTGGTGACACCGCAACGAATGACGATGGCACTGCAAAGGATCCACAATTCGAGACTGCTCCCAATGCACTCTTAAATCCGGCATCGATCAGCACAATCGGCGGAAGCCAGCCGCATACCAACCTTCATCCTTACACGTGTGTCAATTATGTGATCTGCACGTCGGGCGTTTTTCCGAGCCGTAACTAATTTAGTCAATGAAGCGCCCTTCCTATGGGAGGGCGCTTCTATTTTTATTGCCGTTCAGCCATCGGACCGGTGCTGGAGTTATCCCCTCAAGACCGAAGTAAAGTCCGTTATGAAAAAATTGAAAAGATTGGTGTGTCGTGCAGCGGTCAATTATTCGATTCTGATCTCTGTTGGGCTTTTTAGCGTTGTTGGCGGTATTGGAGAGGCGACACCGAACCAAACGAAACCGTTCAGCGTTGTCTTCATCGATGGTGGGATTGAAGGAAGCTCGATTCTGCTGAGATCGGTAACACCCGGTAATGAAGTGTTTCTTCTCGACCCGACACAAGAGGAACCAAGCCAAATTGCCGCACGACTAAAGAGCTTCAACCGTTCTGGGAGGCGTTTGCAGAGCATTCACATCATCAGCCATGGCAGTGAGGGAAGTCTGCTCCTCGGGGCCGCGCGGATTAATGCTTCGAACCTGGAACAACAGGTGGCGATGCTTGACGCATGTCGCCAGGCTTTGGGCCAGGATGGAGAAATTTTTCTTTACGGATGCAATGTAGGAAAGGGAGAAGCGGGGCAAGTATTTCTCGATACGTTCGCCAAGCAAACCGGCGCCTCGGTGGCGGCATCAGATAATTTTACGGGCGATTCCAGGTTGGGTGGAGACTGGACGCTTGAAGTGGGCTCGGGCCAGGTCCGTTCGCAAACTGTTTTTAACTTTCCGGGAAATGAGGATTATCCCTATTTGTTAGTCGATAAGTTATATTATATAACGGCAATTACCGGTACACCCGCGGCGGGTGACGGGCTCCGGGTGATCAACACAGATGGAACGGGAGGTACGACCATTTTGGATAACAACACGATCAAAAATGCCAATGCTCTGGCCCTTGACGTCGCGAATAATCGAGCTTTTGTATGGGATCAGTTTGCAGGCTCTGAGGCACTCTATGCCATTAATCTGACGAGCGGAGCTCTCACGACCGTGTCAGGCATAACGGGGACAGGTTTAACCGTTCAGGCGATGGAAGTGGATAGCGCGAATAGTTTGCTTTACTTCATTAGTGCTGCCTCCGGCAATCCCGCGACGGGAGATAGCTTATGGAAAATCCCTTTGGCGGGCGGCACGGCTACCAAAGTGATGGATAACAATCTTATCAAGAATGCCAACGCTTTGGCCCTTGATATCGCCAATAACCGGGCTTTCGTCTGGGATCAGTTTGCCGGTTCTGAAGCGATCTATACAATTAATCTCACGAGCGGAGCCGTGGCGACTGTTTCAGGTATAACCGGAACTGGATTGACCGTGGCTGCCATGAAAGTCGATACCGTTAATAGTTTGCTCTATTTCATCAGTGGTGCGAGTGGCTCTCCAGCTACCGGAGACAGTCTGTGGAAAATTCCTTTGGCAGGCGGCACGGCTGTGAAGGTGATGGATAACAATCTTATCAAGAACCCCAACGCTCTCGCACTTGATCTTCCCAATGGCCGGGCTTTCGTCTGGGATCAATTCCTGGCATCCGAAATCCTTTACACCGTCAATTTGAGCAGTGGGGCTGTTGCTTCGTTTCTGAGTCTTGCTGGATCTGGATTGACGGTGGGGGCGATGGAAGAGGTCGTCAGCGCGGCGTCTGTCACGGGTGTGAATGCCACCACCGCGAATGGATCTTATAAAGCCGGACAAACGATTGCTATCACTGTGACTTTTAGTTCTGCCGTGACGGTGACTGGCACGCCTCGTTTGCAATTGAATTCAGGTGGATCGGTTTTCGCGAATTATTCCAGTGGCAGCGGTGGTGCCACCTTGACTTTTAATTATGTTATCGGAGCAGGGGAAACCAGCGCGGATCTCGACTACTCTTCCACCGGAGCATTAACTTTGAACGGAGGCACTATTGCGAATAGCGGAACCAGTTCGGCGTTGACCTTAGCTAGTCCAGGCGCAAGCGGTTCGCTCGGCGCCAACAAAAACATTATCATCGATACGACATCACCAACGATTAGTATTTCATCTCCTTCGGCCAACGTCACCGGAGCAGGGGCGGTTACTTATACGGTGACGTATGCGGACGCGAATTTTAATTCCAGTACGTTAGTGACGAATAATATCACGTTGAACGCGACTGGGACGGCCAACGGAGCCATGGCTGTTTCGGGGAGTGGCACCAACCGGACGGTCACGATTTCCAGTATCACGGGCAATGGAACCCTGGGCATTTTGATTGCGTCGGGAACGGCCAGTGACACC
>JAQGOU010000271.1 GCA_028293445.1 Verrucomicrobiales bacterium | reverse complement strand
CACACTGTCGTCACCCTGGGTCTGAGTGCCGGAGGTCGGTCCATCGTTGAGCTTGTTCAAGCAGGTTGCGGATACTGTCAGAGATTTAGCCGTCACCGTAATGGTGGCTGTCTTGGCCTCAGGGGTATTGTAGTTAGTCGTATTGTTGGGAACGAAGTTGACGGTCAGAACCTGGCTCGCACCGGGTCTCAAGACTGCGCCGGAAGCGGGGAGTGAGCCAGCGATCGTGTAGGTAAAGGTGCCGCTGACCGGAGTCGCACCGAAAGCTGCCGTTGCATTCAATTGGGTGTCGCTGAGGGCCGTTCCATAAGCAATGCTGGACGGATTCTCCCAGGTGATCACTGGAGTGGCTTTGCTTACACTCAACGTTGCCGTCGCACTGATCGTGGTTCCCGCTACGCTGGTGATGCTGACGTAGTAAGCACCGCTTTGGTTGGTGGTCACGCTGGTCAGACTCAAGGTTGCATTGGTCTGATTGCTCAACGGATTATCGGCAAAATACCATTGGTAGGTCAACGCCACCGGGCTCGTCGCCGTGACAGTGAAACTGACGTTGTCTCCCACGTGGTTGGTGCTGCTGACCGGTTGCTGCGTAATGGTCGGCAACGGCGTCAGCACATCCACGAAACGGGTCGGGATAATCTGGTAACCGCTATCGCGCGGATTCGAGTTATCGAATTGTCCAAGCACACCGATAATCGCCACGGCGTAGGTCGGTTTCGCTTTTCCGGTGAAATCGGTCACGCGCGTATCAATACGGATGTCGATGGTTTCCGTCAGATCATTGGCATTGGTCACCTTGATCGTCGAATTGATTGCGAAATTAGCGGCCGTCAGATCAATGAATACATTCGAGATCACCACGCGGCTGCCTTCCAGCGATTCCATCAGAGCCGTGTTGGCTTGTGAACTCAACGCCACATACTGCGCCGTCGGCAACGCGTTGTTCGTGCTCAGGATGCTCGCGCCATGGGTCGGGTTGGAAGCCGTCAATGCGATTTCCAACAGGCCGTTAAAGTGCGTCAGCTTTCCAATGATGCGGACGTTGTCGCCCGCTTGCGGACGGAACGCGCCGCCGCCGGTGTAGAACACATTGATCCCAGCCGTAGCATCCTGAATATAGAACGAGGCATCTGCCGCGCTGGAGATATTGGTATGCGTCGTCACGGTTCCTTCAACCTGGAAGATATTCGTCGTATCGGTGGGGACCCAGTTCACATTGTCCACCAGCGTGCGCAGATAAGCGATCGTCGCGCTGATCGGCGGAGTAACGGTCAATGTTGCCGTCGCACTGTTGGTGGTCCCGGCCGGGCCGGTGACGCTAACGTAATATGAACCGCTCTGGTTCGTGGTCACGCCAGTCAGACTCAAGGTTGCATTGGTCTGGTTGCTCAGCGGATTGGTGGCAAAATACCATTGATAAGTGAACGGAGTCGTTCCACTCGCCGCGACAGTAAACGTGACGTTGGTTCCTTGCCAGACCGTCTGGCTGACCGGTTGGGTCGTGATCGTCGGCGGGATCGTCACGGTCAGGGTGGCCGTCGAACTCACCGCGATTCCGGCATCGTTCGTCACCACCACAGAATAACCACCAGCATCGCTTTGCGTGATGTTGTTCAACGTCAGGTTCGTCGAGGTGGCTCCGGTCACCGTGCCGCTGTTGGTCAAATTCACCGAGTCTTTGCGCCATTGATAGACCAGAGGTTCAGCGCCGCTCCCCGTCACGCTAAAGATCACCGTCGCGCCGGGGTTATTGGTCTGGCTCACCGGCTGCGTCACAATGGCCGCGCCGTTGGTCAGGGTCAACGTCGCCACCGAACTCGTCACGGAACCAACAAAGTTTGTGATCACCACGTCATAACTCACCGCGTCATTGATCCCGATCGTGCCGATGGTCAACGTCGCATTGGTCGCACCGGAAATATTCCCGCCATTGCTCAACGGACTTCCCGCCTTGCGCCATTGATAGCTGAACGGTTCCGTTCCTGTGGCCGCGACAATAAAGTTCACCGTCGTTCCCGGATCGACCGTCTGGCTCAACGGATCTGTCGTGATCACCGGAGGATTTCCGAGCGTCGCGCTCAAGACGACGTTATCCAATCCCAATCCTTGTGAGCTCGAGCTGCCCGTATTAACAAAATTCCAACGCAGATAAAAACGGCCGTTGTTGGTGATGCTCAAATTAGACAGTGTAAACGACTTGCTTACCACCGTGCCGTCACCAAAGAAATAGGCGCTTGAGCCTGTGCTGAAAACCCCACTGTCGCCCACCGTGTAAGGGGTCCAGTTGGTGCCATCCGTTGAAAGATAAAATGAATTGGAAGCCGTATTGGAATTGATGCGATACCGTTCCGTATCAAACGAGAGGGTCAACGCAACGATGTTGCTGCCGGTCGCGTTGTAAAAGCCCGACATAATGCTGCTCGGCGAGGCGTAACTGCCTGAAGTCATGAACCCGATCGCACGATCTCCGCTGTTCGTCGAGGTTCCCCAGTTATAACGTCCACCGGTCGTTGGGCCGCCACTGCTCGAGACCTGGGTAACGATGTTGGAATTATTCACCGCACCGAACGTGGGTGACGCCGCTCCCGGCGGTGACATCAACCAGCCCGCCGGTAGATTGGTGCCTGTTCCCATCGTATCAAAGTTCTGACTATAAGATCCGGTCGCCAGGATCGCTTCGCCCTGCGCCGTGACAACCTGCAATGCCACACTGCTGCTGGTCGCGGACCCCGCGCTATTCGTGGCCACCACGGAATAAGTCCCGTTATCAGCCAGCGCCGCGCCGGAAATCGTCAGGGTTGCAGTCGTCGAACCAGTCACGCTCCCGACATCGCTCAGATTCGATCCGTTCTTCTTCCATTGATAACCGATCGTCGGGGTCCCTGAAACGACCACACTGAAATTGGTTGTCCCGCCCACCTGCACGGCGGCATCCCTCGGCTGGGAGGTAATGACCGGGTCAATGACGGTGAGGACCGCCGCAGCGCTGTTCGTGGATCCACCGATGTTACTGACGGTCGCCACATAATTACCCGCGTCGGCGGCCAGGATGTTCGTCAGGCTCAAGCTCGACAACGTCGCGCCCGAGATGTTGGTCCCGGTCTTCTGCCATTGATAGGTCAGGCCCGTTCCGCTCGCGACCACATTGAACGTGGTCGTCACGCCGGCATTGTTCGTGCGGCTGGTCGGGCTGGTGGTAATCGTCGGTGGATTAATCACCGTGAGAGCGGGGGTGGAACTGGTGACCGGGCTCCCTGCCCCGCTGACCACCACGAAATAGTTCGTGGCGTCCGCCTGGGCGCAGTTCGTAATGGTCAACGTCGCCGTTGTTTCCCCGGAAATGTTCGAACCGGAAACATTGACTCCTGCTTTCTTCCATAGATAGGTGAGCGGAGCGGTGCCGGAGGCGCTGACCGTGAAGGTCGCCGTGGTTCCCGCACCAACCGTCAGGTTGGTCGGTTGCGAGGTGATAATCGGATCAACCACCGTCAGGACGCCTGCCGAGCTCGTCGTGCTGGACGAATCATTCGTGACCACTACCGTGTAACTGCCGCCGTTGGTGAACACCACACCCGTCAGGGTGAGGTTGGTGGTGGTGGCTCCGGAAACTTGTCCGCCATCCACCAGGTTCACGCTATCCTTGCGCCATTGATACGCCAGGGTGCCGGAACCCGAAGCGGTCACGCTGAAGTTGGCCGTGGTTCCATAATTATTGGTCACGCTCGTCGGCTGCGACACGATCGTCAGATTATCAATCGTCAAGATTGCCACCGAACTCGTCACTGCCCCATAAACGTTGCTCACGATCACCTGGTAATTTCCCGCGTCCCCTGCGGACAAACTGGTCAGGACCAGATTGGTGGTCGAGACGCCGGAGACATTGCCGCCGTCGACGAGATTCGTGCCACCTTTTTGCCAGGTATAAGAGAGTGACGTTCCTGCGGCCGTGACCGCAAAGGTAACGGCACCGCCCGGTCCGCGTGTTTGGCTGACTGGTGAGCTGGAGATAATGGGATCAACAACGGTCAAGGTGGCCGTTGAACTATTGGTTCCTCCAGCGGCATTGGTGACGAACAGGCTGTAACTACCGGCATCAGCGCCCAGGACGGAAGTGATGGTCAGGTTGGTCGTGGTGACGCCGGAGACATTGCCGCCGTTGATGAGGTTCGTTCCACCTTTCTGCCATTGATAGAGCAAAGTGGGCGTGCCACCTGCGAAAGCAGAAAACGTCGCCGTCGTCCCGGCATTGTTGGTCCGACCCGTCGGCTGCGTGGTGACGGTGGGGGCCGTCGCAACCGTAGCGTTGGCAGTGATGCTAACATCGTCAATGCCGAGTCCCTGTGCAGACGATGCAGTTGATCCTGACGAAACCGAGTAGCTCCAGCATAAGTAGAGAGTAGCGCTCGCCGGCACACTCACCGTAAGATTTTGTGACAAAACGCTGACCGTTGCTCCTGGTGCAGTCGTATATCCGGCAGTCGCTCCATCAGCAACAAATGCGGTCAGGAAATTCGCTCCGGCGCTCGTCCAACTCGTTCCATCGAACGAATAATACATCTGAAACTGATAACCCGCCGCGTTGGAGCCAGTTCGGTATTTTTCCACACTGTAGGAAATCGTGAGACTCGTAACCTCATTGACTCCATTATTTAGTAATTTGGTATAGAGGTTACCGGTCTTAATAGCCCCAGCCGTACTGCTGGTTAGAAAGCCGATGGCACGATCTGTGGCCGAGCCAGCGACTCCAGCGCCGTAATTGTAAATAGCACCTTGTGCAGTCCCACTCATCCCGTTGCCAGCGTTCAACGTAGTACTCGTCACAGCGGTGCTATAAGCGCCTAGAGTTCTTACAGAAGCGGTCTGATCCACTTTCCAATCTGTCGGGGCTGGCGTACTCGCCGCGGTTCCGATGCTGTTAAAATTCTCCGTGATCGTGCTTCCAGTGGAAATATTGATTGCGAACGCATCCAGACCATTCGCCAATAGTGCCAACGCCACACTGACAGAAGTTAGTAATCGTCTTTTCATCAGCGAGGAATGGTTTGAATAAACAGGATCATTCGAGTGGATTTTCATAAACAGGCTTTGAGCGGCTAACGGTGGTTTTCTGAGAGTAAATGAACCTTCGCTGGCGCTGGGCCGCGGCACCTTGGGTATCGGTTGCGTTCATTGTTTGGTTGGATCAAAACGTGGGGGTTTGCACGTCTTAATGGTCGCCGAGAATGTCCTTTCCCCGATGAATAAACAAGGTTTTAACTGTTACGAATCGGTGAAAATTATTCACACTTTGTCCCCATTTTGTGCACACATTGAATCAGGGGATCAGCAATCCCACGCAACCTCTTTGCATACAGCCGGTTCAACCAATGGTTCTTCGATGTTTTCAGTGGAATGCAAATGTATCTCGCAGAGATGGAAGCCGCGTTGGTATCAGGATGTTTTCTCCCTCACCCTAGCCCTCTCCCGCTGGGAGAGGGACCTGCGCCTCCGTTGTCAAACCATTCAGTCCACGCCTGGCACTGCGCACCGCCCGAGATCCCGGGCAAACCCACGGCCCTCTGATTCCCTCTCCCAGCGGGAGAGGGTTAGGGTGAGGGAGAGTCGTTCATCGGATCAGGGACGCCAACACTTTGCAGAAAAACGCCAATACTCGCGTTTCATTCCACCGAAAACAGCGAAGAACCGAACCAATGTTCTGAGGGCAACGCCCAGCGCCATTACTCAGCCCCCAAAGGACTTCTCTGGAGTGTGGGCGAAAATGCGGTGGACGCATCGAGGTCGAGTGGACGTGGCGGGAAAGAGTTTTTGGCGGTTTTGGCAGAAAAAGGATGCGGTGTGAGAGCTGCCGCCACCGAGCAATGTAAAATAAACGAGCTGTCCTGATGCCAAGTGCAAATTATTTCGCGGCGAGAAAATGCTTTCGAAACCGGACATACGCCTTCGGAACAAAAAACCGTGATGGGAAACGGCGACTTTGGCATCGAGTAACAACTTTCCGGCGTCGGAAGTTGGGGACATACGGCCAAGTCGTAATTTCGGACGGTCCGAAAGTGGGGACATACGCTCAAGGACCAATTTTGGACTGTCGGAGAACTGTCCCATACGTATGAGGCGTAATTTCCCTCCGTCGGAAGGAACCTCATATGCGTATGCACCAGTTTCGGACGGTCGGAAACTTCTACCAGGGCACCGAGTCGTAATTTTCCATCGTCCGGAGGTGCCTCTTACGCGTAAGGACCAAGTTCCGACGGTCCGGAGGAGGCGTCATATGGGTATGACGCTCCTTTTTGGCGTCTTTTGACCAGTTTTATCGTATGGCGCCTCGTCCGGACTGTCGGCAGAGACGTCTTACGCGTATGACGCGACTTTTTACGGTCCGGAACTGTACTTACGCGTAAGAGGCTCTTCCGGACAGTCGGAAATTGGTCCTTGAACTCATGCGGTCGTTTTTTATGGTCCGATTTTCATACCTTACGCCGAAAGACCAGTTTCGGACGATAGGATTTGGGCGTCCTACGCGTATGACGTTCTCGCAGGAGGTTGTTTATTAACCTCTTAAGCCCAAGTTTGACGTTTGAGGTTCAAAGTTTGAAGTTTCAGACCCAAAGGAAGTTTCAGGTTTCGTGCCAGAATTCAGGCAGGAGACGGCTGGCGCCGGCCGTCCGGGACGGTGCGGGGACGTCCCGTCCCCGGTTGGGAAAACTACTGAAGATGGATGGGCAAATCTTTAGCAGCCGTTGAAAATGTAGGAGACGAGGTGACGAGTCTCTAACTTCTCTGCAGAAAACCAAGGATTTGAGACTCGTCACCTCGTCTCCTACGCGAAAAGAGGGTTTTTCAACAGCCTGTTGGGGACGAGACGTCCCCTCTCCGGGCGTTTTGTTGATGAGGTCTATAGCGGTTGCCAAAAGTAAGGGCCAGTTGCCCAAACGAGAAACGTCAATTCCCGGATCGCGGGTCTGTGACATCCGCGGTCTGCCTGGTCTATCGCTTATCGGTTGGACTTAAGGCTGCGTGCGATTCGGACGGAGTGGATACGGCGAGGTCTTCTTCTCACCGGTTTCGGAGATCAGCCCATGGATGGAAAAAAACGGCATGGTGATTTTCTCTGAGGAGGCCTGGGCCAATTCCACGTTGTTTTCGATGGGCACGCTGATTTCCGTTTTGGTTTGAGCCGGAAGCGTCTTGTCGTACGAAATGACAGCATCGAGAACCGTTTCGCCAAAGAAGTTCTGCAACTGGCAGCGCGCCTGGAATCCGACGACCGCGTTTGTGCTGCGATTCTCCACCTGCAGTCGAAGCCAGGTGCCTAGCGCGTCATGCGTTTTGCCCAGGTATTTCAGTGGCAACATCTCATTCATTGCAGCCTGATCCGCTTCGGATTTCTTCCGGGCCAATTCTATATCCGCATAAAACTTTTTACGCTCAGCCGTTCGCTTTTCGTCAGCAACCCGCGACTCCTCGACCGCGGCGATGGCAGCGTTCAAAGCATCGACGGCTTCCTTCTGGTTTTTCTCGGCGGCAGAGATAGCGTCCTGGTCCCCTGATTTAATCGCGTCGAGATACTTTTGTTTGGCTGCTTCTGCCCTCTGTTGAGCAGCCGTGAGAGGATCCACATACCCCGGAGGGATATACCTCCCTGTAGGGGGTGGGGTATACCCCCCTGCATTTCTCGGTGAGGTAGCGTCAAGTCGTAGCGTTCGGGTTGGTTGCGCCGTTAGGCCAGGTTGAGCCTCGGACAGCAAAGAGGAGGCGAGTAATAAGATAAGAATTGTTTTCATGCGGTGTTCTGCCCGGGTCACGACCACCCATTGACGCTGGTGTTCGGTTCGCCATTCAGTTGGCAAGACACGACCCCTGGGAAATGAGTCGATGCTGATGACGGGAAAACTATCCTTATTGGAGCAAGTGTAAGCTCGGTCGCAAGTTACCGCCGGGGAAGGGCGACCTCACCTCAAACGGTGCGGTCTGGGCGGGCGCTGATTGGATGATGTGCAAACGAATCCGCTTAGGTGGCAACATCACGATGAAATGTGCAGGCGGCTGGGCCTGTGTCGAAAGGAGTGAAATTTTGCCGGCGGTGAATGACGGAGCGGGCGATTCGATGACAATAGTGCTAGCGTCAAGAGTGAAACTATCGCCAGAACTGAAAACTTCTGCATGGAGCGAGAGTGCGCCCGCGAAACAAATTACCGCCCAACCGACACTCTTGCTGTTGATTTTCATAAACTTTGCTGAGCCATTTACGGTAGCCCGGACAGTATTTTTTCCCTGGCCAGGAGTCGACCTAAAATTTGTTGGCATGACAATCCACGCTGATTGCCAATTTCACATGGCTGCGCCCAGGGCATGCGCACTCCGGAAGAATGATTTCTTAGGCTTTACCGATCGGGTTCTCGCAATGCATCTCGTCCGGTAACTCAATCCAAAAGCGGCTGCCGTGTCCCGGTTGCGATTCCACCCCGACCCGACCGTGCATGTGCTCAATCGATCGCTGCACAAGCGCCAGACCAAAACCACGTCCTGGATATTCGTTTCCCCGGTGGAGTCGTTGAAAGATGCCAAATATCTTTTCACGATACGCGGGATCGATACCAATTCCGTTATCGACGATCCAGAGGCGCACATAGTCTTCCGCCCCGACAGCATAAATATGAAGATGCGGAATCGTTTGCGGCGCGACGAATTTCAACGCGTTATCGATGAGGTTGCGAAGGACCTGTTGCACCAGCAACTTATCTCCGCAAACACCCGGCAACGGGCGATCAACTTGTACGGTGGCATGGCACTGTTCGATCACAAGCGCGAATTGATCGAGGACGACTGCGAGTTCTTCTTCCAGGTTGATCCGCGCAAAGGAAAGGGGCACATGAGCAACACGCCCGTATTCCAATAAATCCGCGATGAGCTGATCCATGCGCCCCGCGGATTGATGAATGCGACGCACGTAATCAGCTCCCATTTCATCAAGATGCGTTGCGTATTCATCGGCCAAAGCTTCAGTGAAGCCACGCATCGCGCGAAGAGGCGCGCGCAGATCATGGGCCATGGTGTAGAGGAGATCGCGACTGGCCTTGATCGCGGCTTCGAGTCGCGCGGTACGTTCGCGCACCCTTGTTTCCAAATCCTGGGCATACGCATCGAGCTTCGTGTTGGCCTCGTTGACTTGCGCTTGCTTTCGGAACAGCTGCTCGTTGTTCTCCAACAACTGTTGACTGGTGTACTGCAGATTTCTTTCGCTGATGGAAATCTTCTGTTCCTTTTCCTCAGCCTGTTGACGCAACTCAGCGGCGATTTTGTGCTGTGCCTGATTCTGCCGACGAAGGAGAACGTCTTCCGTGACGTCAGCGATGCGATGCATGATATACTTGATCTCGCCCTTTTCATCGACCACGGGCGAATTGAGCACCGACCACCAGCGTTCCTCAAACTCATTTTCGTCCGGGGGTGAGCGTCGTACATCATAGCGTTGCAGAGGCATGCTATCGGGCATCCCGGTGCGCAAAACCCGTTCCAGCGAGGCACGCAAATTCTGGACACCGGTCGGGTTCGACAGGTGAGGATTGTCGGGAAAGGCTTCGAAGACATTTCGGCCAAGAACATCCTGCAGTTTCGTGCGGGTGGCGCGAAGCCGTTCTTTATTTGCAGCGACAATCGTGAAATCCGGACGCAGAACCAGACTGATTGTGAGAGAGTGCTCAAAGAGGAGCCGAAAATCCTCTTCCGGAATCAAAGTTTGTTCCGGCGTTGCCGTTTCTGGGGCTGTCGCAACACGTGACGATGTCTCCAGAGGAGGCAGGCTTCGTAACTCCATGTTATAATTTATTCGCCCGCGAAATCCCTGCAACCTGAGAGATGTCTGCGCGTGAGCACGCCTCCGTTGGACTATCTGCGATGAAATATCTTACTGTAAAAACACGCCGGCAATCGCGGCGTTCAAGAGCGTGGCGACGAAGCCGACGAAGAGCGCGCGTAAGCCGAGTCGCGCCAGATCGTGTCGACGGTCAGGGGCGATCGCACCGATGCCGCCGAGTTGGATTCCGACAGAAGCAAAGTTCGCAAAGCCGGTGAGCGCAAAGGCCGCGAGGGTGTAGGAGCGAGCCGTCATAAAATCAGGCGTGGCTTTCCAGCCCTTCATCTTGAGAAAAGCGACGTGCTCATTCATCGTCAGCTTGGTGCCAAGAAGGTTGCCGACGTTAAGGACGTCGTGATGGTCGACGCCCATCAGAAAAGCGGCGGGGGAAAAAATCCAGCCAAAGAGCTGAGCCAGGGAAAGGTCTTTGACAACGAAGCCCAAAATCCAATCGAACATCGCCACGAAAGCCGTGAAAACGATGAGCATCGCGGCGACGTTCAAGGCGAGCTTCAATCCGTCGGTCGTCCCCGCGGTGACCGCATCAATCCCGTTCACATAGGGAGATTTTTCGTTGTGCGTGTGAACTGTCCCCGCTGTTTCGGATCGGCTGACTTCCGGCATAAACAGTTTCGACAAATACAAACTACACGGACAGGCCATGATGCAAGTCGTGAGCACGGCCACCGGGTCCGCACCATAGCTGATATAGACAACCATCATACCGCCGGAGATGTGAGCGAATCCGCTGGCCATCAACGCGAATAGTTCCGAGCTGGTCATGCGTGGCACGTAAGGCTTCACGATCAAAGGCGCTTCGGTCTGCCCCATAAACACATTGGCCGAGACCGAAAGCGTTTCGGCTCCACTGGTCCCCATGAGATGAACCATCACGCGCGCCATCAGTTTCACCACTTGCTGCAGGATTCGATAATGATAGAGCACGGTGAAAAACGCCGACATGAACAAGATCGGAGGGAGCACCTTAAAAGCGAACATGAACAGAAAGTCTTTGCCGGGATTCAACGCGATATCCCCCGGACGCGCGAGATTGCCGAAAACGAATTCGGCCCCTTTATCCGAGAAGCTGATAAAGTTGACCACTACCGCCTTCACCGAATCGAAACCTTTGCGAACGATCGGCACCTGGAGCACCAGGACAGCGAGAATGAGTTGCAGTGCGATGCCCCAACCAATCGTCCGCCAATTCACCGCGCGAAGATTTGACGAGAACATCGCCACGAGACCGAAGAAACAAAAGATCCCGACGAAAGACTGCCCGCGCAGACCAATCATGTCCCGTAAGCCATAGGCGCCAAAACCCAAAATCAGGATCGCCGCCCCGATGCCCAATCGCCAACTGAGCGGCGTCGGTGGTTTTAAACCGAGTGGAGTAAGCTCTTCCATTGGGCTCTTCGCAGCGAACAAAGGAGTGGGTGCGGATGACTGCATGGGCGAAGAAATTAGCGGGAAGTTTGAGACGAGTCGAGTTTCGGCTGGGCTGATGGCGAAGATTTGTCTCCAAAAGGCGGTCACTCGTCAGTTTTTGATTTTTCTGAGAGGCTTTCAGTCCGGAGTTGGAAATCTGTGCCTGTCGGGAGGCTCCAGGAACCTCCAGAAGTTTTTCTGCGACCGTCCGGAGCCTTCCAAAATGCAGGTTTTGACGCCTTTTCCCGCGTTTCGTGGAAAAACATCCAAGTTTTGAGCAGTTTTACCCGTTTTAAAGTCGTTTTGGAGAGAATAGAGGCTGGAATCGGATTATTCCTCCGCTGCACCAACCGATGCCCCGGCAAAATGGAGGATTTCCAGGATCTGGCCGCGGAGTTGTAGAAATTCCGGGCTGTTGCGCTGACGGGGACGATCGAGAGTCACCGAAATCGTGCGTTCGATCCGGCCGGGACGGGCGGTCATGATTACGATCCGATCGCTCATGTAGATCGCCTCATCAATATCGTGTGTGACCAAAAGAATCGTGGTCCCGCGGGATTTCCAGAGACGCAAGACTTCATCCTGCATGCGCATGCGAGTGAAGGCATCGAGCGCGCCGAGCGGTTCGTCGAGGAGCAGGACCTTGGGATGATTGATAAGAGCTCGGGCGAGAGCAACGCGTTGGGCCATGCCGCCAGAGAGATGATGCGGGTAGGCGTCGGCAAACGTTTCCAATCCGACGAGACGCATGAACTCGTCCACCTCATGTTTCTTTTCGTGCAGAACGCCACGCGCGACGAGGCCAGACTGAATATTTTTACGCACGCTCAGCCATGGGAAAAGGTTGGGGTCTTGAAAGACCAAACCGCGCTCGGCACAGGGTTCAGAGATTGGCTCAGCGTCGACGGATAATTCGCCAGAATCAGGAGCGGTGAGGCCTGCGATGAGACGCAGCAGCGTCGATTTTCCACAGCCGCTTGGACCAACGAGAGAGACCAGTTCTCCCGGGGCGACGGAAAGTGACGCGTCGTCCAGCGCTAACGTGCTGGCCTGGGAATTGTCGGCGGCAGGAAAACTTTTGCTGACGTTTTGCACCAGTAACGCGGAGCCTTCGGCAGTCACACGATTTGAGGAGGCAGTTACCATTTGATCACTCCCTTCTGCCAGACGAGCACGCGGTCACGGACTTTAAAGAGCACAGTCATGATGGTAGAGAAAAATACGGCCATGATGACGAGGGCTGCATACACTTTTCCATACTCGGCCCAGCCTTGCGCCCAACTCACGTACCAGCCCAGTCCGGACTTCACGCCGACAGTCTCGGCAACGACGAGTGTCAGGAACGACGCGCCCAATCCCATGAACAATCCGATAAAAATGTTCGGCATGGCGGCAGGAATGGCGACGCGAAAAATGAGATAGGCGCGACTGGCCCCGAGCGTTCGCGCGACGTCGAGATAGGAAGCGCGCGTGTTAGAGATCCCCGAAGCGGTGAGCATGGTCACGGGGAACCAGACCGCGAGCGCAATCAAACCCACGGCGGAAAACATGGCCGAAGGAGCGACGACCATCGCGAGCGGGACCCACGCGGTCGCGGGAATCGGTCCGATGATTTTTAATATCGGCATTCCCCAATAACGAGCAGGAGCAAACCAGCCAATACACACACCGGTCACAAGCGCGATGCAGACTCCGAGAAAATATCCGGAGAGCAGAAGCAAAAGAGAATGCCACGTGCTGTCGAAGAGAACCGCGCGATCATCGATGAGACTTTGCAACACTCCAGCCGGGCCTGGAAAATACGGCATTGGAAGCCAACGGAAACCCGAAGTGACGGCTTCCCAAATCGTCAGCAGGACAATCGCCGCCGCGATGATGGGAGCCATTTGCTGCATCCATCGGCGAAGATAAGACCACGCGAATTGCGCTGCTGCCGCCACGATGGACGCGCTTAAAATAATCCAAAGGAAACTCGTGTAGGAATGAGTCTCTGGCGCGGGTTGATTTTTCGAAGCCCAGAAATGAACCGCCAGCGCGATGCCCGTCGCCACGGGAACCGCGAGAAGAAACCGTGCGCCGGCTCGTGATGCAAGCGGCGCCTTCGTTGTCTCAGGAAGTGATATTTTTCGTGCGGGCATCTGTGCCCGGCTCTCTCTTTTCACTTCTTCGACGGGCGCGTTCATTTAACAGGAATCAAACAGGCTGAGCAAAATGGATCTGAAAGATTGTTCATCGCGTATTCGCGCATAATCCAGGTCTTCTTCAACTGACCATCCGCCAGTTTCTCAACCTGAAGCGAATTGAGCCATTCATCAGTCACACCATCCAGATGGACGAACGCGCGCTTGGCCAAAGCATCCACATCCGTGGACGGACTGAGCATTCCAGCCGTCTTCATTTCCGCAGACGCCATTCTAACGGCCGTTTCCGCACCGGAAACGCTCGGAACGTATCGGAGTTTCGAAATTGATAGGGCGTTTTGTTCTACCGTGGAAGCGAGATACTTTTTCTCGACGGACAATTTGGCTGCTGCCGCGGGATTCGCTTCCACCCATTTGGCCGCTTTCAACAAGGCGCGTGTTGCGGCGGCCGATGCCTTTGGATTCTTGGCGAGATACTTTCCATTCACGATAACCGCACAACAATACTCATCTTTGTAAGGCGCGTCCGCCGCCTGATCGGCGATGTTGCGGACTTTGCCCTGGGCGACCAGCATGCTGCCGATCGGTTCGGAATCCGCCACAGCATCCACTTCTCCCTTGTCGAGAGCCAGGCCGAGTTCGCCCGCTGGAAACACTAACCAGGTAACTTCGGTCTTGGCATCGATGCCATTGGCGCCGAGAACTCGATTGGCGAAGATGAACGGCGGGGTGCCCATTCCCGGCACGCCGATGCGTTTGCCTTTCAAATCTTTAATCGTATGAATGCTGCTTTTCACTCCGGCCTGAACGCGCAGACAGCCTCGATGAATGCCGCCGGTGAACTTCACATCAAGACCTTGTTCAATCGGCTTCAGGAAATACATGATCAGATGGTGCGTAACATCATAACCGCCCAACGCGAGGACATCCTTGTAGTTCGCCCACTCACATTTAACGAGGGAGACATCGAGCCCTTCTTCCTTGAAGAAACCTTTCTCCACCGCAGTGAAGATCGGTGCTTCGCACGTCAATCCGATGTAGCCGACGCGAATCGGGGTCAAGCCGCCGTTGTCGCTCTGCTTCGGCGTAGAAGTATCCGCACTTTTATTGCAACCGGTCAGACAGAGAACGCCCAGGCCCACGGTGAGGATCAATTTTTTCATGTTCAGTTGATGAATCTTTACCAGACTGACGCCAATTCGTGGTGAACGGAAATCATTTTTTGCTATAGGAGTTATGCCCGCACGGCATTACACTCGAAAGCCGTGGACTTGCGCCATCTTCGATATTTTCAAGCGGTTGCTGAGGAACTGAGCTTTTCCAAGGCAGCCCGCCGCTTGCATGTTGCGCAACCTGCTCTCAGCCGGACGGTGAAAGAACTCGAGGAGATGCTTGGCGTGGAAGTATTGGCGCGCACGAGGCGTTCCGTCGCGCTCACTCCCGCAGGTGCTGTGCTACTCAATGAAACGCGGCTACTCCTGCAACGCCTCGAGGAAGCGACGCGTCGAGTCCAACGCACGGCCGCCGGGGAAGAAGGCGAGTTGCGACTCGGCTTCATCGGGCCACCGACGCAAAGTTTTCTCGGAAGAATCGTCAAAGAATTCCGGCGTCGCTATCCGCGAGTGACAGTGGTGTTGGAAGAACGCACGCCCGAACGGGTGTGGGAAATGGTGGCACGCGGTCGACTGGATGTGGGCCTGACGCGACCCGTTGTGCCTCATCACGCCTCGGGATTGCACACGCTGGTTCTGCGACAGGAACAACTTTACGCGGCTCTGCCAAAGGGCCATCGCTTTTCCAAAGCCACAAACATTCAGTGGCGTCAACTGGCTAATGAGCCACTCATCATCCTCTCTCGTCGCGAAGGGGTCAGCCTGCATGATGCGGTGCTGGCCGCTTGTCGACGCGCCCGCTTCATGCCCAACCTGACGCATACTCCGAGCCTCATCGGCACCGTGCTTAGTTACGTGGAAGCCGGTGCTGGCATTGGCATTATCTCCGACGGCGTCTGCTCACTCGGCCAAGGCCTTCCGCTGATCTTTCGTCCGTTGTCACCGGTCCACACGATCGATCTGGTCATGGTGTGGTCTGAGCATAATGACACGCCGCCAGCCGTTGCTTTTCGCGGCCTGCTCACTGAATGGAAAGAGACGAACCTGTTGTGGGCGAAAGCGCTCAAGAAGGTTGTTTAAAATTAGCCGATAGCCGATAGGCAATCGCCGATTGGCTATCCTCCTCAAATCTCAAACCAATTTCTTTAAGCTTCAAGATGCGGATCTATCACTCGGCGATTCTTCCGGAACGATCTCCAGTTGCAGTTTTTCTGTATGCCTGATCACCGTCAGCGATGAGCGCACGCCTACTTGCGGACCGGTGAGGTACTTGTGCAGATCGTCGATACCGGCAATCGGATGCCCGGCAAATTCCACAATCAAATCGCCCTCGCGTAAACCGGTGCGTCCGGCCGGACTGCCTGCTTCGACCGACACCACCAACATTCCTGTTTCGTTCGGCAAATGGAAATGCCGCACGACGCGTCGATGAATTTTTGCCGTTTGCCCGCCCACGCCGATGTAACCGCGTTTAACGACACCATCCTTGATTAACAAACCTACAATCTGTTTCGCAGTGTTAACCGCGATGGCAAAGCAAAGACCCTGCGCCGGCAGAATCACTGCCGTATTCACGCCGATCACGTCGCCCGCAGAATTCACCAACGGTCCGCCAGAGTTGCCGGGATTCAACGCCGCATCAGTCTGGATGAGGTTATCCATGAGTCGCCCCGACGCCGAGCGGAACGATCGCCCCAGGGCGCTTACTACACCGGAGGTCACGGTATACTGGAAGCCGTACGGATTGCCGATGGCGATGGCGAGTTGGCCAACACGCAATGCACTGGAATCGCCGAGCCGCACCGGTTTGAGATTTGGCGCATAGACACGGACCACTGCCAGATCGGTTTCTGGATCCGTCCCAATCAAATGCGCATCAGGCCGACGACCATCCGCCAGGGTAACTTCAATCCGGTCAGCCCCATGCACGACGTGGCTGTTGGTGAGAATGAAACCGTCCGGTGTAATGACGAAGCCCGATCCACTTCCGCCGCCTTCACGAGCGCCCGCCTTGTGCACGTCGATCTTAACGACTGACGGGCTCACCTGCTCTGCCGCAGTGACGACCGCATTGGAATAAGCGTCCAGCAACGGCCCATCTGCGAGCGGTGTGCTTTGCGCAGCGGATTGGCCGTTCAGAATTTCGGGGTTATCGACCACCGGCAATACATCAAAATCGTTCTTTGCACTGTTCATAACGACGACTGTTTTTGCAGTCGAAACAACAGAGAACGAATTGGGGAATCTGTCAAATACCCGAACACGCCTACGTTTTCTTCGCGCCTTCCCCTTTGGTTTTGTTTGCCTTGAGCGCTTTCTTGAGATGTTTTCCGGCTTCCATTTCCGTGGCCGCGCCATGATCTCCCTGCTCCAGCATCCACGTGTCTAATTGTTGACGCAACCGCGCGAGCGTCTTGCCTTGGGCGGGATCGCTGGCGATGTTCTTCTGTTCCCACGGGTCACTCTTTAAATCATACAGTTCCACTTCGGGCCGATGGAGAAAACGTTCCAGCCGTTCACGAGCGGTCGCGTCGGTCTTGGCAAGTTTTGCCCAGGCTGAATTTTCCTTGTGAGCCGCATGGCTGCAGGGAAATTCATTCTCGTGATTCAAATTCAAAATGTATTTGTAACGATCATCGCGAACCGCGCGGATACCGTAGGGATGCGTCACCCCTTTGACTCCAAGCGAAGTGGATTGAGCAAAGACGTAATCCAAATGATGTTCGGTTTGCCCGGTCAGCACGCCAAGAAAGCTGCGTCCGTCGAGACATGGAACCGGTTTACCGCCCGCCGCATCAATGAACGTTGGCACGACATCCACGTAAGACGAAATGGCTGCGCTTTCGCTGCCAGCTTTGATTTTCCCCGGCCAACGCGCAATCGCCGCAGAACGAATCCCGATGTCGTAGAGATTATATTTTCCACCCGGAAAACCACTCCCTTGCTCGCTGAGGAAAAGAAATAACGTGTTCTCCTCCTGTCCACTTTTTTTGAGGAGTTTCATCACGCGCCCGACCTCGTCGTCGAGGTACGTCACCTCTGCCAAATGATGCGTCCGTTCTTCGCGTAGCTCCGGCGTGTCAACGAGGTAAGGCGGGATCGTCAATTTGTCTGCCTTGTATGCGGAGGCATCACCTTTGTTCCATGGACCATGCGGTTGGTGTGAGGCAACGACCAAACAAAACGGCTGCGCCTTGTCCTGCGTCATATAGGTCTGAATTGCTGCAAAATCCAAATCAGCATCAGCGCCCTCCTCATCGGCGTCTTGTTTTTCGCCCTTCTTCTTCCAGGCTTTTTCCTGTTTTGCGGCGGCTGATTTACTCTGCGGCTCATCGAACGGAAATGATTCCTTGGGTGCAATCATCGTCTTACCAACAATGCCGACACGATAACCCAGCGGCTTGAGAAAGTGTACCATGCTCTTCGTCCCCGGTTTGACCGCAGAATGATTTGGGTAACCGCCATTTTTAATCGGATACAATCCGCTATAAAGCGCCATGCGCGTGGGCGAACAAACCGGCGCAGGAGTGTAACAGCGCGTCAGCTTCATTCCCTCGGATGCGAGTTTGTCCAGATTGGGCGTCCTGGCATCGGGGCTGCCCCAGCAATGCAGATCGTAATACGAAAAATCGTCGGCGATGAAAATAATCAGGTTCGGCGGCGTGGCAGCGGAAAGAGAGTTGGCCCAGGCACAAATGACGACGAGACCCAGCAGGAGTAAACGCTTCATGATTGCGTCACCAGACGCCGAACCGATGCGATTGGTTTCAATCACGGTGAAGACTGAGTTCACGCGCCCCCCTCCACGCCGTTCCATCATCAAAAGGTTCCACATTCAATCGCGACCGCTGACAATGCGGGCAGGACAATCCGATTTTGCATCGGCGATAAACGAATCGTTTTGATGCGGTCCGGCGCCATCCAATGATTCATCACATCCGGCTGACGCGCGTCCTGAACGTCGCAGACGGCTTCCACTGTCGCGACGCGAAGCAATTCGCCAAAGCCTTCAAAGGCAAGGGAGCATTCGACCGGCTCAGTCTTGGAATTGATCGCGAAAACGACAACCTTTTTTAAATCTTCCGACCCACAGGTGAACAGGTCTAAACCCTCGACCGCTGAATCAATGCGTAGCGGAACCGGTTTGTGATGCTGGGCGTAAAGTTGCATCACATAATAGCTTGGACGTTTGAGCAGTCCGTCCGGTCTGGTTTCAATGATGCCGCTGCCGAAACTGTTGGCCATGTTGGAACGACACGCGATGTCGGCCTTGTCCGAGTGGCGCATGAGAAGATTGAGGTAACGCGCATTGAGCAAGGCTGTTTCGAGCGTAAGGAATTTACCGCGCAACAAGCCCCAACTCCCGGCACTGACATTCCATTCTGTCACCGCAATCCGGATGTGCGAACAACCGGGTGTCTTTGCGATCATTTCCGAAAGAGTATTGAAGTCGCGATCACACCCTGCAAAGTCTGGGGTGTAATGATGTGGGCCGATGTAAGAAATGTATTTACCGGCTCGATCGAGCAATTTCTGGGACGGAAAAGAAGCAGCTAGCACCACCGCAGGATCCACGTTCTTCATCGCCTCGACGAATGCCGCAAAGTGGTTGAGATATTCTTCGTTGTCGCCGCCAATTTCATTTCCGATCTGCCAATACTTAACGTGGTAAGGCGCCGGATGTCCGTTCGCCGCGCGTTTGGCTCCCCAGATCGTCGTCGCACTCCCATTGCAATACTCGACCAGATCCGCAGCGCTTTGCGCGCCGTCGGAAAAGCTGATGCAGACTAGTGGCTCGGCCTGCACGAGTTCACAGAACTGACAGAATTCATCAATACCAACGTCATTGGAATCAATTCGTCCCCACACTTTGTTCCGGAACGGCGTCCTCGCATCGCGATCGCCAATGCCCGCCTTCCACCGATATTCTCCCGGATCGCAGACACTGCCGCCCCATCGGATGAGCGCCGGACGAGTCTCTTTGATCGCCTGAATCACATCCGGTCGCCACCCGTTCAGATTGTCTCCCGGCATTAACGAAAGCTTGTCCGCCCACACGTTCCCCTGCCCTTCGACGCGCAATTCGAAAACGACGCGGTCACTCTGACCGGAAGCGATCATCGGCACCGAATACTTTTTCCATTCGCGCGACAACGCAGGAAGCTTTGCGGAGGCGAGCGACACTGCCGTGCCGTCCGGAAGCAAAACTTTCAATACGACCGAGACTTTCAGGGAGGAACTGTCAGAGCGAAGGAAGCCCGAGAAGGCGTACCGCATTGCTTTCCGGGTCGCCAGACCCGATTGCGTCAGGCTCGCCAAGTGGCCGCGTTGGGAGCTGAGTCGCGCACTGCGAACACCGTTGAAAGGACTTGCAGTATCGTTCGTCCAGGTTCCGTTGCGATCCCACTCGCGGTCACAAAAGTCAGGCGCGCCGTCGTAATAAACCCAGTTGGCCGATTTGGTCACTCCTTCAAACGACCGGTCATTCAACATCTCCGCCGACATCGCTGGGACAAGATCATTGAGCAACTCGACGAAATTGCCGCACAGCATCGGATTCACACGGCCGTTGTGCAGTGGTTGTGCATGAACCGTTAGGGTGGCCTTTAGCGGTTCCGCAAAAGTCTGAAACCTAAACGCTAAGAAGGCGACGCTCAGCCAAAGGACCGCATTTTGTTTTTTCATACTCGGCAATGGGAACGATTTTATTTGGCAGGAATGAAGACGGATATGCAATCGCCCTTTTGCAGGAACGAGCATCCAAAGGGCGTTGAAGTTCTAGTCCCAACCCTTGAATCTGCTTCCTCGCGACGACCTTCCCAGAAGTAAAATTTGCATTCCGCCGGTTGTGCACGACAATAAGGCCAGTTAGAACAAGTTTGAGTTCAGATTTGGTAGATCGTCAGTTGGAGCTTCTTTCAGTGATGGTTCGAAACCCGGCAATCGGGAACAGTCTAGTCTTCCAGCAATCTTCTAAAGTTCGAAAATTATGACCAAAATATACGTAGGAAATCTTTCTTTTAATACCACTGAAAACGATCTGCAGGACACTTTTGCGGAATACGGCACCGTCACGGCAGTCGATATCATCACTGACCGGGTGACAGGACGCGCTCGCGGCTTTGCCTTCGTCACGATGGCCGATGACGCAGAGGCTCAAGCAGCCATCAATGCCTTGAACGGCGCGAAAATCGGTGACCGCAGCTTGACGGTGAACGAAGCTCGGCCTCGCGAAGAGCGCAGCTTTGCGGATGCCGGGAGCGGAAATTTTCGCAACCGTGGCACACATCGCAATTATTAATTGTAACAAACAGTCAACGGGAGGTTCCCTTCGGAACCTCCTTTAACCCTTATTCCAAGAAGTCTCAAAAACACTTAATGCCAACTTTCTTTTTCTGGTGCTCCATCGGAGTGGTCGCCGCCGTCGTGTTCGCCTCCGTTTTCGAATGGGTGTTGCATCGTTACATCATGCATCGGCCCGTCGGCAAGTTCCGCTATCCCTTTGAACGTCACGCGCTGGTTCATCACCAGATTTTCAAAGCCGACCACACCTATCATCTGCTGAAAGAGAGCGATAAACATACGATTCCAATGGCTTGGTGGAATGGACCGGCGATCGTTGCGCTCGGGCAATCGCCGTTTCTTGTCCTGGCCGTGATATTTCAGAAATGGGGAATCGTTTGCGGCGCGGCGCTGGCGTTCACCGCCTATTATTCGGTTTATGAATATCTGCACTGGTGCATGCACCTTCCGCGCAAACGACACGTGGAACGTTCCGGAATATTCTTCCGACTAAACGGCCACCATCTGTTACACCACCGTTATATGCACAAGAATTTCAACGTTGTCCTGCCCCTCGCTGACTTGCTGTTCGGGACATTTATCCCCCGTTCAAAAGTAGCCTTCGCTCAGGCAAGAGGCGAATCGGTGCCCAACGTGCAACCTTCTTAAGACTTTCGCATCCTCTCTTCGTGGTAGGAGGAGAGGAACGAGTGCCGCACATCAGGAGTGGAGTCGAATCGCCACAACTTCCACTTCGATACAGCAACCTTCGCGAACCAGTCGTGAAACTTCCAACAGCGTGCTCACCGGTCGACTCGTGGCAAAATATTTATCCCGCACCCGGGCGATGTGCGGCAAATGTTTCATGTCGGTCAAAAAGAGTTGTGCTTTGACGACGTGTTCAAATCCGAGTCCTGCTTCTTGAAGAATCCGAGCGATATTTCCGAACACAACTTCGGACTGGATTTCCGGATCGTTCGGTCCCACCACATTACGATCTTTATCCAGAGCAAGCTGGCCTGTGACAAAGAGCAAATCTGCACCGGGCAACGGCACCAGAATTCCATGACTGAACGCGCCCATTGGCACGGTCGCACCTTCGGGTTGTAGTTTGCGGACACCTGATTGCGTAAGATCCATAATTTGATTTCCCGCTGCGCATATCGCAGCGAAGTTCCTGTTCGATGCTAAAATCTCCAGCGGTCGGAAGCGTTTTACCAGCAATTAACGTGGCGCTTCTGCCAGGACACACCGGCAAGCACCTTCAAGGTTTAACATAAAACTACTCATTCAGCGTCGCAAGAAATCATAGGTGTTTCTCCTGATTGAACGAGCTGGCAGCGAGTCGCATCATCGGTCTCATGCAAGATATCAAAAACGGAGAGAAACCGGACGGCACTTTAAATATTACCCGCGCCAGAATGATCGAGCTTCTGAACGAAGATCTCGCTCGCGAATACCAGGCCATCATCGCCTATACCGTTTACAGCCAGGTTCTCAAAGGCGCGGCTTACACCGATATTGCCCGCGAACTGGAAGTCCATGCCGGCGAAGAGCTGGCTCATGCCTTGAAAATCTCCAAACAGATCGATTACCTTGGCGGCACCCCCACTACCGTTCCCAAAGCGGTGAAGCTTTCCGAAAAACCCGACGACTTGCTGCGCTTTGATTTGGCCAACGAACAGGAAACCATCGGACACTATCGCACCCGCATTCGTCAGGCCGAAGCGATGGGTGAATTCGCGCTCAGTGAAACGTTGCGGCAGATCATCACGCAGGAACAGGAACACGCGATCGATTTGGCTGGCGCCCTGGGAATCGATGTCCCGACCTCACCCGAGGTTTCGTAAAGAATCCAGGATTCAAAAAAACTTACTCGCTGCGGAGTGGCGGCAGGCCGTTTTCACGACGGGCGCTTCGTCTCTCCACAAAGAGTAAAGCTGCACAACATTGGCCACGATTAAAACCGCGATCGAAAAAAGTCCTACAACAACAAGGACCGCGAGGAGATTTGCGGCTGCAGCGTTACTGTATGCTGTAAGGGACGCAAGCAGCGTGACGGCAAGGAATGAAGTCAGGATTCCCCACGAATCAGTTCTGCTTTCGCTGTGAAAGCGCACTGCGATCTGCCTGGACATCAACCCGATCAATCCAATGCCGAACCATCCACCGCTCAGTGTCCGAAGAACCGGTGTGTCGAAACACCAATGCAGACCGGCAGGAATGATCTGTCCGACCAACAGCACGTGAATCATCATCGTCCAGCGATGCGGGCGACGTCGGGTGCAGCAAAAGATTATCGCGGCAATCGCAGCCCCGGCATAGATGCCGGTGCACCGTTGGCAGAGCGGAAACATTTCGTCGCCAAATACCCAACTGCGGTCTGCAGCCTGGCCGCACACCCACGATAAGCATTTGGTTAAAAAGTCCATCTGCACTACTTCACGGTTTTGCCATGGAACAGGATCGGTTTAACCGTTCGTTTGGGATTGGTTAAATCAATCAGATAAAGAGAAGCGGGTTTAGACGCACTATCCAAAGATCCAAAGGGTGTTCCTACCGCCAATGCTTTCCCGTCCGGGGCCATGGCCAACTGGCAGGCTAACATCGCTTCATCGGGTTTGATCTTTACCGCACCGAGCTCAAGTTGCCGAGGTGCGGATCCATCGAGTGGAATTTCAAACACTGAAAGCAGCGCCTTGATGTCGGATGATTCTTTGGGCTCCCGAAAGGCTGGCGCAAAAATCGTCTTCTGATCTTTTGACCAAACGATGTTGCCCATGACGAGGGAGTCCATATTGGGGAGCGCGATCGTTTTCTCCAGCTTGCTGTGAGACCATATTTCAAGCGCTGCCGACCGCGGCTTCTTCCAGAGGGCGACCCGCTTTCCGTCAGGACTGAAATCAGGAAGACCCACCATTTCCGTTGGAATCACTTGCTCCGGCACGCGAGTGAATCGATCGACATCAATCGTCCCGAATTCGTTGGCCGTGACCTTGTTGGTATTACTATCGTCCTGTTTCCATTCAGCGTAGTAGTGAACACCGTTTTGGTTGTTCAGGATGTAAAACTCCCGATTGTGATTGGTTCCCATATTCTCATAATCTGTTTTCCCATTGCGCAGATTGAATCTCGCAGGTGACTCCCCGCCGAAAAACAAAAAGTCTTTCGCGAATACCGGCGGATATAACAAAAGACCTTCGCTACCGTTCGTCAGTGCAGCCGAGCGGATTGGGTGTCCAGATTGTGCATCAATGATCTCAATGCTCCCATTGGTGCTGTCCTTTTGAGGTGCCAAAACGAGACCCAACTGAGCACCTGACGGAGACCAACTCGTGGCGCAATAAATGACGTTGGATTCCGCTGACCACCCCAGCGTCCGCAAGGCCGTGATTTTCTCCGTCTTACGATCGTAAATGCAGACCGAGGTAGTTCTTGAGTCTTCATCATAGACTGGAAAGAGGATGCGGTTTCCGTCCGGACTGAACCCCGGTCGACACGCGAGAACACAGGCCAGAAACGCGGCGACCGCAAAGACAAACGGTAAAGACTTACGAAGAGGTTGCATAATGACAGCCGATGTTGAGTTTCAATGTTTCCTGGACCCAAGGCAGAATTGACTACCTTCGGGAACTGGGGACGACTGCCCTTCGAACCTGCACAGCGCACCTTGCGAAGCAGACTTTACTGTTTCCCGCGAATTGTCAGCAGCGAACTATTTCCGCCCCCGTCAGAACCATTACCTTTTCAGACGAAAGAAACCGAGGGTGCTGACATTTGTGATCGTCACTGTGTTGCTTGTTCCAGACACAACTGGCGGTGTGCTTACATCCGTCCAGTTCGTCGTGCTCAACGATTCAAGACTTTGCAAAGCGAAGCTCCCGGAGTTTGTGGGCCATGCAACAATGACATCGGGCGGATTTTGCAAAATCTTCAAAGTGGGTTCTGATGTTCCCACCACATCACGCCAGGTGTTAGCAATGCGAATGTCGTCCACTTCACCGGGCGAGCCTGCACTGTTCGCGCTGTCAATCCGGACACGAATGCGATCGAGAATGGCACCGGTGGACTCCGTCAAGGTAGCGTCCCATGTGGAGGGTTCGTTTGCCGGAACCTGTGATCCATACCCAGTTCCGAACACTTTGAGATATGCAGTATCCACGCCCGCAGCACTTGAGACAATTTTAGCCACGATAAAATAAGTATCGCCCACGGTAACTACCGGTCCCGCCGACGGCGTTGTGCTTCCATTGGCATTGAGCCATGGTTTATCGCCCGCGCCTTCGATGCCGAATCCCCAGCGGCGATTCCCTCCGGAATCCGCAAACTCGAGGAGAATATTATCATTGGCGGTCGCGCCATTCGCTCGGTTCTTTCTGAACAAGGCACTCGCGTAACGAACCGTGCCGTCCACGTTCAACGGAATCGTCTGCGCCAGGAGGCGCGAATTACTCGCGTTAGCAATGGGTTCGCTCCGCACGCGGGAACCAGAGGGCGTTGGTGTCACAAGAGGAAATTCAAACGTAGCCGGATAGGAAAGGCTGACGCCATCATCCGAAAGCGTGTTACCCGACGTCGCTGTCGTAAACCA
>JAQGOU010000255.1 GCA_028293445.1 Verrucomicrobiales bacterium | reverse complement strand
CTTATCCCCGGCTGCATCGATCGCCAGACCCGAGAAGCTGACGGTTCCATTTCCACCGTCCGTGCCGATGTTCAAGCTGCTCGTTCCCACCAAGGAACCGGTGCCCGTGGACACTGACAGCGTCACTGTCACGTTCGTGCCCAGGCCGACAGTCGAATCATTGCCGAATTGATCCTGCGTCTTAACCACAGGTTGCGGGTTCAGAGCATTGCCATAGACCGCTCCGCCCGGTTGGGTCGAGAACACCAAATGATTGGCAATACCAGGTCCAACGACAACGTTAGAAGATGTCGTGCCGACCAAGAGGTTGCCGCTGAAGTCAATTGTGATCGTTTCAACAGCGTTGTAAGACAGATTCGCGAATGTGGCGACGCCATTGACAGAAGCAACTGTCGTGGTGCCTTGCAGTGCTGCAGTGCCCGTGCCGCGAGTAGCGGTGACGTTCACGCTGGTGTTCGTCCAGAGATTACCGAATTGATCTTTGACCAAAACCACCGGTTGCTGTGCGAAAACGACACCAGCGTTGGCGCTGCTGGAAGGTTCGGTCTGAATGGCCAATTGTGCCGGGCGAGGATCACTGGTCAGTGCGCCGAAGCTGGTGACGTTATCCACGACGGCGGCAAGAACTGAGCTGCCGCTCTTCGTGATGTCACTTAACGCCGCTGGAATTCCAGTGGCGGCTTGGACCTTGATGTTATTCCATGTGATGGAATCAGTAACGCCACCGGTGCTTGCCGAATTGATCGTAAAGGTGATTTGCGTCGCAGTGAATGACGTGACTGCGGAAGTGGTTCCACCACCACCGTTGCTGGCTCCGTTGATGTTTTTAGAAGGAGCGCCGGTGCCACCGATTCTCTTCACCGTCACCGTTGGGATGCTGGAGGTATCGAACTGGTAACCGACCGGTGCGTTCAGAATGATCGTTCCGACACCGACATCACCGCTTGCGAATTCATAATAGGTGGGTCCGACAGCTGAAACAGAAGATCCGTTTGCCGGAATCACAGGAATAATCGCCGGATCAACACCACCAACGTTAAATACTGTGCTGATTGCATTCGTCAGTCCGGCGGCGGAAGCAAGCAATTGCTTTCCAAGACCAGCTGCGGTTACTTGAACATTTGTAAAGGTTGCGACGCCATTGGCAGCAGCGGAACCAACATCTACAGCTGTCGTTCCAACCAGGGAGCCCGTGCCGTTGGTGACGGTTAGAGTCAGCGACAAGCTAGCAGGCAAGCCGTTCGTCGAAGCATTACCGAATTGATCTTGCGTCACGACCACTGGTTGCGGATTCAGGATTGAATCTGTTCTGCTGCCACTTGGTTGGGTAGTGAAAGCCAATTGTGAAGCAACTGCCGGGCTGACGACGACGTCAGTTGATGTCGCGTTCGTTAAACCAGCACTAGAGAAGGCCAGATTGATCGTCTGAGCTGTATTATAGGAAAGATTGGTGTAGGTCACCACGCCATTAACGGCCGTTACTCCTGTCGTTCCGAGTAATCCGGTTGTAGCACCGACTCCACTGCCTGCGGTGACGACGGTCGTATTATCGCCAGAAACCAGATTACCATATTGATCTTGAATCTGCACAACCGGCTGCTGGGCGAATTGGACGCCTGCGACCGCGCTGCTGGAAGGTTCGGTGGTGATGACGAGTTGCGCTGCAACATCACTTACAGACGTAGCAGTGAAGGTGATGTTGGTAGGTACGCCGATGCCGAAGGCAGAGGCGACCAAAGTATTTGTTCCAGTGATGCCTCCCAAGGTCCAAGTTGTCGAAGCATAGCCGTTGGTGCCAGTCACGCTCGTGCTACTGCCAACCGAACCACCACCGCTTTGAACGTTGAATGAAACCGTTGCGCCAGAAATCGGAGCGCCGTTCGTATCCACTACCTGGACGATCGGATTGATCGCAAGAGTACTTCCGACAGTGCCGGTTTGGCCATCGCCCTGAACCAGAACGAGGTGATCCGGAACTGCGGAGACAGGGAAGATAACGCTGAACGCATTTGAAATCGGGGCTTCCTGTGCAACGGCGACCAACTGGTTGGTTTCGCCGACCACACTGATTTTTAGATCTGTGAAGCTAACCGTTCCGTTACCCGCTGCGGTGCCAATGTCTTTGCTGGTTGTTCCAGACAAACCACTACCGAGATTGAGTCCGATATCTACCAACTGGCTGGCCGGGAGGCCACCGGTTGAAAAATTACCGTAGGCATCTGCAGTCTTAACAACAGGTTGTGAACCGAATGGGAAACCAACCACGGCGAAGCCAGGTTCCACCACAAACACCAAGTGAGTCACGATACCAGCACCCATCTGGATCAGAGCGGAAGTGACCGGGGTAAGAGCACCGGAGGTAAAGTTGATAGTGATGGCTTCAGCCACGTTGTAGGAAATATTGGTGAAGGTAACAACACCGTTGATTGCAGTGATGTTCGTTGTCCCTTGCAGGTCACCCATACCGAGATTGCGAGAGGCCGTAACAACGGTGGCGTTGTCCGTGGTGCGAGGATTACCAAATTGATCTTGTACCAGAATGACGGGCTGCTGAGCGAAGACCACGCCAACCGGAGGATTGGTCGAAGGTTGGGTTTGAATGACCAATTGAGCCGCTGCGCCCGCGACGGTCTGGAGGTTCGCGAAACTGGTCGTGCCATCGGTGGCCGTCAATGTCGCTGTACCGCTGTTTGTGACGATTCCATTGCCGAGCGGATTACCGACCAAGGCGCGAATACGGATATTCTGCCATGTTAAAGAATCTGTTTTTCCGATACTGTTGGTGGTGACCGTAAAGGTGATCTGGGTGGTGCTGACCGAGGTAACCGGCCAGACTGCGTTGTTCGGCCCGCCGGACGGGGAACCCGTTCCTTGAATGTTATCGTTGTTTCCAGGGCCAGAGGTTTTCTGGATTCGTACGGTCGGGGCTGTGCCGGTGGCATCAAATTCATAACCAGCCGGCGCGTTCAGAACAATCGTTCCAACTCCCACGTCGCCACTCGCACCTTCGTAGTAGGTCGGACCGCTAATGGTAGTATATCCGCTCACCGCAGTGTCTGCGGAGATATTCGCCGAGGCGGGGTCAACGCCACCGATTGTGAACGTACCGCTGAGAGCGTTTGTCAAACCAGCCGAGCTGGCGGTAATTACTTTACCCGGACCTGCTGCATTCACACCTAAATCCGTGAAGCTCGCAGTGCCAGTGCTGATATCAATATTCGTTGTACCGATCAAGGCGCCAGTTCCGCTCGTCAAAACAACGGTAACAACCTGGTTAGAGGCCAGACCAACGCTGCTGTTATTTCCAAATTGATCGCGGGTCACGAGGACCGGCTGGGTCAGGAACGCCGAACCGGCATAACCGCCAGCAGGCTGCGTTGTGAAAACCAAACGATCCGCCGGAGCGGCTGAAACAACGACGTCACCGGAGGTCGCATTCGTCAATCCAGCCGAACTGAACACCAACGAAATCGTTTGCACAGAGTTAAAGGAGATATCCGTAAACGTAGCCACGCCATTCACAGCCGTGACATCAACGGTTCCAACCAGGGCACCGGTTCCAGTGCCACGAGCGGCATGAACAACGGTGGTGTTGTCGCTCGTTATCAAATTACCGAGCGCATCGCGCACTTCAACAACCGGCTGTTGGGCGAAAACTGCACCCGCGGTTGCATTCGTGGAAGGCTGCGTTGTGATCGCGAGTTGCGCGGCCACTTGAGGATTCACGGCGAAAAACGCACTGGTCACATCCGAGAATCCGGCGGCACTGGCAGTCAATTGATTCGTTCCATCCACGGCAGCGCTGGAGAGATTCGAGAAAGCAGCCACACCATTCGCACCGGTAGGTCCGATGTCGATATTGGTCGTTCCGCTCAGCGGTCCGGTTCCGGTGGTCAATGCGATGTTCAAACTCAAGTTCGTGGCGAGTCCGGCCGAGGAAGGATTATTGAATTGGTCCAGCGTGATGACAGTCGGCTGGGTTCCGAACGCGAGACCAGCAATGGCGTTACCCGGTTCAACCGAGAAAGCAAGATGATCGGCATTGGCCGCAACAACCGTAATATTGGAAGAAGTCGCACTCGAGAGGAAACCGCTGGTGAAAACAATCGTGATGTTCGTCGCCAACGTGTGGGAAAGATCCGTGAAAGTAGCAACCCCGTTCACGGCGGTCGCCGTCAAAGTGCCTTGCAATGTTCCAGCGCCGTCAAGACGAGCGGCAGTAACCTGCGTGCTGTTATCGTTTGTCAGAGCTGCACCAAATTGATCGTAGATCGCAATCGCCGGTTGTTGGGCGAACGCCACGCCCGCCGTCGCGGTGCTGGAGGGCTGAGTTTGAATCACGAGCGCAGAAGGGGCCGGAGGTCCGGTCACATCAACTGGACCGGAGACAACAGACGTCAACGAACCACTGGAGAAAAGAATGGTAATGATGCCAGATGAATTGGCGCCGAGATCAGTGTAGGTTGCGACACCATTCACCAGTGCGATATTGGTCGTGCCAACCAACGTTCCAGTGCCGGAGTTGACGGACGCACTGACCACGTCGGTGCTGTTCGTGTTGGAGTTATTTCCAAATTGATCAACGACGCGAACCACTGGCTGCTGCGCGAACGGCGTAACCGTTACCGCATTGGTGGAAGGCTGAGTTGTTATGGTCAAAGCGGCGCCGATGCCGGCGACTTCGCTCAACGCGCCAAATGTAACGTTGTTACCGAAAACCATGCCACTGCTGGTGCCTTTAGTGATATTCCCGGCTGCGGCCAATGGCGTGCCAACCGTTGGGCGCACTTGAAGACCGCTGATCGTCAGCGTGTCCTTGGCAGGGCTCGCATTGTTTGCCGTGACGGAAAGGGTGATGCTGGACGGAGCAGCCGTCACTGTCGCTGCGGTGATGTTCTTGCCCGCGTCGAATGCCACGGTTCCGTTGGTGGAGAACTCAAAGCCGGACGGTGCATTCAGGACCACGCTACCATTGGGGCCAAAATCCACCTGGTTCGGTCCACCACCTTCTTTCAGAACGATATTTCCCAACGTGGTCCACTGGGGACTTGGCGCGTTGGCTGCTTTATCAGCTGAGATTCCCGTGCCTCCTGAGGCAGCGGTAACCTGTAAATTAGCAGATGAGTTGAAACAAACGGCGACGGTCGCAAACAATAACACTACGGCTTTTTTCATATTATAAAATTGTTCCCTTACGGCAAACGAGGGTTTAGATCACACTATCCACTTCTCAATGTCGAGAAAAAAACCGGCGATTTCTTATAGGGAATTACATTAGAAACCGATGAGGTTTCGAGGGTATATCCCAAACAATAAGAGGGGTTTTCTTCAGAACCGATGATTTAAAGCAAAAGGTCACTCTCAATCTGCGGTTCCGTTTGCCTGCATCAGATTTGCTTCTTTCGTCTCCGCCAGGGACCGGTCAATTCTCGAGCCCTTCCCCAAAAACGCCTGTTTTCCAAATCCCGGATCGCGGGTCTGTGCCCCGCAGAAACTTCTTAGAGCAGTCGTGCTTCTCAGATTTGCTGTGGGTCAAAGACCGGTGATCTGAAACCGCCAACAAAAAAAAAGAGCCGCCCGGTTTCCCGGGCGGCTTTGTGTTAGTCACGGCTGAGCGGCAGCTCAGCCCTACCATAATGGTAGGGTCGGCGCTGCCGCGCCGCCCATTTTATCTCCCTGTGCAGTGCGCTAGCACTAATGCGTCACAATGCGCACTGGCTCCGAGAGCGGGCCTTCGCCGCCGTTGTTTACCGCGGAGAGCGCGATATCGACCGTCGCATTCGACGGCAGGTTTTCGATCGTGAAATCGAGATCCACCGGCGAACCAATCGCGATATACTCAGCATCCACATTCAGAACACGTCTCCAGACGCGATAATGATCTGCACGCGCTGTCGTTGGCCATTTCGCCGCCGCCGCATTCGGTCCAATCAACGTGACAATCACGCCTTCAACCACATCCGGCGTCTGCTGCGCCCCGGGCAGATTCAGACCAAACGCCTTCCAGCGTTGATCCAAAGGCCCGAAGAGCTGCGAGGCTTCACTGATGAACCCGCGATAACGGCGTCGCAATTTTTCCGACGCTGCATCACGCGCTTCGATCAGCGTTCCCACGACCATCTCCTGGTTGTAGCCTGCGCCACGCGCGGCGCATAGTTGTGCGAACAACGCTTCCGCATGGACCGCGGTGATGTTCAACGCCGCGACCTCATAGGTCGGATTCGCTTCGAAGTACTTTTGAATGGTTTTCAACGCGATTTGGATCTGCGCCGGGTTATCGGGCAGCGCCAATGACTCTTCGAAGCCGACCAGTTTCCATGGCTCGGAGAACTGGCCGCCGAGACGTGGCTTGAGGACATCACGGGTGAAGCCCATGAACAAGCGGCCGGTGCCAGCCACTTCACGGATTACATCACGGTAAACGCTAAGTTGGCCTTTGCCCACTTCCAGCGCCTCACGTTTCGCCAGCAAACCCGCGATATCCGCGAGGATGAACTGTGACTTGTTTTGGGCGAAGCCCGCTGCATTTCCGAGCGCCTCCTCTGCGGTGGCTAAATCCTGACACGAGGTCAGGAGATCGGAATCTTTATTAGGTGTTTCATTTTTCATATGTTTTATCTTTCTGTTTTTGTCTCCAGCCTTCCGACCGGAAACGGATTTACTAACTACTGTTTACTGACTGCTTACTTACTACTGCTCACGAAGCACATCGCTGTCGGCCCAAACGTTTTGTTCGTAACCCGCGACTTGGTTGAGGTTTTAGGTATCAACCGGTCCTCGTGTGTCACATCAACCGACTCGCGTTTGATCTGACGCCACACAGCATTTCACAAAATTCGCCAGGAGGTGATGACACGATGTGTCGACACATGCTGTCACCACCTGGGACCATTGATTCTATTGATCTGAATTAAGCTGGCGAAAACATCTCTTGACCGATGCGAGCGGAAATAGGGACCGCCAATGGGACCCGAATCAGCGCTTATTCCAGGAAAAGAACCGTGGAAAATGAGCGTAGATTAGTGGTTTAAAATCTTTATCGTCCTTCGCCATGAACTTTAGTGATTATCTCGGCAAAATCAGTCAGGCTGTCTTGCAATATCAAATCCCGCGTCTCAAAAAGCGCGGGGAAGAATTATTTCCGCTGCTCGATCAACCGGAACAAGCACCGCACCATGGCCGCATCCGTGGGGTCATCGAGCGCTTGGCCATTCCTCCGACCTCGTGGCTCATCGATTACATCGGCCTCGGAAAAATCCTCGCGCATCGATTGAACCAAAAAGAAAACTTCGACCCGCGCATGCTCGAATTGCTGGACGATTTGGAAGAAATCCCGGATGAAGACGAACAGAAACGTGCTGTCGAACGCGAGCGAAACCTCCGGGCTGGCAATCACGAAGGGGTTTTGCGTCGTCCCGAAAAATACAACGCCCAGGAACAAAAGGTCCTCAATGACCCCAACCGCATCGCGCATTGGAACCGCATCAGCGAACTCTTCAAGCTCGGCAAATTTCGCAAAGCCCAAACCGGCGTGATCCGGCGGACCCAATATATTGAACGTGGCGTTCCTCCGGACGAATTTTATTTTGAAAAGGCCAAAAGCGAAGAACGCTGGCTGTT
>JAQGOU010000213.1 GCA_028293445.1 Verrucomicrobiales bacterium | reverse complement strand
TCGACATTGTAGCCAGGCAGCATATACACCCAGCCTTCGTAGCGCTTCTCCTGTTTCAACTTCTCTTCGAGCTTCTGCGCTTTGCCCTGAAATTCCTTATCAAGCTTCGCTTTATCCTCGGGTTTTTCATCTTTGCCTGGCGTCCGTTCCTTCGAAATGTTCGCATTCACCGTCATAGTGAAATAATGATCGTCGCCCGGCTTACGTCCGACTTTCATGACATACGTGAAGTTATCGAACGTCTCAATGGTCACGAGTAACGGATGATCCAGCAGAGTCTCTTCTGGCTTAGGATTCATCGCGAGATCCGTGAACTGCGCGGACGACATCACGGAATTCAGCGCGGCAAGTTTGTTTGTATCAACCTGCTCGCCTGGCTTCGCATCCACCAGTTTCCACAGAGCCGTTTCAGAATCACGAGCTACTTTCCATGAGTTCGCGGCATTGGTTGAAACAGATGCAATCGCCTTTGCCTTTTCAATGTGGAAAAACTCCTTATTCAACCACAAAACAGGCTTCGCTTCTGTTTCGCGGAACGGCTCCGAAATCAACTTCGCGGTACCCGTTTTGTCGCTGACCAAAGCAAAACGACCATCCGGCCAACCTCCGTCGTTACCACCCCAGGCAGTTGCAGTTTCGGTTGGCTTCACGTGAAACTTACCGAGGATAAAACTTCCGAGCGTCTTATCGGCAGAACCTTTCAGTTCCACCGCTAGGCCAGAAGGCGTTGCTTTTCCAGGCGGCACAAGTTCCATGCGCGCCAACTGTGATGCTCCAATCGGCTCCGTCTGCACAACCTTTGCGTCGCGCGCCTTTTGCACGAAATCACTGATCGTTTCAAAGTTCGCTGGATAATCGTTTCGTTCCTTTACGACCCAGATTTCATTCTTCTTCGCCAGGGTGACTCCATTCTCATCCTTTTTGAGGCTGATCTGAGCCACGGCATTAACGTCGAGGTCAGGCAGAAGTTTCCTCTCTGAGGTCGTCTCTGATTTCCATGTAGAATTGTTCCTCTTGTAAACAGCGAATCCAACGCCGCCGACAACGAGGAACAAGAGCAGGAGTTTGATGAATTGTTTTTGATTCATGTTCGGCTCTTTTGATTTATTTAGCTGCAGTACGTTTACGTTTCACCACGGCCAGGGTTAACCCCGAAATGGCCACCAGAATCGGCATCGACAGAATGTTCATCCATTTCAGGCGATTCTCCAAAGAATCGACTTCTTGTCGTAATTCTTTCCGGAGTTTCTTCAATTCTTTGTTCGTTTCCGCTTCTTTCTTCCGGACGCTTTCGATTTCCTTTTGTTGCTCAGGCGAAAGAATAAAACGTTGCTCCTTTGATTTGTTTCGCTGCAGATCATTCACCTTCTGCTGAGCTTCCTGGAGCGTCTTTTCCATTTCTTTGATGCGACCCTGGAATTTTTCCTGGGCCGCCAATTCCATGTCCTTCACCAATTTGAATGGACGGTTCAGTGTCGCACGACTGCGCACCCCAATCAGGTTGTTATCCCCTGAGAGTTGTTCAACACAGTTCTGCACAAAGGGCAAGTTGCCGTTGTGCATCATGATGACTTTTTGACCAAAGAAATTTTGCTTTTCTACCTGCGCGCCTTCGTCGGTCAACATATCGGAATCGGCAACGAGAATAACCGATGTATCCTTGGATTCTTTCAATCCAGCTTCAGCAGGCTCTTCCTTCTTATCTTTATCCTCAGGCTTTGCGGCCTTCGCTTTCGGTTTGCCTTCTGGGAACGCTGTTTTGAATTTGCCGCTCAACCGCACGGCCAAAGAAAATTCTTTGCCGGTGGGTTTGATATCGTTGGCGACGTTCACGCCCGAAAGTTGCGCCATATACGTATCCACCAAATCAGCCTTCGTGGAACTCTTGATCAAAACCGTCTGCGTCAGACCTGCAGCAGGCGTGCCTGCGAAAGCACCGCTGAACGGAAACAGCATATTATCGATCTGTCCGGTGACTGGATCATTCTTATTCACCGCGTCCGCAGTAAGAGTCAGAACCGTCGGAATGTTTCCTTCCTGGATCCGGGTTGGATAGTTCAGATCGCCAATCACCTTCGCGGGATCAAATTGAAGTCCCCATGATTTGAAGAGCTTCTCCAGGTTTGAGCTGCTGAAGCCGCCACCCATTTGGCGCTCCTGTCGGTTAGGGTCGAAGTAACAATTCGGATCAATGAAGGCGAGCAGCTTGCCGCCGCGCATCACGAATTGATCGATCGCATATTCGGTCTGAGCCGTGATGCCCTTGGGATGAATCAGAACCAAGACCTTGACGTCGTCGTCAATCTTGTCGGCTTCCATCTCAATCTTCTTCACGTTGAAGTCACGTTTCAGCTCTGAGATGAAAACCCACGGGTCGGACGCTTGCTGGCCCATGCGCGCCATCATCGGACTTTGTTGCTGTCCGAAAACAACCATCGAACTCATGACACCAATGACCGGCTTCTCGGTGGTCTGCACGCGAGCAATGGCGCGAGTCACGTCGTATTCCATCAGCTTTTCACGTGTGGGCGATAGAAACGGAACGGTCTCGCGCTGATCCAGCATGTTGACGGAAAGCCCGAGGTAGAACTTCTCGCCATTGGAAAGCATCTGGCCTTCGACGTTGTCCAGACGCGCTGAATCTTCAGCATCGGAATCCGGCTGCGGATCGTATTTTTCAATAATGATTTTGCCTTTGCCCACCTGTTTATATTCAGCGAGCAAATCTTCCACGTGATGCGCGTAGTTCTTGAGGAAGACAGCTTCCGAGGCGCTGCTCTCTCCCTGCGTGCAGTAAAAGCGAATCTTCACGGGCGTATCGAGTCGGCCGATAATGGCCTTTGTGCCGTCGGAGAAGGTATACGCTTTTTCCTGTGTGAGATCGACGCGGTAACGGGCTCTTGTCGCGATGAAATTGATGGCGAGCACGAGCGCGAACAGCAACACGACACCAATGGTCGAGTAGAGAAGTGTTTCAAATTGTTTTCTCTTCATGATAGTTCCTTTCAAATTAACCAGCGCGATGACTGCGGAGGATGACTCCAGTGGTAAACAATGAGAATCCGATCACAGAAAAGAAGAAGACCAGATCACGAAAATCCAGAATCCCTTTTTGAAATGCGTCGAAGTGCGTCATAAAACTTAGCGATGCGATGGTTTCGATGAGACTTTGACTTACTCCAAGAGTGGTCAGAAATTCAGTGACCGGCGGATAACCACAAAGAATCAGGAGAAAGCAAATAACACACGACAGGATGAAGCTGATGACCTGATTCCGGGTGATCGCTGACGTCATGCAACTGATCGCCAGATAACTCCCCGCCATTAAAAAGCTGCCGACATACGCTCCAAAGATCACGCCATTATCCGGTTTACCGAGATAGTTTACGGTCATAATGATCGGAAACGTGCAGATCAGTGTGAGCAGCAAAAAGGCCCAGGATGCGAGAAACTTCCCGACGATCGCCTGCCACGCGGTGATCGGCATCGTCAGCAATAGTTCAATTGTGCCTAAACGACGCTCCTCCGACCAGACGCGCATCCCAATCGCTGGAACGAGGAACAGGAACACCCATGGATGCCACTTGAAGAACGAATCAAGTGAAGCCTGGCCCAATTTGAAGAACGGCGCGTTGCCAAGCATGAAGGTGAAGAATCCGACGAGCAGCAGAAAGATAACAATAAAGACATAAGCCACCGGCGAGGCGAAGTAACCTTTCAATTCACGCTTCGCGAGAGTGGTGATGTTTCCGAGAGATGATTGATTCATTTCGTTTCCTCCGATTTGGTGTCAGGTAAAGTGATACTGCGGAAGAACTCATCCAACCGGCCTTCTTCCGTATGCAATTCTTCGACGCGCCATTTCTCACGCGTCGCAAGATCGCTGATTTGATGCGCGAGTTCCCCGTTGATGCATTGCGTTTTGGGATAAATACGAATCACCACGCGAGACGATTCTTCTTTTACCACGGCGCTCTTGCGGGCCGCAGCGACTTGACCAAGTTTCTCCATCACGACGCTTCCAGCAACGCCACCGACAATCAGAGTCACTACACCAGCGCGATCAGCTTTCGCTTTCAACTCGTCAGGTGTTCCGTTGGCGACAATTTCGCCGCGATCAATGATCATGGCCCGGGAACAAACCGCTTCGACTTCTTCCAGGATATGTGTCGAGAAAATGATCGCCTTCTTTTCACCCATGCGTTTGATCAATTGTCTGACTTCATGTTTCTGGTTGGGATCGAGACCGTCAGTCGGCTCATCGAGAATGAGAACTTCCGGATCGTGGATGATCGATTGCGCCAGGCATGTGCGGTGGCGATAACCTTTGGAAAGGGTGTCGATGCTTTGATACAGCACGTTTTCGAGGAAGCACATTTCCACGACGCGATGAACGGCTTTCTTCAAGTCCTCGCCGCGCAACCCGCGAATCTCTGCGCAAAAGCTCAGGAAGCCATGCACCGTCATATCATTATAGCTCGGCGCATTTTCCGGCAGGTATCCGATTAATCGCTTGGCGGGAATCGGATTTTCAATCATGTCGAATCCGCCGACAAATACCTTCCCGTCGGTCGGTGGAATAAATCCAGTGATCATGCGCATGCTTGTTGATTTGCCTGCGCCATTGGGCCCAAGGAACCCGAGCACTTCACCGCGCTCGACTTCGAAGGAGAGGCTGTTCACAGCCACCTTCGGACCGAATTCTTTGCGTAATTTTTGAACTTTAATCATTCATTCTCCGATTTTTTACCGCACTTCGCGCGGTGTCGGTTATTTGCTCTTCTGTTGTTCAGCTAAACTGTTCGGGCCACTGCCCGCCGTTTCACGCATTGCCACTTCTACTGATATACGGCACTTTGACAATCTGCTGGAAATACGTTCAAAAAAACTTTTGAATTATTTTCCAGGTTCGGGAGCGGGAAGATGAAACATAAATTCCGGATGACTGCACGAAAAAAAATCAACGTGATCCTTGCGATCCTTCCTCTCCTTGTTTTCTTAACCGCCTGCCGCACCGTTCCACGACTTGCGCCCGTGGACGTTACTACAAAAGATTGGCATGTCCAGCAAGGGCAGGCAATTTGGAAGACCAGCAAGAGCGCACCGGAACTCGCCGGCGATTTATTTATCGCGACCAACGAGCAGAATGGACGGACGCTTGTGCAGTTCATCAAGACACCAATTCCCTTCGTCATCGCCCAGACGACAACCAACAGTTGGCAGATCGAAATCCCGGTGCAAAAGAAATTTTATTCTGGTCGCGGCCATCCACCGCGACGGCTCGCCTGGTTTTTTGTCCCGAAAGTATTGGAAGGCGGCACTCCACCGAAACCGTGGACGTTCGAGAAGCACGGCGAGAACTGGAAGCTGGAAAACAAATCCCGCGGCGAAGTGATCGAGGGATTCCTGGAGAGCGCGGCCACAAAATAGCTTTCATGGCCACACAGAAAGAGACCGTCGCATTTCTGCTGCAAAAGCTTCGCCCATCCGAACGCTTCTCAGCTCGCGCGATGTTCGGTGAATACGCGTTGTATGCCGATGACAAAGTCGTGGCCCTCGTTTGCGATGATCGTTTGTACGTGAAGATCGTTCCCGCGAGCCAGGAACTGGAATCTCAATGTGAAAAAGGCGAACCGTATCCCGGAGCCAGGCCACACTACATTGTGGAAGAAGGACAACTCACCAGCGTCCCAAATCTTCCGGGTATTCTATTCGCGATCGCAGAGTCAGTTCCGGCAAAGAAGAAGAAAAAGAAAGCGTAAAAATTCAGCCATCCATCGAGAGAACGCATCATTCCTTTTTCAAGGCCTCTTTAATCATCGCGGTGAATGCTCCCAAAGCCGCGTCGACGTCTTTCTTCGGGCCGAAAATTCGAACATGGGCAAATTTCTTCGGCCCGACAGGAATTATCGCTCCCACGAGTTTTGCATCCAGGTGTTCGATTTTCGGCGGCTTGATTTGATAAGCGCCTTGCAGCGTGAAAAGGAAGACATCAGTTTCGTGCCAGCGGACCGTCTCTAAATGAAGGTTGCCCGGTTTGTCCGAATCGGGGAACCGGCCCTTCCATAATCTGTCGACAATCTCCTTGCCGACAACGCTGACAACAAACGTCACCTCAGTGGAAAATTTCTTATCCTGCGTCGGAATAATGAGAAACCCTGCGACATTCGATTTGTCAGGGGGAGCTTTCCATTTCCATCCTTCAGGCCGCGTAAACGTAAGCGACTCGACCATGAGGTTTGATGGCTCGTCTTCAGCAGCAGTGAGGGAAAGGAGACCGGCGAAAACCAAGAGCAACGCTTTTAGGACAATGGTCCAATTGCGATGAAATATTCTGAAACAGAGTTTCATAACCTCCTGCGCAGCAGAGTCACGGTTAAAGGAACGTGCGTCAATGCCGTTCAATGGGGGAAAACTCCAAAACCCAAAGCCCAAACACTAAAGAAACTCCAACTTTCCAACTTAGCGCCTGTAAAAGATTTGAATCATTTTGAAGCGGATCAAAAAAGCCTCCAGCATCGGCGTTTCCAAGGTTTTTCCCCGCTTGGTGTTTGGGCTTTGGTTTTTGGTGTTTAAAAAAATGTCTGTTTTCCATTACCTGCGGGTCTTTACTAATAGGACACGATGACAGACATCCACGAACAGCTCGCAGATTATGTGCACAACGGTTCGGAAGCGGCCTTTCGTAAAATCGTCGAACACTACCTTGACCTCGTTTATGCAACGGCAGCTCGCCTGGTGGACAACGACGCACATCGTGCACAAGACGTGGCACAAACTGTTTTTATCAATCTGGCACACCAGGCGAAAAACCTTTCCAAGGACGTCAAAATTGGTGGCTGGTTGCATCGGAATACTTGTTTTGTGGCGGCAAACGTCCTGCGGGGGGAACGCAGACGTCATGCCCGTGAACGCGAGGCCATGGAAATGAATGCACAGACCGACCACTCAGAACCCTGCCTGGATCAGCTCGAACCTTTTCTCGACGAAGCGATCAATCAACTTGGCGCCGCCGATCGCACCGCGGTGTTACTGCGGTTTTACGAAAAGCTCGATTTCCGTCAACTCGGCAAAGCCCTGGGCACGACCGAAGCCGCCGCGCAGAAACGAGTGAGCCGCGCGTTGGAGAAACTTCATTTGATTCTTAGAAAGCGCACGGCTGTTTGCTCCGTCGCCATTCTCGCGACGGCGCTTTCCGCCAACGCTGCGAGCAGCGCGCCCGCCGGGCTTGCCGCCACTATTTCCGGGACGGCTCTCAGCAGCGCCGCGGCAGGAACCGGGACGACCCTCTTACTTTTAAAACTTATGGCCATCGCAAAATTTAAAACGGCAATCGTCACCACCGTCATCCTCGCCAGCGTGATGGCTCCCCTGCTCCTCGAATATCGAGGCGAGGCCAGGGTGCGCGCGCAGAACGACATCATCAATCAGAATGCCAATCGCCTGCTCCAATTGACCGCGGAAAACCAACGCCTGTCCAGCCTCCCAAAACCAGAGGGCGAGCCGCTGGCAGATAATCAATTATCAGAAGTGTTGAAACTACGCAGTGAAGTCGGGCGCCTTCGAAAAACCGTCCAGCAGATGACCCCGGAAAAGACGGCGGGCTCTAACCCTGAAAGCAAAATCGCCGCCAGAAAAAGAATGTATGCCGTGCAGGTCGAGCGCTTGAAAAATTGGTTCGAGACTCATCCATCCGAGAAGATTCCGGAGATGGAGAGTATTGACGATGAAACGTGGATCGATGCCGTGAACACACTTGCCACCGACGACCAGTTTGCCCAGGCCGCGAGAATCGTGCGTGTCAATGCACAGCATCCGGTCATGGGAGCATTATTTGGAGCGGCGCGAAGGTATGCCGCGGCAAATCACGATCAATTTCCCTCTGACCTTTCGGAACTCAAACCGTATTTCAAAATCCCAATCAATGATGCCATTTTGCAGCGTTACGAAATTGTGCGTACCAGCAGTCTGATCAAAGAATTGCGGCCCGAGGGAGAGTGGGCCATCACCCAGAAAGCTCCCGTCAATCCTGAGTTGGATATCCGCATGGCCTACGGTCTGACCGGAGGGACCCATGTCGATGAACGCGTCACCAATCGCTGGAGCGTGGTTCATTGAACGTTTTCGGCATTCAACCTCTTAGCTATGACTCGATCTAACCTCCTTTGTCTCGGTGCCGTTGCGATCTCGGCAATTGCGGTCTGTCTGATCCTGCAACATCGGCTACACGCCACATTGAATGCGGGCGAGTTGTTGCGGCTCCGACAAGAGGAGCAACTGGCCACATTGACCAGGGAACACGAGCAATTTTCTAAGCGGATCAACTCCGGCCAACCAACCCGCCCCGAGGATCTCAGCGTGGAATTAGTGCGACTCCGACACGAAGCAGAAGCGCTCAAAGCACAAACGAACAATCTCGCCATCGAATTAAAAAAAACCTCGATGGTTGCAAAGCCGTCAACCGCTCCGGATCCTGCCTCCCGCACGCCGGAGTTTTACGAACAGCTAAGGAAATTGGCGGGTAACAAACCAACGGAAGCACGGGACCTTGCTTCGGCCTTCACCTCTTACGCCCGGGATCATGACTCGCAGTGTCCTGCCACTCTCGATATACTGAACGCTTACATGGCGGAACAAAAGAGCCATCCATTGTCGGGAAGCAATCATTTCGAGATCGTTTACCACGGATCATTGGAAAAACTTAAAGGCATTCCACTGCAGAACGTGGCGGTGCTTCGCGAACAAAGCAGTTGGCCTGGACCTGACGGAACGAGAACAAGACTTTATGGCATCGCCGACGGATCCAGCCAAATGGTGGAATCGAACGACGACTTCAAATCATGGGAAGCAGAACACATCATCTCGCCCTAACCACTGATCACGATCACTTTGACTGCAGCCGGAAAAATCGCTGCCCGCCCGTCAGGGAGGTAGTATAGGGGCTGGTCGCGTCCAGCACATTAGTATAGGTGCCGGTTACGATTGGAGCGGATTGCAAATTAAAAACCGCGTCCGCCCAACTTAAAATAATTTCGTTCCCGAACCTTTGCACAGTCAAACCGGGATTGTCCCAAAGCCGCGCGATAGCAGATCGCGGCTGTCCATTTACCACCGTAAATCTTCCACCGATGAGCGCCCTCCCATCGGGTTGAAGGGCAACACACCAGACCGGTCCATTCGCCCCGGTTCCAGGATCAAATATGATGTCCACACTTCCGTCAGCGTTCAGGCGCGCGATGCGATTCCTGGCCACTCCGGCAATTTCGGTAAAAGGTCCGCCTACCACGACTTTGCCGTCAGCCTGCAACGCAAAAGCGCTAAATCCAGTGTCCGGACCGGCACCTGGATCGAAAGTGGGATCCACCAGCCCATCGGTTTTCATTCGTGCCATGTATTTGCGCGGCGAACCGTTGAAGCTAAAGAAATTGCCCAGGGCCAATACCTTGCCATCGGTTAGGAGCGCGATGGAATAGATCTCACCGCTGGCGGCAGAACCGGCATTGAAGCTCGTATCCAGCAAACCATCGGGATAGAGCCGCGCAATTTTACTCCAATTGACCCCATTGTATTTCGTGAACAGTCCCGCAGCCAACACCTTGCTATCCGTTTGCACCGTGATCGAGCTGACGACGCCGTTCATGCCCGTGCCCATTTCAAAGGTATCATCCACCATTCCATTGGAGTGGAGTCGCGCGAGGTGATTTTTTTGGATTCCATTGACAAGGGTGAAATCTCCTCCGATCAGAATCTTGTCATTCTGCAACGCGATTGTATTGACGATCCCGAGCGAGCCAAATCCATCCGTCCCAACACCGGAACCAGGATTGAAAGTGGTATCCAGCGTTCCGTTCCCATTCAACCGTGCGATGCGGCTTCGATTTGTCCCGTTGACGTTGAAGAACATTCCGCCGATTAAGATTTTGCCGTTCGCTTGCAGGGCCATGCAATAGATTGAATCGTCCGCTCCCGCTCCCGGATCAAAGGAAGCATCCAGACTTCCGTCCGCATTCAGACGGGCGATGCGATTGCGGCTCGCGCCAGCAATTGTGGAAAAACTTCCAGCCAGCAATACTTTAGCGTCCGGCTGGACGACGATGGCAAAAACATCGACATGGAAAGGAGACGTAATCATTTCCAGTCCTGTGCCCGGATTGAAGGCGGTGTCTAGACTTCCGTCCGCAACCAGGCGCGCGATCCGACTACGATTGGTCGAACTCATCGTATGAAAATTGCCTCCCACGACCACGGAGCCGTTCGTTTGCAGCGCGATGCAGTAGATCAAGCCGTCCGCTCCCGAACCGTGATTGAATGTCACATCGAGGCTCCCACCTGGATTCAATCGCGTGATGTAGTTTCGCGGCAGACCATTGAAGTTGGTAAAATTTCCGCCCACCAGGATCTGGCCATCCGGTTGCAAGACGACCGATTGAACATAAGCCAAGGCGGGAGAGGCCATCTCTATACCCGTGCCGGGATCGAACGTGGTGTCCAGGCCTCCATTCAAATTCAGCCGCGCGATTCCACTTCGGTTGGTCCCATTGATGGAAGTGAAAAATCCACCAATGATCGCTTTGCCGTCGGATTGGACTGCGATGGAATTAACATAAGGATAGTTTCCACCTGCTCCCGTGCCAGGATTAAACGTCGTATCCAAACTTCCATTGGCGTTCAGCCGCGCCATGCCATTTCGGTTGGTTCCGTCGTAACTGTCGAACCACCCACCCACCAGGATCTTTCCGTCAGTTTGTAGAGCGATTGATTCCACGTAGCTGTTCGGCCCCGTGCCTGAATTGAAGGTGGGATCCAAACTCCCATTTGCGTTCAAGCGCGCAATGCCCGTCACATTCGCTGCGTTCATAGATCCGCCAATCAGAATTCGACCGTCCGGTTGCAAAGCGATGGTGTGGACAAGACCACCATTCAACTCTGTCGACGGAATAAAAGATGTGTCCAGACTTCCGTCCTGGTTCAGCCGCGCAATGACGTCGCGTTCCGTCCCATTGACTCTCGTAAAACCTCCCCCGATCAATACTTTGCCATCTGCTTGCACCACGACCGCGTAGACGGGGCTGTTGGCTCCTGTTCCCGGATTGAACGTAATATCCGCTGTGCCATCGGCATTGAGCCGCGCGATCGTGTTTCGCACCGCGCCGCGAACCGACGTGAACTGGCCGCCAATGATGATTTTGCCATTGGTTTGCGAAGCCATGCACAAGACATAATCACTGACGCTTGATCCGGGGTTAAAGGTCGGATCCAGCTCCCCCGGAGCCGCACGCAAGACGGTGATGAGATTGAGGCAAATCAATCCCAGAAAGACAGAACTTCGACTCCATAGAAACCCAACCCGATTCCAGATGTTCACGTCGGCGACTTTATTTTTGAGAACCGATTAACTGCAAGACATAATAGGTGTGTGATTTGCCGCACACCGACGGGGAAAAATCGCTTTGATTCCGGCAAGCCAGAGCACGGGCGGAAAGATTCCGGCTGCGCTCAGGAGGATCGTGGTGAGCTGTGCCAGGAGCGCGGCGTTCACGCGCTTCAACATATTCACTCTACCAGTCGTTCGGATTTTTCGACCGGTTCCTCAAATTTTTCACCGGTGAAGCGGCATGAATGTCGCGCTTCCCATGCTGAGTACAAATGAAATTCCGGTTTTCCGCGGATGAACCTTAAAACCCGCTGCTGATTTACCAAAAATACCAGATTCCGCCTCGTTTTGATGGAAGAAAACCCAGAAAACACGCAAATCCCGTTTAATTTGCGGCAGAAAACTCCCGAACCTCGCAGATTCGTTAACTTTCTCTTCCGGGAAATCGGTCCAACAGCATGTTTCGTTAACTTTTCTTTCCGGGAAATCGGTCCAACAGCATACTTCGTTAACTTTTCTTTCCGGGAAATAGGTCCAACACGGTGCTTTGTTAACTTTCTTTTCCGGGAAATAGGTCCAGCGGCGTGATTGGGAGAATCCTTTTCGCAGGAATGTCGCCCCGTGCGAGGGGGGCCTGGACTTCCCGCTAACCGTCGAGGTTACCTCTCAAGATCTCAAACATTTTTACCACTTGGCAAAACCGCAGCACGTAGCAACCGAAATCCACGGTGACAGCCTCTCCTCGGCTTGGATGTCGACTTCCAAAACCGTGAAAACAACAAGCGACCTGGATGCATTGATCACCAGAATCCCGAGCGGCAGCATGATCGACGTGCAACTGGTGGCCCTCAACGAAGCCGGCAGCGAAGGCCCGTGCATGACCGCGCAACGCATCACGATCGCGTAAAGAGAAACGGAAGGAAGTCACCCGCCACCGCGCGTGGTGAAAGAAAAATCAAAGGACGGCAGCAATGCCGTCCTTTTT
>JAQGOU010000190.1 GCA_028293445.1 Verrucomicrobiales bacterium | reverse complement strand
CACGTTGTCCGGCAACACCACCGCCGCGCGTCCTTCCTCTTTCAAGATTGTGAAGATGTGCTGGAGAAAATTGAGCTGTTTGTTAGCAGTGCCTGCCCAGAAATCGTGCCGTTTCCTGCTGAGCGGTTTTTTGGAATGCTCGCCCGCCTTGTTTACGATTGTGATGCTGCTCTTTTTACCGAACGGAGGGTTTGCCAGCACAATGTCATATTCACCATGCTTTTCCGTCAACGCATCTTTCGTGGTAACGGGTAAGCGATCAGTCTCCGACTCCGAGCCAATGCCATGCAAAAGCAAATTCATGGCGCAAAGCCGCGCTACGCTGTCCACCAATTCGATGCCGAAAATCGTTTCGTTGCGCAGCTTCTCCTTTTGCTTCGGATTGAGCTTGTAGGCTTTTGCAATAAAATCATGTGCTGCCAATAGGAAACCACCGGTGCCACAGGCGGGATCGCAGATAGTCTGGCCAGGGGTTGGCGCGACAACCTCGACCATCGCCGCGGTAATTGGGCGCGGCGTGAAATATTGCCCAGCACCACCTTTTACGTCTTCGGCGTTCTTTTGCAAAAGCCCTTCGTAAGCCTCACCCTTCACGTCAGTGGACAGGCTCGACCACTGCTCCTTATCAATTAGATCTACGATCAGCCGCCTTAGTTTAGCGGGATCCTGGATTTTGTTTTGTGCCTTACGAAAAATAAGGCCCAGCATCCCATTGCGTTCACCTAACACTTCCAATGTCTCGCGATAGTGTATTTCAAGTCGTTGACCATCTCTGGCGAGTAAGCTCTGCCAATCAAAACCTTTTGGCACTTTCGAAGGTTTGTTAAACGGTGGCTTGGTTTGTTCATCTGCCATTTTCAGGAATAGCAGGTACGTTAGCTGTTCTACATAATCGCCGTACGATAGCCCGTCATCACGGAGAATATTGCAATAGTTCCAGAGTTTTTGGACCAATTGAGCAGAGTTACTCATTTTTTCTTTTTCTTAATGACAGTCTTGCGTGTGGATTTGGAATGCTTCTTCTTCGATTTACCAAAAAGTATTTCCTGAACGGCTTGTGAGCTTTGATAACCTTTGAGCATCGCTATGGCTGCTGCCGAAAAAGGAGCGTATGGCTGGATCTTTTCAGCGAGTTGTATTTTAAGCTCTAGCACCGTCCTTCGCGCATCAGCATCCCCGGAAGCTAGTTTGATTTCGTATTTTTTAAGCTTTTCACAATCACGCTTAATTTGATCACAGATTTCACCTCTTCGAGTTAATAAATGCTTGTCGTTTAGGTGATACCGGACGATTGACTCCTTCGCTCTCTGGTATGCAAATTTATCTTTATTTTCAGACTTCCGAGGCACGGCTTCTCCCGATTCATCGAACCAGAGAAGGTTAGAATCACCCTTACAAGTAGGATCCAGCAAAAGGTTTTTTTCCTTTTTAAAGGCATCAGTCTCCTGACGCGCTCGGAACCCGTTAAGGGAGAGCGGGAAATAGGACCCTTTTCCCATCACTTCTCCAGTTAGCTCATCGGTGTATAACCTGTTACAAATTTGGCAGGAAAAACGAAAATTGGAGCAATCAAGCGCCGCCCACCAGTAACCACCATGGGTGGGTGCCACCGCGAGCAGCGTACCCTTCGGCCGGAAGTGATCAACTTCGCCAATAGCTCCTGTTATGAATTCTTCAGAATACCAGCATTTGTTAAACGAGAAACCCCCAAGAAGTTTTTTCATCAAAGGCCAAAGCTTATACTTATCGTCAGCCCAGGCCGCAGTGCGATCTGACGCTGACATTGTCCGGAGTTCGTTCCTGAGGAGCTTAACTTCATCCTTCCACTCACTAGGCACGTATATCTTTTGGAGATTAATGAATCTCATCGTAGCTTTCCAAGCGAAGAAATGAGTTTAGTGCCGACGTTATGCGCAAGCACCCGTTCTTCATCCATCCGGCGAACATCATCCGCTATTTTGCGAATACGATCATAATCTGGATGTTTAACCATGTTTTCCACAAACAACGGATAAAGCGGGTCTGTTACAAGCATCGTCACATCAATACCCCGAAGTTTTTCGTTGTAATCGTCGAGTTTGGACAAGTCAGATTTGGTGAGCTTCCGTTTGGCCAAGAGTTCTCGTTTCTTGTCCAACAGATCCTGAGTCTTGGTGTCGAGAATCGATCGAAGTCCAAACATGTCACTCGTCAAAATGCGACCGATACCCATGCCGCGGGGATCTTCATCTGGAGGCGGAGCAACGATTTTTCTTCCGCTTTTGGACTCCGTGCGTTTCATCACACGTACACTCTTTTTCAGCAATCCAGACACCACCATTGGATCGTGAGTAGCCATGATGATTTGAGATGTTTTTTCACCTGTCATGGCTTCCGAAAGCATTTCCTGATATTCCATTCCCCAGAGCGGGTTGAGGTGCGTATCCGGTTCATCTAGGAGAAACAAAGATTCTTGATCTTTGGTAAAACGAAGTAACCCGATCACACTTATCAGTTGCTGCTCACCTTCACTCAGTTCGGAGAACTCAATTGGGTTGGTCTCGCCTACGAGCCGCAGTCGGAAGCGCATGTTTTGCAGAAAACCATCGACATAAAGATCATCCAACGCTTGGAACAGGTCTTTTTCACGCTGATATTCTTTGCGAAGACTCGTGAGTGCTTTCCTGTTGGGAAAGAAGATATACAAGTCTTCCAGTTCATTGTCGCGTTTTGTGGAAGCGAAATTCCGCAGTGGAATTCCAGTGGCATATATTGTTTCTAACGCCTCTTCCAAGCGACCCGTGGTCAACCAAAAACGTGATTCACCTCGGAGAAACGCCCTTCGATTCAGGTATCGTCGTCGCTCCGATTGCTTTAGATGAATTCGCACAGAACACACGTCATCTATGCAGAATCGCCGTCTCAGGAAGCGCATTGACCAAGGGTCTTCATCTGCCAAAAAACAAAACAAGATCAGTGGACTATGTTCTCCTCGGGTGAAAAACATTCGACGCAGTGGACGTTCCTGATTCCGATGCAGTTCCCTTCGATAACTCTCGACCGAGTTTTCAAACAGCTTTTCAAGACGGCGGCTCGTGCCCGAATAGTAAACAAAAACGTGGCTTGGCAGGTAATTGCCAGATTTCCCCTCGACAAACTGATTGTAAGATAGCGGCCCGTCCGATGTCTTGACCGAAATCTCATTGGGGTTTGTAAACCGAGCGTCAATTTCTATGGTTTTGGTTCGGCATGTGTACTGAAGCCAATAATCAAACTTCGGCAGGCTCTTGGACTCCAAATCTCCGAAGATGTGAACCAATGCCTCGATCATATTCGACTTCGCTGAGCCGTTACGACCGAGTAACACATTAATGGCTTCTTTAGCTTCGAAGGTGATTTCGAAGTCTTTCAGATTTTTAAATCTTCTGATCTTGAGCCCGAGGATTCTCATGGTCGAATTCTCCGGACAGTTACGTCGCCATCATCTACGCGTTTTAAAGTGCAGATTTTGTCGAGAGACTCTTGTAGCTCTTCGAAAAACTTATCTACGTCGCCAATCAACGACGGATTGTAGCCAGCAGTAACGCAGAGCTTCTCCAACGTCGTCTCCTTCGGAAGCGCTTGAAAAGCATTCTTCAGAGGAATGAAGGTTTCATTGGTAATTGAACCGGTTCTCTCCGGTTCACGTTCTCTCTTAGGAGGCAATTTTTGTTTCATGACATTCTTCTTCTGAATTCGCGTAAACAATGCAGTCGCAGTCTCGTCAGATTCATCCTGAGTGCCTAGTTTTCCACTAAACCCGTAATTCAAAATTGATTGACGGAGGCGAGTGGCGCGCTGGAGGTTGGCGAATACTATCGATTCCAACTCCTCCACCACGCCGAATCGCCGCTCCACTTCGGCCACGATCCGCGTCTGCTCAGCGAGCGGGGGGAGCGGAATCGGAATTTTGTTCAGTGCTGCTTGCGTCAGCTTTGGCTGCGCGCTGCCAGTAATCGAGAATGAAAGGTCTTTCCCATTCAGGAAGATTGAGAGGTACGCTAACGGAATTCCGCCACGTGTTTGAACGATGTGTGCATGATTATTCACCCAAAATTTGCCGGTCGCTTTGAAGGCAATCGGCGTGCTGCGCGACAGTAGATTAGCCCCGTCCTCGCCAATGAGCAGGTAGTCGCCATCAAAAAGAAAATCATCAACATCGTCGATGATGCCTGAGGCACCGTAGTAGGGATACTGGCCGGAGCGTTTGTCGCGATCGGCGGATTTCAAAGGAACGCGACGCCCATCAAAGTTCTCGGTGATTTGGTCAACGCTAGCACAGGCCCATCCTTCCGGAATATTCGGCAGGGGATTGGCGGGGTCCGGAGTGGTGGGCTCTTTGTATTTGCCACGGCCTTGCCAGTTTTGCCGGCACTCGTTGAGAATGTGGGCGAGCAGAGTTTCGCCGGTTTCAAATTTCGATTTCCTGTTTCCAGTTTTGGCTAGTTCGGCTTCGGTGGGGACGAGGCGTCCTTCGCACGCGGCTTTAAGAACGGCGGCGCGGTAACGTTTGAGATTAGCCTGCACCCTCCGCAAAGCCGCCACCCCCACCTCCAGCGTCGTAAATTGCTTCTGAATTTCTGTCACGATACGCTGTTGTTCGCCAAGCGGTGCCACCGGAATCTGGAATAGGAGAAAATTCGGCAACTCTAAGCTCTGGACCGTTGTGCCAGCTTTTGCGCATTCCCGGAGGATTTGGCGTTCAAATCTTTTCAACGCAAACGCCAGATAGTCTGACCGCACGTTTTCAAAAGGTCTTACCGCCTTGATATCTTGGTTCAGGGCGACAGTCGTCTGGGCGATGCTAACCGGCAGCGTGTGTTGGAGGATACCGCTGCGCGCAACAACCAAAACACTACCTGCCTCAACAAGGTTTGTGGCGGACTGAGAGAGAGCTGCTTCCGTAATATGTTCTTGAGTGCTCGTTAGCAAATCATTCTTCATGTCCTTTGGTGATACCCAAGGAATGGTGCCATCCGTCCAATAGCGCAAATTTGCTCTGCTCGGCGTCCCGCCGCCAAACCAACGTCCGATTTCACCCAACGAGAGTCGGGTCCATCCACGTGGCAGGGCTTCGGTGCTATCGGTCATTTTGTTAATGGCAGACATCGACTCAAATCCTAACTTGCGCTTCTCCGATACGTGTTTGTTGTTTTAGCCAAGACTCGTAAATTGATCTCAACTCTCTTTTGACCCTGTTTCTCCGAAAGCTTTCGCTTTTGTTTTGTGTCTAAAGAGAAATTCTTTTCCCAATCCGTTATCCAACCCTGTTCATTAGCGTAAATCGTCGTCGCTTCATTTAAGGCTTTGCTGCTGTCCTTTGCCACTCGCCGTAACCCAGCAAAAATCAAATCTGACTCAAGTCCAAGAAATTTCATAACACACACGTTCCCAACAATCGCCGACTTGTAATTGTGCCGGTTCGACAAAACACAAATCTCGATGATCGGCGAGTGACCGCAGAGACAGGTTAGCGGTTCATCTTCACGATAAACATGCTTCAAGTCCCATTCGAGTTTCGCTTCGTCCCACGTTTTAGCAACGCTTCGCATGATGATCTCCTTAATCAGCCGAAACCGATTGCTCTGTTCATCATTCATGCTTCGATGACATCCAACGCTTTGCTATCGACGAGCAGAAGATAGTCACACCGACCGGATTTCAGGGGAACTTCACGAAGCGCAATCCCCCGCCCTGCACAGAAATCGACTGAATTATAATCCTGCACAGCCCAACCGGCCGCGATGAGCATCGCGTCGATTTCCTTCCGTGCAAGTTGTTCAGGATCAGGCATTCGTTGGGGGCCGCGCCGGTGTTGCGGGGTTTATACGGGGATTCCCTGATTACGGCAATACAATTGAACCAAACGCGAAAATCGGAACGCGGAGCGCGGAAAGGAGAGCTCCGTCGGTTTGCGCGGTTCTAAATTTCGGGCAAACACCACCACTGGTTGAGCGGCACCGGCAAGTCTCCCATATTGTTTGGCATGATGGAGCGCTGGTTTCCAACCGGCTTTCCGCGAACCGAACTCCGAAACTGTTGGTTCTTTGTTCAATCCTTACACAAAGCCGGTTGGGAAACCGGCGCTCCGACGCTGCACTCTAGCACCAGCAACCTCCCATATTATTTGGCTAGGGCGGAGCACCAGATTCCGCGGGAGAAATCCGGAGGTAAGGAATCGGGTGCCCTTTTCGGACGGAAAAGTTGTCGGGAAGTGGGCTCGGGATCGGTTTTTCTGGGCGACCGTAGATGGGGTTGGATTGCGGCGTCGGCCGGAGGAAAAAAGCGGCTAAAATTCGTCTGGCGGCGACCAAAATCACGAAGAAATTACACGCTGCCGCGTTTCCGGCACCCTATTCTGGCCAGAATCACCCCACGGAAACGTTTCCCATACCCTATTCTGGCTGGAATCGTACCTCGGAAACGTTTCCCATACCCAATTCCAGCCGGAATTGGGTCACGGAAGTCTTCCGGTCACCAATTCCAGCCAGAATCGGGAGCCGGAAACGTTTCCCGATACGTATTCCAGCCAGAATCACCCCCGGGAAACGTTTCCCATACCCTATTCCGGCTGGAATCACCCCCCGGAAACGCTGCGGCGACCATTTTTGGCGTGATTTTCGGCGCTGAAACGCGGCAGCGTCGACGTGAAGCATTCAGGTGGAGGGAGTTACACAAAATAGAGCAACGCGGAGCGCGGAAATCCGAACGCGGAAATGGGGGGAAACGAAGAGGAGAGTTTTGACACGAATTAGACTGAAACGGAAAGACAAAGACCAAGACGTTAGACACGAATTTCACCAATTATCACGAATTTTAAGACAGGAAATCAGCAACGATTTCTTCACTTGCTGCCTCCCCTTGCCTTGTTTAATTCGTGTTAATCTGTGTAGTCAGAACTAGATAGTGGCTGCACCGCTCGCGGATGCTATTCGTGTCTAAACATTCTCCCTTGTGTTGTTCTTCGTGTCGTCTCGGATCGTCGATGTTCGATCTTCAATGGCCGACTCGGCAGGAAAACGTTTCAGAATCTACGGGTCAATAGGAGAAGTTCGCCCAAGGGTTTGCATTGGTGATGGTCCCAAAGGTCGAGATGAGCGGGCCGACGATCTGCGAGCCCGGCATCACATAGTTGTTCGCTCCGTTGCCGGAGACGCTATTTTTGATCACGATATTGCCGTTGTAGACATTGTCCACCTTGATTCCGGCCAAGCCACTGCCGGCTACGTGGTTATCTTCGATACGGTTGTTGGTGTCGTTGACATAAATCCCGGCATCGCTCGCACTCGCGATGGTGTTGTTTCCGTTGCAGGTGTTGCCGATCACTTTGCTGTTCGGAAAATTCACATAAATGCCGCTGTGACCGTTGTTCTCGACCCAGGAACCGGTCACGGTGCCAGGCTGCACCACGATCCCATGACTGGCATTGTTGATGGCCCGGCAATCGCGCACGGTCCCATTGGCCATCAAAATGCCAACGTTTTTGTTGTAATTGGCTTCACACCCCTCCACCAGGCCGCCGCTATTGTAGATTCCGATCAACTGGTTGCTCGAACAAAGACAACTACGGACCAGGCCCAGGCCGCGGATTCCGCTGCCGGTATTGCCGTAAATCGTCAAATTTTCGCACACGAGATTGCGTGAGGTATAAGGCCCGGACGAGGCATTGACGCCGTCGGCGCCCCATCCGCTCATGGAACCATTGCGGATAGTGACGTTGGTTTGAGCGGCGCTGAAAATAATCGCCGATAGGGAACCGGGCACGCCGGTCAAGGAAAAGCCATTGAGATCAAGGGTGACATTGCCGCTGGAAATGGTGATGCCGCTGTTTCCGGAGACACCGACCAGGTTGGTCGTGAGATAATAGGAACCGGGCGCGGATATGGTGAAGGGCAATGATGGAACGCGCGTGCGTGGCTCGATCTGGTCGAGGGTTTTCATGGTCGGCGAGGGCGCGCCGGGAGGGGTCAAGGTCCCTTGACCGAACGCGGACGGATGGACGGCGAGCATGGAAACGAGCGCGGCGAGAAAAAGGAAACACCTGTTCTTCATAAGGATCTTAGCGATTGCAACAACAGAGACTGACCATGCGAGCGAGATTAAGACGTTGTCGATCAAAGACAAACAAATAAAGGCCGGCGTGATGGCGGAAGATAGAAATGGGTAGATACGAATAGCATCCGCGATGCGGTGCCGCCGATCTTAGTTCTGACTGCACAGATTAACACGAATTTTAAGGCACAAGACGAGGAGGAAACCTGATCTTCTTTTCCCCTCCATTAATTCGTGCCAATTCGTGTCTAAATCGGAACGATGCAGTTGAAAGGAAGCCACCGATCAGGAACTGATTGTTGGTGAATGAAACGCAGACAATCTAGGGCACACGCCCGGTTCACCAAACGGTTTAAAAATGGACCCATCAGGTTCTAGCGCGACCGAAAGCTTTTAATTACTTTAGAGCGATTGCCAGAAGTAATTTTCGGAAGACCAAGGTGGTCCGCGCTGCGGAAAGGAGCGCGGCATTTATGCCGCTTCACTGCACGACTGACGAAAACCTTCGAGAATTCTCAGGGCCTGCTCGAGTGACCACGTTGAAGCGGCGTAAACGCCGCGCTCCTTTCCGCACCGCCTCTACGATCTATCCGGAAATTACTTCTGGCAATCGCTCTATGCTCCCGTTCCAGCATCACGGATTTTTCAAACGATAAAATCGAACCGGACGATTAATCACATTGCTATCGATAAATTCGAAAAGCCCGTTCGTGCCTGCCGCCAGGTTTGTCTGCGTTACCCAGTCGATCAGGTTGGTCGAAATCTGAAGTGAATAATTCCAGCCGGGATTGCCGCTGAACTGCAGCCGGAAGGGGCCGTTGGTTTGAAGGGTGATGCCGTTGACTACTGAGGCAACAGGTGGAATGACGCGAATCAGGCCACCGGTTCCCGCACTTGGAATCAAGGCGCTGCTAATATTCGCCCGTGCCTCGGGATTGCCGCCGGACGGCGCATTCAACGGCGGCGCGCCCAGGAATGAGACCGGGTATGAACCAATCGCCATGCCGGAGGGAAGCGAGTAGGTCAGGCTAAAAATCGTTCCGTTCGCAAACCCGGGATTGCCCAGGACGAAGGCCGTGACTCGATAAACTCCGCCGCCGAAATCATCGACGAAGGCGACTCCATTGTTTTGTCCCAAACCCGTGATGTTCGGCCGGCCGAGGGTGGCGTCATTGACTACGTAAAAAGCGATGGCGCTCAGATTCGTTGTCACATTGGCGAGTTGAATGGGAACTGCGGCGGTGGCAATTCCCTGGGCTGCGTCGGTGGCGCCAATTTGAATATCGAGCGCGGACGCGGCGAACGCGCACCAGACCAACGAGGCGATCAAAATCGCCCGGGCTGCTCTGAAGAAGTTAATGGAATTTTTCATGGCAGCAGCAATTGGCGGTAATACTGGATCACGGTGTTCAACTCGTTCAGATCGACCCGCCGGTCGTTGTTCGTATCGCCGGGGATCTGGCCGATGCTCAACGTGAATCCGCCGGGCGTGGTGGAAACGCCGTCGCTCACGGTCAGCACAATGGTGACAATGCCCGATTGATCGGTGGCCGGCGTGATGGTGAGAGTGCGATTGGTTCCGCTGCCGCCGAGAACAAGATTAGCCTGCGGCACGAGGTTGGTGTTGCCCGACATGGCGGTCACCACCAGATTCGCCGCCGCAGTTTCGAGGTCGCCGATAGTGAATGGAATCGCGGTGGTGGGACTGTTCACGGCGGTGGACCGGTTGGTGAGATCACTGAGAGTGGGCGGTGCGTTCAGCGCGGTGGTGAAAGTGAGCGTGGAGCCATAGTTTGTCCCGTAGGCATTCGTGGCAACCATACGGTAAAAGTAGGTCCCGCCCGGTTGCAGCAATGGCAGGACACCGTTGATGTTGGCGGTATTGACCCCGTTGCCAATGAGTTGAGCCGGGGTTGTATTTCCAAAACCGGCCGTCGTGCCCCACTCAAAAAATACCCCGGTGTCGAGGCCGATGGAGTTGACCGCGCCGTTCAAGCTGGCGAACGTTGATCCGATTCCGCTGGCGGCGGATGTGCTGACGGGCGGCTGCGCAAAAACAAAAGTGCCCTCGGAAGAAAATGGCGAGCCGGCGAAGGCGGCATCGATGGATTGCACGCTCCAGAAGTAGGTCGCGCCCTTGACCAACCCGGTCAGTTTCGCGGTCAATGCGTTTTGCCCGTTGCCACGTTGTGGCAGACGCCGCCATCCCGTGGCGAGGTTGGCCTGCGGCTGAAGAATCTGAGCTCCGCCTGCGTTGGTGCCGATGCGGAGATTGTAGGTGAGTCCCGGCGCAGGCGTCTGTCCATCGTTCCCTCCATTCCAGATAAGATTGATGCCAATGGGGGTGTTGGAAGTCGTGAGGCTGGCGGGTGCGACAGGTGGCGTATTGGTCCGGCCCGTCGTGATCTTCAAAAGTTGAGTCGTGATGGCACTGCCGTTGCCGTTCT
>JAQGOU010000172.1 GCA_028293445.1 Verrucomicrobiales bacterium | reverse complement strand
CCACCTTTCATGTCGCTCACGGTACAACGCACGACATATTCGCCCACCGCGCTCCATGACTTGGAGACATTGGGCGAGTTCGGTCCAAAATTGCTGTCACCAAAATCCCACGCGTAGGCGAGAGCATCGCCATCAGGGTCAGTCGCGATCGCAGAAAAATTAATTACGGTATTCACGGCCTGGTTAGTGCGGTCGCCAATGAGTATCAACGATGGTGCGCGATTGCTGGGAAAGAGCCCCAGGTTTACGACAACATCAATCCAGTTCTCCGGCAAAGAATTGTCTCCACGCGCAATCGGAGTGATGTGGACGCCCGAAGGAATATCGGAGTAAGTGCGACCTATCACCACGGCGCTATCATCTTTGCTGCTGTTGCCCGTGGGTGTGCCGGGCGTGGTATCCAGCAAGTGGGTGCCGCTGCCACTATTCGTCACGCCGTTATTCCAAGGATCCCAATTGAGGATGACGCCGTTGAGAAACCATTGGTTGGCAATCCTGCGCCGGAATTCTGCCCAATAATTCCGATCGTAATCCTTGCGAATCTTGAGCGCGTATTTTTGCCCCGGCGTAAGCGCCGTGACATCATAGGTGAACAGGCGATAGGTGCCGTTGCTGCGCACTGTTTCCACATAAGCATCCTGGGTCCAATCGAGGGTATTCTTAAACACCGCATTGAATTGCCCGAGACTTGATCCCATCACGTCATATGGATTTCCATATTCCACGTGATTACCCTGGCTGATGACACCATCGCCCACGCCGGTCCAGAAGTTCGCATGCCACACGCCGTAATTGTGGCCAAGTTCATGGACCATTGTCGAAGTGCTGTTGCTTAACATCCAAACGCCTTTGCCACGCACATACGCTTTGCCGCCGTAGCCATAGTTGGCGCAACTACCTCCCGGGTTCGGAAAGCGGACGACGTCGAGATTGTAGTTATCAGTATCGAAACCGTTGGCGCGTGCAACTTCTCGTGCATCGGAAAGAATGTAGCCGTCGCCATTCTCGCAATACCACGCCTTGGTTTGCGGCAAAGTCATTAGTGGCGTGACATCCGTCACGAGCCAGGTGGTGTTGTACGAAGTGTCCGCATACCAGGCGCTCGTTGCATCCATGAGCGTATAGGCGCCCGCTTCGGTGATCGCTTCGGTCGGATCATCGGGATAAGTGACGCGCATAAATAAAACTGAGCGCGGACCTTGCGTCCAACCATCGTGCGCAATTGGCGGTTCTTCGCCATCCACCGTGATCCCTCCCTCGGCAGCCAGGCGCTGGTTCATGGCAGCGAGATGCCCGGCGCCACAAAACACTTCCACTCGCCCGGCTACTTCACCAAAAGCGGGTTTGCCGTAGGTCGTTCCCGCCAGGCCAGAGACTGGACAATTCTGCGTTGCGTCGAACTGTGCGGATTCATCACTGGATAAAACGCGAACGGGTGCTTCATGAATCGCAAGCGACGAACCGACTGCAATGCCCCAGAACGTTTCGCGTTCAAGAGTGGTCTGCGAAGTGCGACGTCCATACACATAGGCGTCGTAGCGACGATGATTCAAAATGACTTCGCGCCGAACTTCGCGCCGGGAGTCCTCTGGATAATCCGAAATCAACACGCCAAAGAAACCTCGTCCCGCGACCCGCTCTTCCAATTCCTGTTGGATGTTCGAAGGCAATTTCCGCCGCACGTCGTCGGGAATGGCCTGCTCGATCGCCGACCGCGGGTCGGTTTTGATCAACTTTTCCAGAAACTCGCGTCGAGTCTTCGCCAGCGCCAGTCCCGGTCCCGCGAGTTCATCCCGCTCGGAAGGTGCAGCGGCGATGAACCGTTCGCTCCACGAAGAAAAAGCCGCCAGGACGTCGATCGCTTTCGTGGAGGTTTCCATCTTCGCCAACGTGGAGATTCGGGGCTGCTCGATCTTGCCGGGCAACGATTTCGGCTGGGACACGCCCAGCGGTTTAGCGGACTTATTATTCAACGAGAGGAACGTCAACACCAAGGTGGCAAGCAAGAGACCAAGGGAGACGCGACGGATTTTTCCCATAAAGGGCCTTCAAAGTTGAAGGCCACTCTATGTTGGGGAAGGGGCCCTGATTTGAAAAGAAAAAAGGGGGCGGATTTGCCCTCATCCACGGGCGAAATACTTTTGAAACCGAAGGCGCTCGGTGCTGCCGCGATGAGAAGTCGCTATAACAATCGATGGATTATACAGCGGCGACTCTGCCCATTCCGCAGCTCAGACACCCCTGCGCGTTTACACCAAAAAAGACCTCTCCAAAAACGGTTTTTCAGATGAAAACGCATCCGGACGCTCCCCTTTTTTCGTTTTTCAGATGAAACACTGATCCAGCCGAGCAGCTGCATAAGTTTTCAAATGAAAACGCGTCCGGGGGGAACGCCGCAGGACGTTTTCAGATGAAAACACGTTTGGGGAGAGTCCGCCGACTCGTTTTCATCTGAAAAAGGGTTTTGCCAGAGGGCCCAGAGGCGTTTTCAGATGAAAAGACAAAAAAGTGGAGCGCCGCGGGACGTTTTCAGATGAAAAAGGATCTGGGCGGAGTCCGCCAACGCGTTTTCATATGAAAAACCATTCTGGGAGAGCAAATTTCCACATTTTTGGATGAAAGCAGACTTTGAGCGAGCGTCCAAAGCCGTTATTCCTCGAAATCAGCCCTTTTGGACTCCGAAATGCCTTCCCTGAAACGCCGGTGAACAATTCGAAGCCCGCTTTCTCCGCCGGATGAACAAAAAAGCCACGAGCTTTCCAGCCCATGGCCTGGTGATTCGAAATGCTCTAAGTCGGCCTAAGGACGACCGCGTTCTTTGGGCTCGTAACGTTTTGTTGTCCGTTCGCCGGTCTCAGTGGTGAAGCGCGGTTCTTCGCCTTCTTTTTGGATTTCCACATCTTCCTTTCGCACCTGCCCGGAAACAGTTTGCTTCTCGGTGGCAGCTTGTTTGCGAACGCGCACTTCTTCGCGGACGCGCGCCTCTTTTTCCACGACCGCTTCTTCGCGACGCAACGGAATGAAGACATCCTGCTGTTGGAAGCTTGCCTGGCCAGCCGCTTGAGCCTCGGAGGCCGGAACGCGTTCAACGATGATCTCTTCCCTCTTCAGCTCGACGGGTTGATTGACAATTTCGGTTCGCACGACTTTGCGCAGGCGAACACCACCTACCACCACTTCGCGTTTGCCGACTTTCAATTGCTCTTCCGAAAGCTTGATGTTTGCCTGCTCCTGACCAGTCGTTTGCGTTGTGCGCTGTGCTGTCGCGGGTGCAGGTTGCGTCGCGCGGGATTGCGGACGTTGCAATCCATAGTAGCTATAAATTCTTTGTTCGTCGGCATCGCTTAAATCGTAATCAGGATCGAAGGTCGGCGCGTCCTTCACTTTATCCTCGCCGAAAGGCACACGGACGATTCGCTGCTGCGGATTCACACTCGCGGTGTGAACGGGCACGACGTGATTCTTTCCGAAGATCCAACCGGTCTTCACGCCGAGGAACGTCGGCTGGTTATTTTGGTCGGTCCAAAGATTTTGCACCGTCCCGATCTTGTTGCCATTTGACTCCTGCACATCGAAGTCGATGATGCGTTCCCAACGACCCTGAACTTTGTGCCATGCGGCTCGAGATGCGTCGCGCGCTTCTTCCCACGAAAGTTTTGATGTCCCGCGAGATTTCTCGTAATCGCGTCGCAGATCGGCTTCAGATTCCTCGAAGCCTTTTGTCGTTCCATATTTGGAATAGCCTTCGTAACCCGTACGATAAGCGCCTTGATATTGTTCATAGGGTCGCTCACGGCCCCACCACTGCCGACTATGCTGCTCGCGCCAATAGGCCTCTTCCTCGGTCGGATTCACGGCTTCAGCAACACCTTTGCCAGTGAGTCCTCCAACAATGGCACCGCCAACCATTCCGGCCGCAGTTCCGATCGGACCAGCGACTGTTCCTGCCGCGGCCCCCGCCGCTGCTCCGCCCGCAACTGCGCCCACTCCTGTCCCGACCGGATGTGATCCCGGTTCGCCCGTAATCGCATCGCGATTGGCGTCTTTACGTTTGTCTTTATTGAAATCTTTTTCGTTTTGCATTTGTAACCTCCCTGTCGATTCGCGGTTGAGCGAAACAACGTTGCAAAGTTCCATTGGGGCCAGAGTTTACAACGCGGGAAACGTTGTGTTTTGCCATGAAGGAATTGCGGGAGGTTTAAAACAAACACCAAAGAAAATTTCAAACACCAAGCTCAAACAACCTGCAAAATGCAGCACGCCCAAAAACTATCAAGTCGCCCCAACCTTTATGCATTGGGTTTGAGATTTAGAATTTTTTTGGTCTTTGGTGTTTCTGCCTCTGAAGGACTGTCAGCGCTTTACTTTTTCTTCGACATCAAGTTGGGATTCAAGCGAAAGGCAGTCTCGTAATGTTCTTTCGCCTCATTGGTTCGACCCAGTTTCGACATCACGAAACTGAGATTGAAGTGGGCTTCCGCGTCGTCGAAGCGGAGTTTTACCACCTCCTGCAACTGCTCAGCCGCGCTTTCGTATTTCCGCTGACCGACCAGGGCAACGCCGAGATTATTCCGGGCATCGGCATAATCCGGGCGGAGACGCACGGCGTTGCTGTATTCCAGGATCGACTGATCGGCGTCGATTTTAGCCAGGGCAACACCGAGATTGTAATGGGGCTCGGCATAATTGGGATCGGCTGCGATCGCATCCTTAAAAGCGCGGATCGCTTCCTCGGTTTGACCGAGATTAAGAAGAATACTGCCGAGGTTATCGTGGGCCGCCGCGTTGTCGGGCCGAATCAGGATCGCAGCACGATAATGTTCTGCGGCGCGTTCGCGTTTTCCTTGCTTGTCCAAAACGACCGCTGCTCCGTAATGCGCCTCGAAGAGATCGTCCTTCAAGACCAAGGCTTTCTCGTATTCCTGCAACGCTTCCTCCATGGCGTGCTCCTGCATCAAAGCGCTTCCCAAATTATTGTGCGCGACATAATTGTTTTCCGTCACCGCCAGCGCTTGTTTGAAGAGCGTCGCAGTACTACGCCAATGCGGTATCTGTTTTGCCGTCAGCACAACGCAACAGCCCACGGTCACAACTGCAATCGTCACGATCTTTGAATTCCAGGATGCTTTCTTCTTCGCGAGTTCCTTCCCGAACCATGCAACGGCCAAAAAGATTCCAATTGAGGGAATGTAACTGTAACGATCCGCCATCGCCTGCGCACCGACCTGCACGATGCCAATGACTGGCACCAGTGTGCCCACAAACCAAAACCAACCGACGAACACAGCCGGCATATTCTTTCGACGCACGAACACCAGAATTGAAATGGCCAGCAACGTCACTCCCGCGAGAACACCCACCCAACCAGAAACCCATTCTGGCATCGGATAAAACACCGCGAGCTTCGCGGGCCAAAACAGTTTCCCAAGATACCGCCAATAGGAGATGAGGGAATTAAAAATACGGGAATCGAGAGGGATAATCGCCAGCGTGCGAACGGACCCGGAGCTGTTTTGCACAATGAACGTCACCACCGAGGATGCGACGGACAACATTAGAAGAGGAACTTTCTCGAGGATCAACTTCGTTCGCGTGCTCGTTTCAAAGCGTCGCAATGGCCAGAAATCCAACAGCAACAAAACAAACGGCAAGGTGACCAGCATCGGCTTCGCCATCAAACCAAGGCCGAAACAAAGCAGCACGGCAGTATAAATCATCCCAGCTTTGCGCCCGCTCACTTTCACGTAAACGGAGTAAAGCCACAAGGTAAGCATCGCGAAGAACGCGCTGAGCACATCCTTGCGTTCGGCGATCCACGCCACCGACTCCACGTGCATGGGATGCCACCCGAATAAAGCCGCCACGAGGAGGCTCGGCCAAAGGGCTGCCGTCATTCGAAAGAGCGCCAGGAACAGAAACACCGTCGCCGCAGTATGAAACAAAACGTTCATCCAATGATGCCCCGCGGGATTCAATCCGAAACATTGCACATCGAACATGTGTGAGAGCCACGTCAGGGGATGCCAGTTGGAGGCGAATCCGGTTGTGAACGCCCATTTGATTCCGCTTTGGGTAATCCCCGCTTTGACGTGATCATTGGCGGTGACGTAATCCTCGTCGTCGTAATTGGTAAATCCGCACTGTTGCACCGGCGAGTAAATCACCACCGTGGCAATGATCAGAAACAATACCGCGAAAAAGGTCGTGTTATAAAAGCTACGAGGTGCCGTCCCTGTCGATGGCGGTTGGGATTTCATTTGGTGGCACCGAGCGCGGTGAGTTGTCGTTGTGCTTCTGGATAATTCGGCCGCAATTGGACGGCCTGTCGAAAATGGGCAATGGCTTCGTCAGACTTAGCGACATGGAGCAGCGCCAGCCCGAGGTTGTAATGAGCTTCAGGGTTTTTCGTGTTTAGTTTCAGCGCCAGCTCATACTGCTCGATCGCTTCTGAGTATTTAGTCTGCTCAGACAAGACGTTTCCCAGATTGTTATGCACCTGGGCCTCGTCCGGCTTGAGGCGAATGGCCTGCAGATAATGTGCCGTGGCCCGATCCAGTTTATGTTGAACGGCGAATGCATTGCCTAGATTGCTGTGGGCGCTGGCCTTATCAGGATCCAACTCGACGGCTTTCTGCAACTCCAACACTGCCTCGTCCAATTTGCCGTGCATCGCGAGGGCGATGCCATAGTTGTTGTGGGCATCGGCGTGATTGGGGTTGGCAGCAAGCGCGATCAAGTAATACTTGATCCCTTCGTCGACTTTGCCGGATTCAGCGAGCGCGTTTCCGTAATTATTATTGACGTCCGCATTCTTAGGCTGTTGTTTCAACGCCGCCTCGTACAATGGCAGTGCCTCCAACACTTTCCCTTGCTCTGCCAACGCATGCCCCAGGTTGTTCAGCGCGTCAGCGTAAGCAGGATTTATTTTGATCGATTCCCGGTAGCATTGCATGGCTTCGCTGGAGCGGGTTTTGGATAACGAAAAACCAAGATTGTTCCAGGCCAGGTAGTTTTTATCCGTAACACTAATCGTTCGCTTGAAGAGCGTTTCACTGTTTCGCCAATAACCGATCTGTACGGAAGTAACCGCCACGCAAGCCGCAACCAATGCCACTCCAACAACGCTCAACACTTTGTTACCGATGCTGAAACGACTCGCGAAATAAACAACGGCCCACGTCACCGCGATCGAAAAACCAATCGAGGGGATGTACGTATAACGATCGGCCATGGACTGAATCCCCACCTGGACGATTCCGATGACTGGAACCAGGGTTCCGAAAAACCACAATGTTCCGACGAGCAGGAATGGCTGTTTGCGCATTTGCCAGAACGCGATGGCCAAAGCAGCGATGATGAAAAAGATCGCAACGCTGACCCGCCACACAGGCCAACTGCCTGGATGCGGATAGAGAACAGCCAGATCGTTCGGCCAAAGAATTTTTTGTGTGTAACGCAGATACGAGACCAGCGCGTTGAATAAGCGGTCCGCAAAAGACAAACTCGCCATTGAAGCCACCGCGCCACCTTTTTGCTGCACGAGGAACGTCACCGCGCTCGATGCGATTGCGAGCATAAGAAATGGAACCTTTTCCAGGAGGAGGAGAGCGTTCGTGCGATCGCGAAGCTTGGGAAGCCTGCCTTCTGTCATCTCAAAACGGTTTAACGGCCAGAAGTCCAGAAGCAGCAAAACGCAGGGAAGCGTTACCAGCATTGGCTTCGACATTAGACCCAGAGCAAAGCAAATGAGACAAACCACGTAGTTGACGATGTAGTTTGTTTTTTCGGTTTTCTTTCCTTCAGCGTAACGGGCATAGAACAGCATCGTGAGCATCCAGAAGAATCCGCTGAGAACATCCTTTCGTTCCGAAAGCCACGCGACTGATTCCACGTGGACCGGGTGCAAGGCGAAGATCGCCGCGACAAACGCACTCCGCCACTGTGTCCCCGTTAATCGCCGCATAACGAAAAAGAGCAGGACGGCATTCGCCGCGTGGAAGAGAAGACTCGTGAGGTGATGCAGTCCAGGTTTGTTCCCAAACAATTGGAAATCCAACATGTGGGAGAGCCAGGTAATCGGGTGCCAATTCGCGGCATGCCCGGTTGTGAACGCCCAGGCGATGCTGTGCGCGGTTAAGCCACCCTGCACTTCCCGGTTGCCCATCACGTAATCCCCATCGTCATAGTTGACGTAGTCAAAACCACGCACCGGCAGAAAGACGAGGATCGTTATAACGGCAAGGGCAACGGCCAGGAGAATCGTCAACCAGGGCGATCGAACGCCGGGTTGTGCGGATGGGCTGGTTTGGTTCAAGCCAATGTCGCTACGCGTTATTGCCATGAGTCAGTTGCAAGGTCTTGGCGATGTTAACAGAAAGAATTTTTGGGCTCATCATTTTGTTCCGTTGGCACCAGCTTCCCAATACGGATGGCGGGCACGATAAAATTTGAGCAATTCCAGATTTTTCTCCGCAACCTGAATTTGCCCGACTGAAGTCGCAAGCTGATATGCCGCCTCGCCCATTTCAATGGCCTTCGGAAAATTGCCGGCTTCCGCGTAGGCGGCAGCCAGAGTTCCAATGAAAATGGGCGTATTGAATTTCACCAGATTGCAGGCCCTTTCAGCGAGTTGCACGGCTTCGTCGCCATTGCGCAATTTCGAATCCGCACTGGTGGCAAGAATCCAGGCAAGGTTGTTCAATGCCTCACGCAAATCAGGCTGGATCTGCAGGGCCGCACGATATTCAAAAATCGCGTTGGTAGTGTCGTGCCGCGATGAGGCGATGTTTCCAAGCTCGCAGTGCGCGACCGCATCGTTCGTATTGAGTCGAATGGATTCTCGGAAATGAAGGACTGCCTCCTCGACGTGCTGCCCAGCGGGATCCGCTTTCTGCTCGGCCAGACACGCCACACCCAGGTTGTGGTGCGCGTCGGCGAAGTCTGGACGAAGGCGAACCGCTTCCCGCAAATGCGCTTCCGCTTCACGATACCGCTCACGGGAAATCAATACGCTTCCCACATTGTAGTGCCCGTTCGGTTCCTGAGGATTGAGACTAAGTGCTCGCTCGTAAGCTGCAATGGCTTCATCAGGTTTATGCTGCCGTGAATACGCGTTACCGAGATTGTAGGCCGCTTTATAAAAGTCAGGGTTAATTTGGAGGGAGGTATGATAATGTTGAATCGCGTCCTCGAGTTTATTTTGTCTGGCGAGCGCCAATCCAATGGCGTTGTGAAGAGCTGCGTTAGAAGGATCTGCCTGAAGCGCTGCTTCATAATGCGATTCCGCGTCCTCCCATTTTTCCTCCGCGACGGATATGCCCGCCAGGTTTGCGTGAGCAATCGCATCGCCGGGCGAGATTTTTAGTGCCGCTGTAAAATTCTCCGTCGCGGCATTTGTGTCGCCTACTGAGAGAAGCGCGTCGCCCAGGTTGATATAAGCCACTTTGCTTTTTTCAGTGACTGCAAGCGCGTGTTTAAATAAATGCAGACTGTCTTTCCAATACTGCAGCTGAGTCACACTCATTGCCATGCAGGCAATAATCGAGAGCACACTTCCGGAAATTAAAACAAACTTCGGAAGAACCCGATTCAACGAGTCATACGCCCCCCACGCACCAATGATGAACAAGCCAATTAACGGTATATAGGAATAACGATCAGCCATCGATTGACTGCCGATTTGCATGACACCGATGACAGGCACGAGCGTTCCGATAAACCAGCACCAGCCCACAAAAAACAGCGGCTTCTTCCGTTGAAACAACCGAACGGAAATTGCAAAGCCCGCGAGGACGAAAATGACGGCACAAATGAACAGCGTTAACGGAAAAATATCAGGATAGGCATAGAAAACAGCCAGCTTGGCTGGCCAAATCATCTTCCAAAAATAACGTAAATAGGCGACGAGAGCATTTTCAAATCGCTGGTCAAGGGGAATGAGATCAACCGAAACAATAGCATTGCTGGCTTTTTGAGCCCAGATCGCGATCGGAATAAAAATTGCAGTGATGACGAAGAATGGAATTTTTTCAACGACGAGTTTCAGGAAAGGCTTTAGGGCGAACGTTTGCAGCCGTTGCAATGGCCAGAGATCCAGCAAAAGAAGAGCAAACGGGAGCGTCACCAACATTTGTTTGGCGAGCAAGCCGACGCAGAACGACGTAACACCAAAAGCATAGTTCCAAACGGCCGCCCGCCCAACCCGCTCGCTGCTACGCCTTTCTCTAACATAACGGGCGTAAAACAGCATGGTTAGCATCCAAAAAAACGCACTGAGAACATCTTTGCGCTCAGAAATCCAAGCGACGGATTCCACATGCAACGGATGCAATGCGAAGAGTGCGGCCACAAACCCGCTTCGCCACACCGCACCAGTCATCAGTCGCAAACTGAAAAACAACAATAGCGTGCTCGCGATGTGAATCAAAACACTCGAAAAATGATGACCACCCGCATTGGCTCCGAAGATTTCCCAATCCAATACGTGCGATAGCCAGGTAAGCGGATGCCAATTTCCTGAATTCAGCGTCGTAAACGCCCAGCGGATGGTTTCACCGGAGAAGCCCTGTTGGATTCGCGGATTTTCCGAGACATACTCGGGATCGTCGTAGTTCACGAAGTCGAAGCCCGTGACCTGCAGATAAACCGCCAGCGTGGCCACGACGAGAAACAGGCAAACAAAAAGACTGTCGCGCTTTTGTTTACTTTCCATGAGCGGGAAACATCCTGCTTTTCATCAGGCCCATTTTGGAAAGACGAAACTTCAAGCCAGTGCCGAGGCAACCAAAACCGTACTTAATGCTGCGACGCAGATTGATGGAGGAAGCTTCCGGGAAATATTTGGTGGGGCAACTCACTTCTGCGATGACATTTCCGAACCATAAAATCTGGGCGAGCATCTGATTGTCGAAAACAAAGTCATCGGAGTTTTCCTGCAAGGGCAGCTTTTCGAGAATCTGACGAGAGAACGCGCGATAGCCGGTGTGGTATTCGGAGAGCTTGGCCCCGAGTAACACATTTTCCGCGAACGTGAGAAACCGGTTCGCGATGTATTTCCAAAGTGGCATGCCGCCCTGCAAGGCATAGCCGCCAAGAATGCGGCTGCCGAGAACGCAACCGTAAAGATCGTTCGCAATCATCGACGCCAACGCAGGAATTAATTTCGGCGTGTACTGATAATCGGGATGCACCATGATCACAATGTCCGCTCCCTCTTCCAATGCCAGGCGGTAACAGGTCTTCTGGTTTCCGCCATAACCTAAATTCTTCGGATGGGTAAAAACTTTCGTCTTAGGCAAGACTTTCGCGATGGAGGCGGTGTCGTCGCGACTGGCATCGTCGACGACAATGACGAGATCAACGACCCCCTGCTCCATCACTTCATCGTATGTTCTGCGCAACGTCTTGGATGCATTGTAGGCGGGCATCACAACAACGACTTTTTTATCTCGATACATATCTAAGGTTTAGCCACCAGTATTGGGCGCAAACCATAGCAGAGGAGTGAAAGTTCTCAAATGAACTTTCAATGACATGCCTGAAATAAAAAAAGCACACAGAGATAAACTCCGTGTGCTCTCTTGAGAGATTGTTCGGCGAAAGATTAAATCGTCACGAGCTTTTCACTTTGGGCCCACTGAATGGCCTGGTGCACCAGTTCGGTGGCAGAGCCGAGATTCAGCTTCTCCTTGATGTGAGCGCGATGGGATTCGATCGTCTTGACGCTGAGATTCAGCTTCTCGGCGATCATGCGTGTGCCACAGCCCTGGCCAATTAAATTGAATACTTCTAGTTCGCGGTCGCTGAGCAGATCAATCGGCGAACTGATGGCGGCTTCTCCACCAGCGGCAAACCGGCTGAGCAGCTTGGCACTCATGCGTTCGCTCAAATAGACCTCCCCGTTGAGAATCTTGCGGAGCGCGAGCAACACCTTCTCGACGGCTTCATCTTTCATGATGTAACCCGCCGCACCGGCGCGCAACGCACGCGGAGCATAAATCGCTTCGTCATGCATCGAGAGAATCAAGACATGCAACTTCGGATAATGCGTCTTGATATCCTTGAGCACTTCTATGCCGCTCACGCCATTCAGCGAGATATCGAGGATGACGACATCCGGTTTGACCTGCGCGATTGTTTGGATGGTCTTCTTCCCATCGGAAACTTCTCCGCAGACAGCCATGTCCTGCTCCTGGTTAATAATTTGTGAAATCCCACTCCGGAGAACGGGATGATCATCGACGATTAGCACTCGGGTTTGACTTTTTCGAACGGCCATAATGTAAGACGGTTAATTGTTTACTTCCCAAAACTCTCTCAAATCTTTCGCCTATCATTCTTGGAGTTGGGGAGAAAAACCACAATCGGGCAATATATCTTGCGAGACTAGAGAAAAACCTGAAAGGGACGCCCGTTTAACGTGGAAGGGACGCCACAAGGGAAAGGCGGAGTCGTCAGACGGGCGGAAACATTTATGGAGTTGCGAAATTCGAACGCCAACGGCGTTCCGTCCCAAAGCCCAGGGTTGGCGCAGCCTACCCTGGGTAAAATGACATTACATATTTCCAACCACAACGTGGTTGCGTCCAACGATGATTGGTGGG
>JAQGOU010000160.1 GCA_028293445.1 Verrucomicrobiales bacterium | reverse complement strand
AGCCATCTAAAACGCGCGAGCGTCCTTGGACTGCGCCTGCCCTCTGGCGCTTGGGCGGGGCGTAAAATCATCGAAGTTGGTCGTTTTAAACCTTAACTAAATGACCGTGCCCCTCTCCCGCTGGGCTGAGCGTTACCCACAAGTGTATTTCGTCCAAGAATCTCAACGGGGGCCGCCCGTCGCCGTTGTTACTGACTAACGGCGGAAGGGGGATTCAACACGGTTCGTCCCTCGTTAAATCTGTTTGCGCCCTGAAGAAAGTCACTAAAAGTCTGCGCCAAAAAGGCAATGAGAAGCGAAACATTATCACGCGACTTACGCGTTGTGCCGGTCAAATAATTTTGCCAACATCGCCCTCCAAGTGGGCGGGATTGGGTTCACTCGCGGCAGATGTTCGCCACGACCCGGCATTGGTGCACAAACAAAAGCGCTCAAACGCGACGATTTGAGTGAACGCATTGCGCAACCTCTCTGTCTGAGCGTTTCGATGCACAGGCTGAAGGCACATTGATAAAAAGGCGTTTGTAGCTGATAATTTGATCGACCAGCGGAATACATGAATAACCTGACAAAAACGGTCGTGTACGTGTTGCTTGTGAGCGCCGCGCTCTTTTTCGGCACGAAGTTTTATTCCAATTACAAAGCTGGAAAAGTGCGTGGAGAAGCAGAACTGAACAACAACAACGACTCCTCCGATCGTCCCGCTCCGCCCGTCAGCACCAATCCTGTCCCCGAACAAGCCGCCGACACCAACGCTGCTCCCGCAGATACCAATCTCGTGGCACAGATGGCCGACACGAATGTCCTCGTTATTACGAACCAGCTGATTCAAAAGACGAACGCTGCCGAAGCAGCGAACACCGCTGCGGCCGTCGACGCTCCGAAGGATGAAGCCGCGTCAAAACCAAAAGGCGGACAGGGCAGCATGATGGCGTATCTCGGGGCCTTCCTGGCTTCGGTAATTATTCTCGGATTGTTCGTCGCGAAAGATGTTTCAAATCTTCTCGGACAGGAAGCGATCGACTTCGTTTTCAATGACGATCTGAAAGGTGTCTATGATCCGCAATACGAAGAAGCGATGAACCTGCTGCATCGTGGACAGCATCTGGCGGCTATTCAGGTGTTGCGCGAATTTTTGGAAAAGAATCCTCAGGCGCAATATGCCGCCCTGGAAATCGCAGAAATCTACGAGAAAAACCTGAACAATCCGATCGCCGCTATTTTAGAATACCAGGAAATCCTGAAGAAAAAACTTCCCGCGGAACGCTGGGGTTGGGCCGCGATTCATCTTTGCAATCTTTACTCTAAACAGGGGCAGAAAGACAAAACGCTCGAACTTCTCCGTCGCATTGTGACTGAACATGGCGAGACTGCCGCCGGCAAGAAAGCGCAGAAACGCCTGACGATGTATGAAACCGGCGGTGACATGGAATTGCTTGGCGCCGACGTACCCGATGGAATGGAAGCGCATGTCGTCAAACCGGCAGAAGCAAAACCGGCGGCCAAACCCGCCGTCACGGTGAAGGTTCGCGGAAAAGCACTGCCGAAAGAGGACGCGCCTGTATCTAATCTCCCGCCCGGATTTCGTCCGAAATAATGAAAACTGTCGCAGTTATCGGCGCTTCAAACGATCGCTCTAAATTTGGCAACAAAGCCGTGCGCGCTTTTGCGCAAACCGGTTATCAAGTTTTTCCCGTGCATCCCGCGCTTACCGAGGTCGAGGGATTAACCTGCTACAAAAGCATTCTCGATCTGCCGTCGAAACCAAACCTGGTTAGCGTTTATCTCGGTCCCGCGAGGTTGGTGCAAATTCTTCCCGACATCGCCGCCAAGGGTTGCGATGAACTCTGGCTAAATCCGGGCACGGAATCGGAGGAAGTATTCGCCAAGGCAAAGGAACTTGGCCTCAAAACCGTGCCTCTCTGTAGCATCATCGCGGTCGGGCTGTCGCCTTCGCAATTGTAAGCGGCCTCTTCCAAAAGTTTCACGATATTCATAACAACCTGGTATTCCGCGCTTGTGCGGCCGTTCGCTTTCGTGAAGACTTTTGCGTCACCAATGATGCGTAAACCGTTCTATCACCACCTCTATTTTCAGGTTCTGATTGCGATTGTTGTCGGCGTCTTTGTGGGGCATTACTTCCCGGATTTTGCAACAACGCTCAAGCCACTCGGCGACGCCTTCATCAAGTTGATCCGGATGGTGGTGGCGCCCATTATTTTCACGACAGTCGTCGTCGGCATGGCAGGAATGGAGAGCTTTAAACGCGTCGGTCGCGTTGGCTTCAAAGCGCTGCTTTATTTCGAGGTGATGACAACCCTGGCGCTCGTCATCGGTTGGGTGGTTGTGAAATGGCTTCAACCGGGCGTCGGTGTGAATGCCGATCCCAAAGCGCTCAATACAGCTGACATCCAGTCGTATCTCACGGCAGCACAGACCCACGGTTTCGTTGAGTTTCTGATGAACATCATCCCGACCAGCGTCGTGGATGCGTTTGCCAAGGGAGATATCATCCAGGTTCTTTTCTTCTCCATCCTCTTCGGCTTCGCACTTTCGGCCATGGGTGAAACGAGCCGCCCCGTGGTGCTGTTGCTGGAGCACCTTGCCAACGCGCTGATGAAAATGATGAGCTTCATCGTGAAGTTGGCGCCGATTGCTGCCTTCGGAGCCATTGCCTACACCACCGGAAAAACCGGATTTAAATCGGTGCAGGCACAGTTCCACCTGATGCTTTGCGTCTATATCACCAGTCTTGTTTTTATCTTTGGATTACTTGGATTGCTCCTCAAACTCCACGGTGTCTCCATCTGGAAGTTTCTGAAATACATCAGGGAAGAATTGTTTATTGTGCTCGGGACAGCCTCCTCGGAATCGGTTCTCCCCCGCATGATGACCCGCTTGAAGGACCTCGGCTGCGCGCCGTCGATCGTCCGCCTGGTTTTGCCCGCAGGTTATTCTTTCAACATGGATGGCTCCTGTATTTACCTGACCATGGCTGTCATTTTTATTGCCCAGGCGACGAACACCCATTTGGGTTTTTGGGAAGAGTTGAAAGTGGTGGTGATTTGTCTGATCACTTCAAAAGGTGCTGCGGGAGTGGTGGGGAGCGCCTTGATCGTTCTGGCAGCGACGCTTTCCTCGCTTCACACCGTTCCGGTTGAAGGCATGGTTTTAATTGTTGGCATTGATCGGTTGATGGCGGAGGCCAGATCCATCACAAACCTGATCGGCAACGGCGTCGCGACAATTCTGGTGGCGAAATGGGAAAATCAATTCGACGAGCAAGCGGCCGAACGCGCCTTGAATGGCGAACCGCCACAGTCGCATCCGCCCGCAAATCGTCCTGACTCGCTGCCGGTGTAATTGGAACAGAGGCTACGCCGCCCTCCCGGTCACTATCGTTGATGCGTAATTTTTAAATATGCGTTGGAGTTAGCGAGAAATTCGAAGTCCGTTTGCACCTCGGTGAAAATAAATTGCTTCAGTTCCGGATCTGCCTTGAGACGATCTACGAAACGACAACGTTGCGCCTGGAAATTGACGAGCGGATAAATCCGGGCCTCACGCGACGTCACGCGCATGATTTCCAGCAGCGAACGTCGGTGGAACTCATAATCAAAATGCTCCTGCTGGTCGTAAACGAATAGCAGGTAGGAAACGAGGGAAACATCGAATTGCTTCTGCGCAAACGGTAACGTCGGCAACATCCCGCAAACGTAACGCCGCTCCCATTGCTGTTCATAATCGACAAGGAATTTTTTGTAGGCCCGCTCGCGATAAACCCGCATGCCTTCAGGTGATTTGTAGAACTCCCAACGATACGCCTTTACGCGACCAATTTCTGCGACGACAAAATCGAGGTCTGGCTCGCAACGTTCCCTGATCCTTTCC
>JAQGOU010000114.1 GCA_028293445.1 Verrucomicrobiales bacterium | reverse complement strand
CGGCGTAATCCATGACCCAACCGAGTTTCGGATCACACTCTCCCGAAACGACGACCTCCACTTGGAAGCTATGTCCGTGCAAGCGACGGCACTTGTGGGCTTCCGGTAGATGCGGTAGCAGATGCGCGGCTTCGAATTGAAATGTTTTTCTAAGGTCCATGTTTATAGGTTGAAAATTCTTTCGGTTACATTTCCCAGTCGCTCCAGGTCACCAGGTCCGCCAGCGAAGGGCGACCGTCGTGACGCCAGGTCAGAGGCGGTTGTTGCATTTTTCCAATAGGGCAGATGCGCGGGACTCCCCAGCGGGATAATTGTTCCGCGAGAAGTTGCGCGCGGTTTAGCGGGGCGGCGATTCCAACCGTGGAGACTTGTCCGAAGACATTGTCCGCTCCCTGCAACGCTTCGGTTGGGTTCGCGACGGCTTTGATATAGATAAACCGGTTCAGGCACGACAACTGGAATCGGGGGTCGCTTTCATAAACCACCGTCCACGCCGTGGATTGTTCGCTCTGCCATTTTTTAACATCCTGCGAGTTGGCGGAGCGAATGTCGTAGAAGGAACGACGATGATGAATGGCTGCGGCTTCCTCAGTTTGCAACTTGCCGCGCGGCGTGTGTTGTTCGTGATGCGCTAACTCGGTCGCGAGCAATCCGGCAAATTCTTCCGGAGTCATCTTCCCGCCATTCTCGACGTAAAATACATGGGGCGAAAGACAGCCAAGTTGATTCCATGCAATGACATCATGGGCGGCGTGCGTCACGATTTTACGGGCATCAAAACCCGACAGCGCCTCGTGTGTGACGTAACCAAAACTTACGCGATGACCGTAGCCAAGGAAACGAACTTTCGCGGGAAGATGACTCCGGATCTTTTCCAGCGTTTCATTGCTGCCGTTCGCGGTGACGCAATCAGCTTCGCTGAATAAGACAGACTCGAGGGAATGCGCGCCACCTTTCCATTCGGCGATTTCCAGGCAGGCGGCGAGCTTCGGTTCCACTTCGTACAGTGAATGGGCGAAGAGCCTCGGAATAAAAGATCCACCCGTCCCGCACTTCACGAATTGCGCCGAGCGCAGAAGCAGACCGAGTAGCATACTCGTGAGCGTCGAGTTGGGAATATTGCCAGCCGCGATGTGAACGAGCAGTTCCGGTCCACGAACCGTCGATGCCCGATCGGTGTTCTGCTCCAGATCATTCGCGTGAAAGCCATCGAGTCGCTTGGCGTGCCCAAGGTCTTGCACGATCAGATGGCGCAAGTTCTTCGCATTGATTGCGGAAAAGAATTCGTCGATGCCGATGCGTAATATTTCCTTGGAAAAGCCCGTTGCCTCGGGTCCGTCTGCGAGAAGCTTGAGGCGGAAAGGATACTCAGGATCCATCCAGCTTTCCGCGAGACTGCTCAGGGCCCGGATAATGTCGTCCGTGGAACGGTGCCGCAGATACTGTTCGCGATTGCGCTTCAAGGTCTGGCATGCCTCTCCGATCATCGAGGGCGTGATCGAAGCTCCTGCGGGAAGGTCAGCGAAAAAGTAATCAGGTAAATTCATTTCAGACCTCAGGATTTAAAGGGTGAACCTCTGCCTTTACCGAAGGCGCAATGTGTTCCTGCTTGCGAATCCCATTGAGGAAATACAAGCCGAACAGCGACAAGAGCACAAACAACGCGAGCAAGTTATAGATGCCGAAATAGCTTTGGCTGTCGTGGGCGGTGGTCTCCAGGTTCTTCACCCATTTGCCGACAAACCAGTGCGAAAGATTTCCAAGCAAGCCACCGATCGTAATGAAACAGCCGAACACGCGGCCACGCACTGAATCATGCACCGACTCCATCAATGACGCTTCGACAATCGGATACGTCGCCATGAAGAAAAATCCATAAGCCGCGAGCAGGACAGGAAACCAGCGTGGTTGCGCGTGCGGAAAAACATAGATGGTAATCGCCGCGCCAATTAACAACATCGCGGCCCAACCCGACCGACCCCGATCGCTTAAATGTCCGAACAATGGATTGCTGATCATCGACGCCAGGTAAATGCAACTCAGCGCGAGCCCGGTTTGCATCGCGTCATAGCCATGCGCGTGCTGCAGAAAGAGCGAGCCAAGGCTGGCCATGCCGCTACCGGCGAAATCGCGCAGACAAAAGACAAAGCTTGCCGCCAGGAAAAAGGTCCAGAGCAGGGGAGTCGCGAAGATCTTTTCCTTCGGAGCCGTGGATTTCGTTTTGATCGTTGGCGCCGGACTGTCTTTGGCGAGAATAAAAAACAACACCGTGCCAATCACGCCTGCGACGCCGAGTTCGAACACCGCGCCGCGCCAACCCGCGAGAAAATGCGGCAGCTCTACTCCGTTGAACGTTGAAATCTTCGACCGCCAACCGGCGTAAAGCGGCGCAATGAAGAATCCGAAGCTCGCGCCGAGCGCAACTTTGCCCAGAGCCTTACCGGTTTCATTTGGATAAAGCCGCGCGATCAAAGCCGTCGCGGCCGGATGATAAAAGCTCCCACCTAAACCGGCGACGATCACACAGGCGACGGCCACGCCGTAACTCGGCGCAAACGCGAGCGCGACAAATCCCAGCGCGTTCACGAGCAGACCGACCGCCAAAAGTTTCTTTCGGCTCACGCGATCCGCGAGCATTCCCATCGGATAACTTGGCAAAAAGTAAGCGATACTCAGCGCGGTCACGAGGAACGTGGCCTGTGCGTCACTCGTGAGATGAAGATCGCGCTGGATCAACAGGTAAAGTGGGATCAGCGCGACCTGATAAATATGCGTGAAAGCGTGCAGCGCCGTGGCGAGCCAGAGGGTTTGTGATTTGTGAGTGGCGTCGTGCATCAGGTTGACATCAAGGAACACCCGCGAGGTTCTACGACCGCGCTGCGTCCGATCAATTCCAAAGCATCGCCGCGTCGGATGCCTAAATCCTCCGTTTGAATCGCCATCACGGAGCGGACATTCGCCAGATCATAGATGCGGATTAAACCGGTCTCGCCTTCGCCCACCTCCAAGCCGGTCTCCGGTGATATAATTTGCACCCGCGCCCACGCTGGAAATTTGAACGAACGCGAATGGGCGAGGGGAGCGTCGTAGGCCTGGGAGCTCAGCTCGCTCATGCCGTATTCGCAAAAGATATGTGACGTCGAGATCCCGAGATGCTTCGTAATCAGTGCGTGCAATTCCGGTTTCGGCAGAACACGCGAACGGCCTTTGTAGCCGCCCGTCTCCAGCACGCGCGATCCTTCGGCCAAACGGTAGCGCATGTTCTTCGCTTCAAAATGATCGAGCAGATGCACGAACGAAAACGCCGTGCCGACGATGGCAATCGGTCGGTTGGCGCACATCGATTTGCGAATCCCGAACAGAACCTGCTCGATGTCCAGAGTCCACGCGCCGTTGTTGTCGAGTTGCCCACCGAAGAATGAATCGCGTGAACCGAGTTCGCGGCGAACGGTTTCAAACATATGAACCAGCGAAGAGTTCGGCGCCAACGTCGGCGGCGGCGTCAGAATGATGAACCCAAATTTCTCCGTCGCATTGACCGTTTCGTTTTCAAGAAGGTCTTCGTGATCGCCGAGAAAGTTCTTTTGAAACCATGGCAATAGCGACGCTTCGTAAATCGCCAGCGAATCTGCGCTATGGAAATGACGGCTCGGCCGTTGTTCAGTCGTGCCGCTGGAATGAAACACAGCGCTGCGTTCTTCCGACGCAAGGCTGGTCATTTCGTATTCTTTGAAAGCTGTCGTGGGAACCGCAGGAATCTGCTTCCAGTGCGTGACCTGGGAAATGTTTTTTGCGCGACAAAGCTCGCGAAAGGGCGGGACGTTTTCCAATTGCCGGGCGAACAATTCCAGCGCGAGTTCGTTAAAGTCACTGTCTGATGACGCTCCATCCGTGGGACTGGAATGCCGCGCGATGAACTTGCGCAACCGTTCGGTGTAATTACTAAAAGCGTCGGTCGATCTCATGCGGTTTTTTCGGGGCTGGTATTCCGCCACAGCCGAGGAGAAACTAGACGCCGCCTCCCGCGTCGGCAAGTTTTCTCCTGACTCCCTGAACTTAAAAAGCTGCCTTTTGGCGGATGGATTTTCCCTTTTCGTGCGTGCTTGAGCTATGAATTAGGCACTTAAGAAAGGTCATTTGCGTATAAGGCAGAAAATTCCGGCGCGGGAAAAGAGCCTTATACGCGTAAAAGGCAAAAAAACGAGACCTGAAAAACGCCTTTTACGCGAAAAGTGCGTTGCGCCGTCGTCCGAAACTGCCTTTTACGCGTAAAAGGCTCTTCGGCGGTCCCGGAAAAGTGCCTTATACGCGTAAAAGGCGAAATTCCGGTCCGGGAAAACTGCCTTATACGGAAAAAGGGAGAAAAACCTCGGGGGAATGTTCCTTATACGCGTAAAAGGCGTTTTCGACAGAGCAAAAATTCGCCTTATACGCGTATGGACCAACTTCCCGGAAGAATTTTTCCGCGAATATGCGTAAAAGGCAGTTTTCGGACGCCCCAAAAACGGCTTATACGCGTAAAAGGCGTTTTTCCGGTCCCCCGAATTTGCCTTATACCGGTAAAAGGCACTTTTCCCGCGACAATTTTTCGCCCTTATACGCGTATAACCCAATTTCCCGGCGCAAGATTTCCTGGAATATCCGTAAAAGGAACTTTTTGGGTCCCCGAAAAACGCCTTATACCCGTAAAAGGTCTCCTCGACGCGACCGAAAAATCGACCTTATACGTAAAGGGCAATCCCCACGAACTCGTCTGAGTCCCTTTTCATGCTGCGCCGAAAAAACTTCTCACCGTGAATTGAAAACTTCACTCTGACGCCATGCCGCTGAACCGCAAGAGATGGTCGCTCCTGATCCTCTCGGTCTTGGCTCTGATGGCGATTCTCTCCCTCCTGCTGCACCGACGCGAACCTCGGTATCACGGTAAACCGTTGAGTGAGTGGCTGGCGCCGTTACGGGCGGACTATACTCAAATACTGGACTCGGGGCAGTGGGGAGAAAATCCGGTGTCGTGGAAGGATGGTGAAGACGCAGTGACGGCGATCGGGACGAATGCTATTCCCTATCTTTTAAACGAACTCACATTCAAATCACCATTCTGGAAAAGACACGTGCCAGAGTTTTTCCACCGCTGGTGGAAGGATGATGCCGACTGGAAAGAAATCCCCTCCCATCAATTTTCTGGTCATGTGGGACTTCTGGCACTGGGCACCAACGCTCTCGTTGCCTTGCCTGACCTCGAACGGCTCCTGGATGATTCAGATAACTCTAAAAGTGCGCAACAGGTTATCCGTTATCTCGGGGAAAAAATGAATCCGCCATTTGGAAGAGCCGCCGACTCGGAGGACCCGCGCGACGGAATCAGGACCGTGACATTCTATTGTTTAAACCATCCAACCCCCGCAGTCCGTCAAGCCGCCGTGAAACTCTTGTGCCGAGGCTATGTGTCCACCAACGAGGTCATCGCAAAATTAACCATCGCCGCAAAAGACCCGGCCCCAGAAGTGCAACGTGAGGCGGTTAAGCGATTAGAGACATATCAAAAGTAAGTCTTCTTCCCTCGTTCCACGCCGGTTATGTCGCTTTCGCGCGAACAAATTAGAGGTGTAACCATGCACTACCCGAGAGAAAATCGGCTCCCATATTTAGTCAGGCTTATAACTGCCCCAACTGAACAACGATCTTTCCGGTTTGATCAAGATGGCAATTTGGCATTTTTAAATGAACTGTGAAAACCTCGAATTGTTGCCCGTTTTCAATTTTCGTGGAAACGGCTAGGCGCAGGTGCTTTAGGTGGACTTGCGTTAAGCTGAGATGTATTTCAGCCATGCGGCGCAAGATAGGAAGCACCCGCTTTCCGGCAGTCTCATCTATTCCGTTAATTCTGGAGAATCTCTTCAGACTGAAGCCGAACCGAAATTGATAATCTTCATAGAGGAACAGGGCTTCGTAGAATTCCAATTCAAAAAACCGGAGCATTCTTTTGCGCATACTTGCATGACGCGCGACGCTCGTTCGGTCTGGCCCTTTGCGCTTTTGTAGCATCTCGTCCCGGTAATGAGCTTTCAGGGCCTTATCCTGCCTTCGATGGTGATCTCGCAAGAATTGCCATTTCATAATGTGCCGATTGAAGATGTTCAGGTGAAATAGGGTTGCGGCTGCTCTGATTTTGCAAGACGAACAAATTGTTCTGATTCTTCGGTTGGTTCGAATTTAGGAATTGGCTGACCCTCGGATATGTCGGAAGGAACTAGTACAAGTCTCATTTTTGAAAAGTGCAGTTCAACTGGTCCGATCGTGATGGGGGTGCCAAAGATCGTATAACTTACGTGCTGTGAGATAACTGCAACGGCTTTGCCTTTACCATCTTTCAATTCAGGAGGAATTGGCTTTTTTGATGTTAATGTCAGCGAGAATCCTGCGCGTTTTTCAAGATGACCTTGTTCAAATATAATGTCGTGAAGTGCAATTATGTTTTCAAAATCGGTTCGTTTCAACGTTTTCACCTGCGGAAGGACAAGCGGTTGTTTGAAATGATCCGCTAGTAATCGAGATTTTCTTACAACCTCGATAAAGTCGAAAACTGCAGTCATTTTTTGGCCGAAGGCTTCACTAGGGTGTGCTTCAGCTAGCAAGTTTCCTTGAATGTAGAAACGCATTATTAAAGGCTTATTAGCCACGATAGCCTGAAAAAGTCCTTGAATGGACTCGAAATACGGAAGAGTCCCAACGGGACGGCTCTCCCAAAGTCGTGGCTGAAAACCTACGCTCAACTTAAATGGTTCTGCTTTGTCCCATGCAGTGGGATCAAGTGTTGCCGAAATAGTTAAGGGAGTGTTTGGGAGCGCGGCGTGGCAAGCTAAATATTTGATGCCACGCGAAAATTGCGCTGGAATTTGAACCTGTGAAAAGGCGTCAGCGTTGTCCCAAGAAAAAAGGACGTGGCCATCCAGCTTCGTGCCATGTTGGATAAGAAGCTTCCCTTCGCTCTTTAGAATTTCGTCGAACAACGGGGAACCGGTGAATTTTATTTCGTTATTATTGATCTCAAGGTCGGTGCCTTTCTCAAAAAAATCTTTAACGGCCTTTGCTCCCTTTTCCGTAGGTGGATTAAAATTCACCTTGAATGAAAGATCCTCCTTCGCAGAGAAAGTGAAATGTTGATGGCCATTGATAATTGATATGTCTACCGTCATCCGGTCATCTTTTGCCTCTAACGTTGCTTTAGTTTGTTGGAGCGCAGCCTTAAGTGAACCTGGATGCAAATTGTTGGTATATTGCGCAGCCTCTTTCACCGCGATCATAAAGCGTTCACGATGGGACATTTCATTATCTGCGTCGAATTTAACGACGATCTTGCCTTGTTTACGCCATCCGTTGGTCGCTTCCTTGCCAAATTTTTGCATGAACGCCCAATAAACTTTGTTTCGAACCAAGTCGACCAGGACGAGGAGCACTGGATACAGGCACTTATCTGTATAGTATGCGAGGTGCTTGGTTTTCAGCGGGTATTTTGGTGGGCTTTGATGGTTTTTCTTTGGTTGCCAACCCTTTAGTTGCACCCCGACTTGAAGCCCAGTGAGTTCTCCCGATTCAACCACCTCCACCAAATAATCAACACCAAAATCTGGTGCCAGCTCTCTTACGATCCACTTTGCTGGGAGAAAACTGCGAAAGAGTATAACGGACGCTTGTTCTGTCGCGAATTCATCGCTGACGGTCGGAGTGACTTTTTTCGGGGGTGCCATGCAACCTTGCTAATGTCCACGTTCTTACGATTCAAGCATTATCAGATGACGGGAGGCTCTTTCTCTCGACCTCCGCTGAGCCGAGTTCTACGCTTGAACCAATGAATTTTGAAGAAGTCATCAACGCGGTTGGAAAAAAGATGGTCGTTGATTTCGATGATATTTCCTCGAACGTCACGCATCGTGGCGCAAAAGGGCGAATTCGCGAGCAGCGTATCATTACGGACTATTTGGAGAAGTATTTGCCGGGAAATATTGGGATCGGAAACGGAGAGATCGTGGCAAGTAATGGGGTCGTTTCTCAGGAAAGTGACATCATTCTATATGACAAGTTTACCACTCCCTTTTTGTTGAAGGAGGAATGTTATCAAGTTTTTCCTATCGAATGTGTTTATGGCGTTTTAGAAATTAAAAGTAACCTGGACCAGCGCGAATTGATTGATGCCGAGCAAAAACTCAAGCATGCTAAGTTGCTTCCTAAGGTTGCATTCGAACCTCAATCTGGGCCAGTGATTCGTTTCACCAATCTTTACGGTCGCGAATTGCCAAATTTCCCTGTGATCGGGCTTGTATTCGCATACGATTCAATCGATTTGCGAGTCCTCGCTGATTACCTGAACACAGATCACTGTAAGTTGGCCATTGAACAAAGGATTGATTCAGTTTGGGTTTTAAAACGTGGAATGATTGTTCCATTCAATATGGAAACAAAAATGATTGAACTGACCCCTGGCCCGAACACAGTTTTCATTCCGATAGCCAGCGAAAATCCACTGCTTCTGCTAACGCTGCATTTACAAACTTTAATGAGTAGCGCATGGATGTCGCCGTTTCGCATCAGACATTATTTAAAGACGGCTGTTTACGGCCAGTGTTTGAAATATGCTCTCCCGAGTGGAAGCTTGAGTATTGAAACGCTCCAAAAAATCATTGAGGACTTTCCCCGTTCCAACCTCATTTAAAGGGATGGAGATTACCGTCGAGGGGCAATCGATTGACATCCACATAGCAGACTTCTCGCGTTTGACCATGCAGGTGGATATCAAGGGAGCCTGCGTCTACCCCCCATTCAAGATTGTAGGAGACGACGTGAGGAGGCTCTGACCTTCTTGCTAAAATAGAATGAGCCTCGTTACCTCGTCTCCTACGGGGGGAGTTGAGGTTTTCTCAGGTGATTTTCCCTGGGTAATCCCGCCGAGCGGGACAATCCATGGGTTCGGGGCGGAATCCCGTCGGGATTATCAGAGGAAACTACTTAGCCACACACACTTAGGATAATGCCCAGCCCGGGACGGCCAGCCATAACTATCTGATTCCTGTAATACTTCGCGGTTTCTCGATTTTTTCGTCCTTCGTCAAGAGGAAAATCGTCGATCTCGATTCTGATCAATAGAATCAGGGGTGCCAGGTGGTGACAAGATGTGGACTACATCTTGTCATCACCCCCCTGCGTGTTTTCATGAAACGCTGTGTCCCGTTGCAATTAACGCGAGTCGTTAAGTGAAACACACGAAGACCGGAGTGGACCTAAGAAAACCAACCATGTCGCGTGTCATGAACAAAACGTTTAGGCCGACAGCGATTTTCTTCGCGTCGGCTTGTTCAAAGTTTTAAGTTTAAAGTTCAAAGTTTGGAGCGGCCAAAACATCGGAGGACAGATGACTGAGAGTC
>JAQGOU010000102.1 GCA_028293445.1 Verrucomicrobiales bacterium | reverse complement strand
CGCCAGATCAAGAGATTTTTCGATTTCGAAATAACTAGAGCGTTTGGTAGAAGTGGTAAGGAACGGTAGGGGACATCGCGCGCAACCAAGAATCGGTTCAGGTCAGGTAAACGCTCGCCCTCATCCTAACCTTCTCCCCCGAGGAGAAGGAACAGCATGCGTACATCTCTGGTTTTCGGAAGGCTGTCCGGCGAATCCAGCGCTTGATTCTTCGAAGCTTTGGCACACCAAGCGTGTCGTTTTGTCGAAAGACTGAATGCGATTCTCCCTCTCCCGCTGGACCGAGCATTACCCATAAGTCTGAACATGTGATTTGATAGCGTGCGGACAATGGCAAAGCGCAAAGGCTGAAAGCCTGAAATGTGATAGCCCGGGGTGAAGCGCAAAGCGCGGAGCCCCGGGTAAATGTGACAGTTGAATTCTGCGGCCTGTAAGGCCGCGACACCTTCATGTTCTCCTCTCGCCGACCGTATCGGCCTTACAGGCCGAAGAATTCAACTGAAATCCTTCACCTAGGCCGCCGCTCGCCGACTCGCTTCAGCCTAGGCTATCACATTGCAGGCTTTCAGCCTGAGATATGTGTAATGCTCAGCTCGGGAAGAGAGGGGCCGGCACCCATTGTGCGCAGCGATTATCTGGTTCTGACTGGGTGAGGTGGTTTTCGGTTCCGATCAATCCGCATCTTACTTTTCGAATTTAGTATCGAACCTCCCGCACAAAATGACTCGTCAGCGTCGTTGGTCTTTCCAATAGTGCGTCTATGAATTCAGAGCTGAAAGGCAAAGTTGTTTTGGTGACTGGCGCCTCCGGTGGGATCGGTTCGGCGATTGCAAAACAGTTTGCCGGGGAGGGCGCTAAACTGGTTCTGCATTATCATCGCAACGTCACACGCATCCGGAAGCTCGCATCGGAGCTGGAGGGAACGGAATCGATCATCGTTCGCGCGAATCTCACCAGCGAAGCGGACGTGAAGCGCCTCTTTGCTACGGCCGTGAAAACCTTTGGTCGCGTCGATACGCTAGTGGCCAATGCCGGTTCGTGGGAAACGAGCGATGTTCCTGTTCACGAGATGTCGTTAAAGCAATGGCGCACGACCATGGACAACGTCTTGACCGCGACGTTTCTCAGCACCCGTGAGTTTTTGAAAATCGTCGCGAAACAGAAGCGAGGCAACGCCGTCTTGATCGCCTCAACTGCCGGGGTCTTTGGTGAAGCCTTTCACGCGGACTATGCTTCGGCAAAAGCGGCGATGGCCTTTGGAATGGTTCGCACGTTGAAAAACGAAATGCCGCGAATTGCCCCTCATACCGCTGAATACTGCGGCGGCCGAATCAATTGCGTTTGTCCCGGTTGGACCGTCGTGCCGCGCAACGAAGCGAAGTTAACCGATGCCAAAGTGGTGCAGAAAGTCACGGCTACCATGGCGTTGCCGCAGATCGCGCGACCGGACGATATTGCCCATTCCGTCGTTTTCCTTTCCTCCGATAAACTGGCGCGTCACATCACCGGTCAGACTCTCGTAATCGCTGGCGGGATGGAAGGACGTCTCCTTTGGCAACCTGACGAAGTGAATTCGGCAATTGTTTAACGAATACGAAGCGTAACTTCAGACGTCCAACGTTCGTCTTTTAAAATACATGAGCGCTGACGTTAATGCAGGGAGTAACTCGCCGAAACGGCTTTGGGCAGTGCTGGCTTGTGCTGTTCTTGTGGCAGGCTTGGCCTTGAGCGGTTGTAAAGGTTCCAACAACACGTCTTCGGGATCCACGTCCATCTCCAGCGTCGACGACGTGACCGATTATCTGAAAAAGAAAGGGCACAGCAGCGATTTCAAGACGTCGACGGATTATTTGAAGAAGGACAGACGTCCATGGGAAACGTTGATGAAGCAATATGACTCGGCTGTGGATTACGAGGCGGTCTATCGATTGATCGGGCAGCACCTTCTGATTGGCGAAAACCTTCTGAAGAGCTCGGAGTCCAAGGATCAAAGGATTGGTGAAAAGTTGATCAGAGAAGTGGCGGACGCGGCACATGAAATAGCCGTCGATGATTGGCTCGCCTCTGCGATTTGTGATGCTTACCTGGTTCCTCTTTTTAAGAATGATGAGAAGCTCACGGATGACGACGAGCAGTTGATGTTCTTTGTTGGGCGCAAATACAACGAGGCAGAGGAAATCGAGAAGGAAATCGACATCGAAAAACTCTATATTTCAAAGGCGGGTTCAGGTCGTCATGCGGACAATGTCCGATATCGTTTGGCTCGCCTGCTGCAAAGCAGAGGTGAAAACGAGGAAGCCAAAAAGGTGTTGAAAGGAATTGGCGGACGTTCAGATAAATCCACAAACGCTGTGAGCGCAAAGCGACTGGAGAAGATCCAGAAAATCACCAACAGCCCGGCGGCGAAAAACTAGTGTTGTTGTTCTGGGCTTAGATGTTGCCCGAACCAATCAGCCGCCAGTTGCGCCACGGTTTCCAAAGTTCCAGGTTCCTCAAAGAGATGCGTCGCGTGGGGAATAATTTGTAGCTCGTTCACACAGCGCAGTTGTCGTTGCGCATCTTCGTTCAATTGAATCACGAGCGTGTCATCCCCGCCGACGATCAGTAACGTCGGGGCTTTAACGCTTTTCAAAGCATCACCAGCCAAGTCGGGTCGTCCTCCTCGCGAGACTACCGCTTTGACGTCTTGTTGCTCGGCGGCCGCCACGAGGGCTGCGGCGGCTCCAGTGCTCGATCCAAACAGGCCAGTGTTTAAATGGCTGACATCAGTGTTCTCCGAAACCCACTCCATCACGGACCGCAGTCGCCCGGCCAGGAATTCAATGTCAAAGCGCAGTTTGGCGGTTCGCAAATCCAGTCGCTCTTCTTGTTCGGAAAGCAGATCGAACAATAACGTTCCCAGGGAATGTTGATTCAGAAATCCCGCCACGAAACGGTTGCGTATACTGTGTCGACTGCTGCCACTGCCATGCGCGAAAATAACCAACCCACTCGCATGCTCTGGCACGACCAGCGTTCCTTCCAAGGTAATCCCATCGGTGGAAATTCTTACCTCTTGCCCGTGTTCCTCCTCGACGAAGCGTTTCATAGAGAATCCTTTCTCAAGATGGAATCGAGAAACGACGATCGTCTCGATCCATGGCGATCCGGTCGCCCTTATAATGTTTCATGTTCGGAACCAGTTCCGGCACTCGTCCGGAATGAAAATGGATCAGTGTCATTCCGCTCTCGGCTTCAACCTGAAGGACTTTCTGTCCATCGCCATTTTGTTTAACACGCACGTGAATCGGTTCGATGACCTGATGGGTCAGGCTTCTTTGGCCCGATTCACCCAGGGTGATCGAAATGATGTCGTTACAGGCGTCGGTTGTATCCAACGTCATCTTTTCAAACGGAATATCGCGGGCGATCTCGTCCTTGCGTCCGTTGAAGCCGACCTGTTCCACGCTCATCATGGAGCCGCGATTGAGGGCGCTGAAATTCTCACAGAATTCGCGCCACAGCTTGGGTTCTATTTCTTGCGCTTGCATAAATCTCCTTTCAACCCGTGTGAAGGCGTCGCTCACTCGTGGCGAGCTCAGCCACGAGGTTAAACACTGAACGGAAATGTTTCCGGAACTTCGCCGGATTTCCAAAGAGCAGACTGTTCCAGTGGTTCAACGGCGCGTGTTTCGTCAAAATGCAACACAGCGTCAAACTGTTGGGCCAAGTGGGCCTCGAAATAATGGCTCGCACGCTCCGTTTGTGGCGAGTAGATCACTCCAATGGCGCGTTCGAGCCGTGGTTCGGTGAGGGCCTCTTTTACGCGCAGGTTATCGCGCAGATTCAGATAGAAGCGCTCATGGCCGACATCGTGGAAAAGATACTCATAGCTTTCCGGCAACGCCTCAAGGACCTGCTTGCGTTGGCCAGGTTCTTCCCATTCCGAGGCCGCCGTGACCGTTCCTGAAAAAGTAGTGAACCCAACGAGCACCGCAGCATTCCCGAATTTCTCGCGGAGCAATTGACCCACATTCAATTCGCCGATCTCGGACATTTGCGTGGCGCGCGCATCACCGAGATGTGAATTGTGTTCCCAAATCACCACTTTGTCGCCGCGACTTGTCTTCGAAAGATGTTTCACCAGGGCGTCGAGAGTTTCGACCATATGGGTGTCGCGCAAATTCCAGGACGAGGCGCGACCATAATACATCGAGCGATAATACTGTTCGGCATTCTTTACGAGACGGGCATTTTGTTCCGCAAAGAAATAATCATCGACCGCCGCCGCGCCATCACGCGACGTGTATTCCGGTGCCCGACGACGAAGTTCAATCAGTTGTCGAATGACTTCTTCTTCGCACGATTGTCCCGTCAGGGAGGCAGAAGCATACGATTGGGGATCCATTCCAAAATGTTCGAAGCAAGAATAGCGAGCCCGCGCACGACGAGCCTCTTCGGGATCCGTCTTCTTTAAATACGTGAGGACGCATTCAATCGAGATATTCAAACTGTAAAGGTCCAACCCGTAAAAACCTGTCTTCTCGGCGCCGTTCTTGATTCTTTGATTGTGTTCGCGAAGCCAGCCTACGAAGTCGAGAACATCGGCGTTGCGCCACATCCAGGTTGGAAAGCGTTTGAATCCACTGAGCGCTTCCTCCCCGTCCTGATCGGTCCCAAGCCCGCGCACAAATTGGTTAACACGATACGCATCGGGCCAATCCGCTTCCACAGCGACAGCGGTGAACCCTTTCTCTTTAATCAGCCGTTTGGTGATCTGGGCTCGTTCCCGGTAGAATTCGTGAGTGCCGTGCGTTGCTTCGCCCAGCAAAACAAACCTGGCATCTCCAATCATCTCCAACAATGGATCATAGTCGGATTTTTCTCCCTCAAGCCGATGCGCCGCATCTCTGATGAGGTCGGTTAAGGATTCCGTTGCAACTGGCATAGCGTTTAGAAAATGACAGGTTTGGTTGATGAGTTTGCGTGCTGCTTCTCTGCCCTCCGCAATATCTCGCGGACTTCCTCGTCGCTGACTTGTTCAAAGTCGTCGTACCACTCGCCTACCGCAAAGAAGATTTCAGGCGAAAGAACCACGACCATTTCCTCCCCTTCATTCTCGAATTCCTGAAACGTTTCCAGAGGCGCAACCGGAACGGCGATGACGATCTTGTGCGGACTTTTCTCGCGCAAGGCCCTCACTGCTGCCCGCATTGTGGAACCGGTTGCCAAGCCATCATCGACCAGAATGATCGTGCGATCTTGTAGATCCAAGGGGTGATCAGCTCCGTATTCCTTTTCCCGCCGTTCCACTTCTGCCTTCTCGTCGTCCAGAACGGCCTCGATCCGGCGGTCAGACACTCCCAGTTGCTGCACGATTGGTCGGTTTAGAAAATACGTTCCGCCTGATGCGACCGCGCCCATTGCCAATTCTTCGTGGCCCGGGACACCGAGCTTGCGTACTACAAAAACATGCAGCGGCAGGTGAAGTTCAGAGGCGATTTCATAAGCCACCGGAACCCCTCCTCGGGGTAACGCCAAAACCATGGCCTCAGGATGGTAGGCATAATGCCTTAACTTTTTGGCGAGTTCTCTTCCTGCTTCCCGGCGGTTGGAAAAACGGCGATCCATCTGCCCCCCTTAATCAAAAATTAAATATCGGTGCGCCGACTGGCTTCGAACATCCGTTCGTGCTCGGCTTCATTCACGCCTTCCTCGGCCAGCGTCTCGGCAAATGTCTGCTCGTCGGGAGCGGCTTGATTTGGAACGTGGTGCCCGCTTGTTCCCGGCGTCTCATCCCAGTCAGTTACCGCGTTGATGGAGTCCTCTTCGCCACTGCTTTCAGAAACCTCAAAGTCGCCCATGAGTTCGCGCCTGGCCTGGTTCCAATCGTCCTGGGTGTGATGTTCGTGCCCGTTGATGCGAGCAAGTTCCAAAGCGCGCTGTAGTACCATATCGCGCGTGACAGTTCCAACTCCCCGGAAATGATCCGAGATTTTACCAACAATTTCCTGTCTGCTTTTCATAAGTCACAATAAGCCTCTAAAACTCGGAGGCAACCTCGGGTTGCGTAGGTAAAACGCTGAATTTTTTCTGCCGATAAAATAGAAGAAAAAGCCGCGGAAGATCCGCGGCTTGAAGAAGAAACTTTTGAATGAAGTGCCTGTCTTGCGACTCCGTATTTACTGCGGCGTCAAAGAAACGTCGCCGCCTTCGCCACCGTGGTCTACGAATTCTCCATCGCCCCGGTTTTGTTTTTGCAAAATGGCACCACGGTACGGGTAAGTACGCCCATCAGAATGCAGGAACGTACCGGCGAACAATCCAGTTGCAGGATTCACGACCAATGAATCGCCCGTCAACCTGGGCGAGAAGACGAATTTGTTGCCCGCAGTCAGAGTAAGGTTGCGATTGATGGATGTCTCCAGTCCACCGTCACTCAAGGTAAGATGAACATTATTGGAGGACGAATCCACATTCAGCACGGGGCTTCCGACGGGCACAATGTAACGACTGCCCACAACGGATGTGTTGCCGGAAAATTCAGGCACAAAGGCATGATTCGGTCCCGGCACTTCTGGTCCTATACATGTGAGTTGTCCGGTAAAGTCGCTTCCTGCAGTTTCCTGGAAATTTAACCAGCCGGATAAAATACCATTCGTGGTCCCCGCCATTTTCGCGAAGACCGGCCAGCGATCATACACTGTTACGTTGGCTGCCTGGGAAAACGGCCGTCCATCGGCAGATCGGCCCACGGCGATGAGGTGCCCCAATCCTGACACGAGAAGACGTCCGAAACCGGTATTGTGTGGAACTCCTGAATCGCCGCTTGCAGCCAGAAAGGTATACGCTCCGGCTTCCGGCGCAGCGTTGGCCAACGTCGCGACTGCCACTCGCTCCATTTCCACAGTGGAAGAATGCGTCAGATCAGTCATATCACCGGTGATTCGCGTAGGCGAACTAACGGAGTCCAATTGCAGATCGATAATCCGCGCCACGGCATAACGCGTACTAATCGGCTCCGGCCCTTCAAAATGGTAATGGCCGCTTTCATCAAACTTTCCCGACTTCGAATAAACGTGCTGGCCGACTCCGTTGACGCCGAGATTGAACCGCACCGAAAACGTGCCGGTACGACTCAACACCACCGTGATGAATCCAAAGCTTTCATCGTTATTGCTGTCAGATTGGATAATGCCTTGGAATATTCCAGGGCCGAAGGTTTGCGCCCAGGCATTGGTGGAAAGGAGAAATCCCATGGCTCCCACGACGAGCAGGGAAAGAGCAGCTTTGCTGTAAGATCGGAGACGAAAGTTATTCATAACTGCTTCCAGTATGAAATGCGAAAGCCGTGCTCGCATCAGGTGCGGGGATGATTAGAGGTCCGGCACTTTATCCCCGGACTGCTTCATCGTTCACCTCGTCCGGTCGTGATAGTTCTGAGCTACGCTCGTGCGCCGGTCTGAAACGTGCGGTATCACAGAGATCAAATACCGACGTAATTTGAGATTCGCCTGCGCGAGGTTTCGCGGTAAGTTCAAGGGAACAGATGGATACGCTTCTCGCTTTAATTATTGGAATTGGCTTGAGCGCTGCGTGTGGATTCCGGGTTTTTGTGCCGCTGTTGATTACAAGCATCGCCGCGCACGCCGGTTACCTTCAGCTCGCCAAAAGTTTTCAGTGGATTGGCAGTGATGTTGCGCTGATTACCTTTTCCATCGCCACCATTCTGGAAATCGCTGGGTACTATATCCCATGGTTTGACCATTTTCTCGACACGATGGCCACACCTGCAGCCGTCATTGCAGGGACACTTCTAACCGCGGCGATGATCAGCGGGATGAGCCCATTCTTGAAATGGACGCTGGCTGTGATCGCGGGTGGCGGTACGGCGGGTCTCGTGCAAGGTGCAACCGTCTTAACTCGTGGTGCGTCCACCGCGACCACGGGTGGATTGGCAAATCCGATCTTCGCAACGATTGAATTGGGCGGCTCCATTTTCATGAGCGTCGTGACTCTGTGGATTCCGGTGGTTGGTATCTGTCTGGCGATAACCGTTTTCGTTTTTCTCTCCAGAAAAGTTTACCTGCGGCTGTCACGAAAAAAGCTATCCCCCTGATTCTTACTCCTGCTCTCGCTGCCTCAATAACACAGAGGTTCCCGAATTGATTTCTACGGGAGAAATGTCAGTATCGCATTCACCTCATTATGGTTCCGGTCAAAATTGAATGTGGATGTGGTCAACGGTATGCCTTCGATGTAGAGCCCGTAAATGGCCGCATGCCAAGTTCCATCACTTGTCCCAGCTGCGGCGCTGATGGAACCGCAGCCGCCAACGAAGCGATCACTTATATGCTGAGTTTACGGCCATCTGCACCCAAGGCGATGGTCGCGTCTCCTCCGGTCGGGTTTCCCCTTGCGGCTGCCGCCCCGGCTGCTCCGCCCCGAAGTTTTGCTCCAGCAGCTCAACTTGCCGCCGCACCGATTGCAACAGCGTCACCCGCGCCATCCAGTTATGCACCCCAGGCTACCGCCACGGCGGTGAATACGGCCACGGACTCGAAGGGGTGGAAATGGTGGTATTACATTCTCGCGGGAATTCTCATCGGAATTATCGACGGCTGGTACATTTATGAGACCGGGCGACTTCGATACATCAAAGGACTCCTCCTCGCTGTGCTGCTGATCGCAATTGGAGTCTGGGATTTCACATCCAAGCGAAAGACTAAGTAGATTTATCTATGGTGCCCAAGCTCGATTTCTCAAGACGAGCAATACGTTGTTCCAATGGCGGATGGGACATGAACAGTTTTAGGAAACGACTGGGTGGAGAGCTGATCTTCAAGGTTTGCAAACTGGATCCTCGATCATCAACCACCGCCCTGTCCTGAAAACGTTGTAACGCACGAAGCGCCCCAACCATATTTCCTTGCCCCGCATAACGGGCACCACCTGCATCGGCTCGAAATTCTCGCCATCGCGAAAACCAGCTCACCACGATGGATCCCAGAAGGAGAAATACCGTTTCAAAAACATGTATCAGCAGATACTGCATGAAATAACCCCCTCCACGATTGTCGTCGTCACGAGAACGTGACGCTTGATTGATCGCAAAGACAATGATCCGCGCAAGGAACATCGCGAACGCATTAACGACACCTTGCAGCAACGTCATTGTCACCATGTCGCCATTCGCAATGTGCGCTATTTCGTGTCCGAGCACTCCTTCAACCTGTTCACGATTCATCGCGTTTAACAAACCAGTCGAGACCGCAACGAGTGAGCGCGATTTGGTGGGACCAGTGGCAAAGGCATTCACCTCCGGCGATTCATAAAAACCGACTTGCGGCATCTCTGGCAGACCAGCGCGTTGGGCGAGGGAATGAACGGTATGCACCAGGTCGCGCAGATTCGGATCACTGGTGCGAGGATCTATCACCTGCACTCCCATAAACCACTTGGCCATCATCCTCGAAAGCGCGAGGGAAATAAACGCGCCGCCCATGCCCCACACCAAACAGAAAACCATGAGGGTGCTGTAATTGAATCCGCGAATTCGTGGAGGCAAGTGAAAGAACCGGGTGACGATCGAAAAAACGATCGAAAGCGTGATCATTATCAAAACGTTCACGGCCAGGAACAGCATCACCCGCTTACCCATTTGAAAGGCTTTCATAGATTCCTTCTTAATATTCTGCCTCTTGGACCCAAATCAACTCAATCCGTTCGGTCATTCCAGCGGAAATGAAGCGGCTCCAAAGGACTTACGAGGAGTAGTGGTATACCCCCAGGCTGCGAACGTTCTGGCGGGCATCCAAGCTGCTATAGAAGAGATTCACAGAACGGAGAAGTATGACAGCGACAATCCCCAAGAATAAATCTCAGTTGATGGCTCGTGAATTGCAGACGAGCCTCAAGAACGGACTCATTATTCCGACCGAAGCCGGTTTAGCCATGGTGTTGCAAGAGATGGTGGACGAC
>JAQGOU010000204.1 GCA_028293445.1 Verrucomicrobiales bacterium | reverse complement strand
GAATGCATACATCAGGCACGGCGCTCCTTCCTGCCCGCTCAAAGGGACCTATACTTACGGCGTGATTGGGACGAATCCAACCTGCACATTGAGCACTTTGAAAGCCGCACCGCATCTCTTGCCATATTGAAATCAATCGTTGCGGAATAGGAATCACTATAGCTATTTACCAATGCAGAATCGTCATTGATTCTGCTAAAGATAGGGGCGTTAACAAACGCCACTCTGTGAACTGTCTCCCTAACATCATGCAAACCAAAACATGTCCGGCCTCGGGCTTTACGGTCGTGGAAATTATCCTCGTGGTTGTCATCGTCGGTATTTTCGCAGCCTTGGCTTTGCCAAGTTTCTCCCCCAGTCGCACACCATCCGCGCAAAATGCCTGCGTCAATAATCTTCGGCAGATTGACGGTGCGAAAGATCAGTGGGCCATTGAAAACAGGAAGAAGACGAACGATCCGGTCAATGAAATTGAAGTGAATGCATACATCAGGCACGGCGCTCCTTCCTGCCCGCTCAAAGGGACCTATACTTACGGCGTGATTGGGACGAATCCAACCTGCACATTGAGCACTTTGAAAGCCGCACCGCATCTGTTGCCATATTGAAACCAATCGTTGCAGGAATATAAAACCGACGTCACGTTCTCTCTTTAATTGGGACAATTCCTGACGACCGCCTACACGCATGGGGCAGAGAAAAAACTTGCCCGCATGGCACAATCGGCCAAACTCGCCCGAAGTTGTTCCCCTAACGTCAAAGCAATTTATGTCGAGAATCTACAATAACATCGTTGAAACGGTCGGGCGGACTCCGCTCGTTAAACTCAATAAAGTCACCGCAGGATTGGAAGCGACCATTCTGCTCAAGTGCGAATTCTTTAATCCGCTCGGCAGTGTCAAAGATCGTATTGGCATGGCCATGATCGAAGACGCCGAGAAAAAGGGCATCTTGAAAAAAGATACCGTCATCGTCGAGCCGACCAGTGGGAACACTGGAATCGCGTTGGCCTTCGTCGCCGCTTCGAAAGGATACAAACTGATCCTGACGATGCCGGAAACGATGTCGCTCGAACGCCGCACCTTGCTCGCGATGCTCGGCGCGAAGTTGGTTTTGACTCCTGGCACGGAAGGCATGAAAGGCGCCATCGCCAAGGCCGAACAAATCGCCCGCGAAACGCCGAACTCCTGGATTCCGCAACAATTTGAAAATCCGGCTAACCCGGAAATTCATCGCAATACCACCGCCGTCGAACTGTGGGAAGACACCGATGGCAAGATCGACATGTTTGTTTCCGCCGTCGGAACGGGTGGAACGATCACGGGTGTGGTTGAAGTGATCAAAGGCAAGAAATCATCCTTCCAGGCTGTCGCCGTCGAACCGAAAGATTCTCCCGTCATTTCCCAAACGCTCGCCGGTCAACCGGTCAAACCAGGACCGCACAAGATCCAGGGAACTGGCGCTGGTTTCGTGCCGAAGAATCTTCATTTGAAGGACAGCAAAGGCAATCCCCAGATCGTGGAATGCGTGCAGGTCTCGAACGACGATTCATTCGCCATGGCCCGTCGCCTCGCGAAGGAAGAAGGTATCCTGGTCGGTATTTCCACCGGCGCAAACGTCTGGGCGGCGATCGAACTCGCGAAACGTCCGGAGAACAAAGGCAAGATGATCGTCACCGTGGCTTGCTCCACCGGCGAACGTTATCTGAGCACACCGCTCGCGGCTGATGCCCGCGCGGAAGTCGGGGGTTAATTCGTTTTGATTTTTCACAAAGGCGCGCTGCAAGGCGCGCCTTTTTTCTTTCTACCAGCGATTCCTAAAAGGAGTTTCCGAAAAAAGGAGGCTCTTTGTGGAATCAAAAACTTCGCCGGCGATCCTGGATTGGTTTTTTGGAAGCCAAAATATCCCCCGTGGAACCCAGGAGCTTTATTTTGAAGTCAGAAAACTATCCGGGGAACCTGGGAGCTCATTCTTGAGATCAGAAAACTTCCCGGCGAATCAGGATTAGTTTTTCTATTGTCAAATTTTCCCCCGGCGTTCCATGAAGGTCGCCCCCGTGTCTAGAAAACTTTTCCTGGAGCAAAGAAAAGTTTTACCGCCCTGATGTTACAAGGGTTTACAACTTAATGGTCTTTCTTGCCTCTTTTTAAGTAAATTGGGACTGACTGGACCGAAACGCCTGACACCCACCCTGGACTCTCTGTTCGGAAAAGGCGTTCTGAAGTCGTTCACAACGTAGAAAAGTAGATCTCCTGATGATCCATTTACCGTCTTTACCGTGATTTCTCGTTCCCCAAACAATTTTGTCGGATTTAAACGTTTGGCGGCGCTTTAATGGTGTAACGAATGACACCGCACCGACAATTGCTCGCTGATTACGCCGAAAATGGTTCGCAAGAAGCCTTTCAGGAATTGGTGAATCTCTATATCGGGATGGTTCACGCGTCGGCCGTTCGTTTGACGGACGGAGACGTTCATCGGGCGCAGGATATCGTTCAGACCGTCTTCGCTGATTTAGCCCGTCACGCCGGAACCGTGTCCTCGGACGCGACTCTTGGTGGCTGGTTGCATCGTCGAACCTGCCATGTCGCCGCCACCGTCATGCGGAGCGAACGGCGTCGCCAACATCGCGAAAGAGAGGCAGTCGAAATGAATGCACTCCATGAAGAAGCGGATGAAGCGTTGAAGCAGGTCACTCCGGTTTTGGACGAAGCAATTGATCAACTCAACGCGCAAGATCGGAATGCCATCATGTTGCGATTCTTTGAGCGTTGCGACCTTCGCACGATTGGCGAAGCGCTTGGCAGCAACGAGGACGCGGTGCAAAAGCGGATCGCACGAGCGCTGGATAAATTGCGGGTATTGCTGGCCCATCGCGGAGTTGTCCTCACGGGAACAGCGTTGGCATTGGCCTTGAGCAGTCAGGCGGCGAGTGCGGCACCTGTCGGAATGGCGGTCAGTGTCTCAGCAGGGGCGTTGACGTCGGCACACGTCAGCACCGGATTTTCGTTCACCACATTTATAATCACTATGACAAAACTAAAAATAACGGCGATTGCGGTGGCCAGTGCCCTCATCCTGGCAGGGGGCGTCACGACCGTGGTCGTCTTGAAGCGTGAGAAAACATACACGCCGGTCGGGACCCCGAATCCTCAGAAAATTTTGCAGGAAGCGCAGGCGGATGCCAAAGCTGGAAAGTATCCTGAGGCATTGGCGAAGCAGGTGTGGTTTCACGAGAACGCGCTCAAGTATCAACCGAACGAGAAAGGGGTTCGGCTGTCGTTTGCGCTCATGTATTGGGGCGAGCTTTCCAAAAAATATCCGCCCGCGTTAAAGAAACTACAATCCATCCGCGACGAGTCCGAGAAAACCGTTAAAAAGTCGACGGCTGGGAGCGAAGCCGCGGAAGCATTCAAGGATGTTGCCGGGATCAATCGTGAGCTAAAGGAAGACAAGAAAACAACGGCGCTCTTCATCTGGTTGGATAAGCAAAATCCAGCGTTGGCGAAAAAGGTCTTTCGCATGGCCGAAGCGGCGCTGATCAAGAGCGAGGAGTATAAACTCTACGGCCGCTACATCGACGCGGATCGTTCCTATGCAGAGATTGTGCAGACGTATTCGATGATGAAGTCGCAGATGAAGTCGATTAAGGCCCTTGAGAAAACCCCAATGGCAGGAGTCAGTGACAAGAGTTTTTCGAATCGCGCGGCCACTCTGGTCGCGGTGCTGGCGATTACTGACCGGAAAGAGGACGCCGACCGTATCGCAACGAAAGCCGCCAAGGAATTGAATGAGCCGACGTTTCTCGCTCAACTGGATGAAGCCAGGAACGGAGTCGTTCCGACGCCGTGGCCGTGATGGAGTTGCCGTCGGTTAGCTTTCGGCAAAAAACGCTCTGTTCGATTGTGAGGTTTTGTTTGAAGATGCCGGGATGAACTGCAAAACGGCGGCGTTGGCTCTTCTTTTTCCGTTCACGTTGTTCGCCAAACAAATTCCGGAGGCAGTCGTGCCGGCGGGCGTGGGCGTGAATATTCATTTTGTGGAAGGGCGGGAACAGGATCTCGATTTGATCAAAGCCGCTGGCTTCAAATGGGTGCGGATGGATTTCGGCTGGGAACGGACGGAACAAAAAAAGGGGGAATACGATTTTTCATCCTACGACAAACTGACTGCGAATCTTGAGAAGCGCGGACTCAGCGCCATTTACATTCTGGATTACGGGAATCATCACTATGAGGGGGAGGTGGATTGTCCGAATCCGATTACGCAGGCGATGGAAAAGCGGACCGCCTCACCGCAGCATCCCGAAAGTATTGAGGCCTTTGCGCGTTGGGCCGCGGCTGCCGCGAAACATTTCCGGGGCAAAAAGATCGCGTGGGAAATTTGGAACGAGCCGAACATTTTCTTTTGGAAACCGAAACCGGACGCCGGGCAATATAGCGCCCTCGCGCTTGCCACTGCGAAATCGATCCGCACCGCTGATAAGAACGCCACGATCATCGGCCCGGCAACTTCGGGACTGCCGACGGAGTTCCTCGAAACGTTGTTCAAATCCGGCGTGCTAGAATATCTCGACGCTGTCAGCGTGCATCCCTATCGCGGCGAGCCACCGGAAACTGCGGGCGCTGATTACAAGAAACTCCGCGCGTTGATCGACCGCTATGCGTCGGCGAATCGACACCTTCCGATCCTGAGCGGTGAATGGGGCTATTCATCGGCGAAAGGACAATTTTCGTTACAGACCCAGGCCGACTACGCGGTGCGTCAGCAATTGTTTAATCTGCTTAACGGTATTCCGCTTTCGATCTGGTATGACTGGAAAAACGATGGCCAGGATCCGGGCGAAGCCGAACAAAACTTCGGCACCGTCACGCATGATTTACAACCAAAGCCCGGCTACATCGCGCTGCAGAAAATGATCAAAGAGCTTGCAGGTTATCGTTTCGAGCGACGGCTTAAGACCACGGATGAACGGGATTTTGTTCTCGTGTTCAAAAAAGGATTTGGACGCAGGACGCTCGTCTATTGGACCGTGGAAAAACCGCACGTTGTTTCCGTTGGGAAAAGGGATTTGGATTTAACCGGCTCGCCGCAATACGGGGATTGGCGATAAGCGACGGCGAAGCGAATGTGACGCAACCTTAGTGAGACTGTTCGCGTCTGAGGGACCAATGAAATACCCCACGGCTCGGTGGTTGCTCGCGTTCATCACTGTTTTAGTGATCGGTAAAGCTTTCGCGGTTGAAACGGCAGGGCGGCCTAACGTGCTCTTCATTCTCTCCGATGATCAATCGACACCGCACCTGGGGTGCCTGGGCGAGAAAGGGATCCGCACTCCCAACCTCGATCGGTTTGCCAGTCAGGGAATGCTTTTCGATAAACAATTCTGCGGCGCGCCCCAATGCGTTCCTTCGCGCGCGACTTTTCTGACCGGACGCTCTGCGGTGGCGGTGCGCATCACTCGTTTTTCCTCACCGCTGCCGGGCGATGTGCCGACCATGGCCGACCTGCTCCGCGATCAGGGTTACTTCGCTGGAATCTGCCGTCGCAACTTTCATCTCGACGGACCTGAAAAACGCGGGCCTGTAACCGATGCCGCCTTCAAAAAACATCCTGAGCTACGCACCTTCGCCAAGCGCGTCGATTTTCTGGATATTAATTCTCCACGCGAGAAGACGGTTCCACTCGTTAATGAATTTCTCGATAAAGTGCCCAATGGGAAACCGTTCTTTCTCTGGCTCAACTTCAACGAACCGCATCATGCCTGGAATCGTCCCGCGCCCGGCGGACCGCACGATCCGGCCAAGATCACCGTGCCTCCCTATTTGCCAGACATTCCGCAGGTGCGGAAGGACCTCGCGCGTTATTACGACGAAATCGCTGCCATGGACGAAGAGTTTCAGTGGGTCATGGACATTCTTCAGAAACGTCACCTGGACACGAACACGGTGGTGATGTTTTTGGGCGATAATGGTTATGCCTTTCCGCATGGCAAAGGTTCGCTGTATGACCCGGGATTAAATACTCCGTTGCTGGTGCGTTGGCCGGGCAAGATCAAAGCCGGCACGCGGAGCAGTCAATTGATCTCTGGGGAAGACATCGCTCCGACGCTGTTGGAAGCGGCGGGCGCACCGGTGCCGAAGCAAATGACCGGGAAAAGTTTTTTAAAACTGCTGGTGGGTGAACCTTTTACCGGACGCAAATATATCTTCGCCGAACGCGGTCCACATGGGCAATCGACCTTCAACGAAAACACGAAAGCCAATTCGTTCGACCAATCGCGTTGCGTTCGCTCCACGCAATTCAAATTAATTTATAATTGCACACCCAATCAGATCTACGCCCCGGTTGACAGTGGTGGTGATCCATACTGGAAAAAGATGGTGGCATTACATGAAGAAGGAAAACTAGCGCCGGAATTTGATCGCGCTTACTTCACGCATCCACGGCCGATCTATGAGTTGTTTGATTTGGCCAAAGATCCGGGTGAATTAACGAATCTCGCGGGCAAACCTGAATACAAGCAAATCGAGCACGAGTTGAAAGCCGCGCTCCAGGAGAAAATGATTGTCGATTACGATTATCTCCCGCTGCCGCTCGCGGACAAAGGTCAGGGCAAAGGAAACGCGGAAGATGTGGATCAGTAATGGAGTAACAGAGATCTTCTGCCTTCATCTTTGGAGCAAACCGTTTGAAGCGAGGGAGTTTCATCTCCTTCCCAACGCAGCTGCGATTCCTTCCGTGTTCTCGGTTTGTTTCCGAGGCTGGAAAAGATTCTTTAAAAATTAACGACCCTCCGCGGAAGCTGCAGCGGGCCCTATAATATTTTAGGGTGCGTCGCAGAAGCAGAAAAGGGTTCTATAATAATAAATGGTCGACTGCAGAAGCTGCGGAGGACCCTATACTAATAAATGGTCCGATTACGGAACGGGAATTCTTCATTTAAAATAAATGCAGCTCTGCAGAAGCTGCAGAAGCTCCTATAAAAGTATACGGTCGGTCGCAGAAGCTGGAACGGACCCTATAATAATAAATGGTGCGATTACGGAACGGAAATTCTTCGCTAAAAATTAAAGGGCGTCTTTCGGAAGCTGAAAAACATTATTTAAAAATAAATAAAGTTTTACATAGCTGAGAATCAACAACTTGTGGGGATTGACCCTTTCTGCTGCCCTTCCATGAGAACCAATGGAAAAGATCTGATTAATTCGAAAACCATCCATCCACTGGAGTATCCCAATCTTCAGTTTTCGTCCGCGCGCGGGAATGTCGGGCGTGGTTAGGGGGCTTGCGTAAAATCTGTTTTGCAGTAAAAAGCAGGCGATGCTCCACCGACTGATTGAATGGTATCTGGATAAACTGGACACGTTTGGCTATTGGCTGATCGCCTTTTTCATGTTTCTCGAGAGCACGTTGCTGCCAATCCCGAGCGAGTTCGTCATTCCTCCAGCCGCTTATCTCGCGCATAGCAAAGGACGCTTTTCCATGGTCGGAATCGTGATTGCAGGGACCGTTGGTTCGTGGCTCGGAGCTTCGGCGATGTATTGGGTGTCACGCTGGGCCGGGCGTCCGTTGATTCTTCGCTACGGCAAATACTTTTTTGTTTCGGAAGAAAAGATTCACGCCGTTGAACGCTGGACACAGAAGTTCGGTTCCTTTGGCGTGTTCATCGCACGATTGTTACCCGTGGTCCGTCATCTGATCGGCATTCCGATGGGTGTGGCGAAGATGGACTTCAAGCTCTACTCCATTTACACGATTGTCGGCTCGGCGATCTGGTGTTCTGTGCTGTGCTGGGTCGGTGTGTTTGTCGGAAACAACGAAGAGAAATTAAAGCACGATATGAAGCTCGTCACGCTTCTCCTCCTCGCGGCGGTAGCAGTGATGTGCGGGGTTTACTACTTCTTCGTCCATCGCCACATGAAGGCTGATCCGAAGAAGGGGAGTTAAGGCGTTAGGATTTCGGTTCGGAGCAAGCCGACGTTCTCCTTGGGTAACCGTCCGTCGAGAGTGCCGGGAACCATTCTTTCCTGTCCGACATGTCCGTCGCAAAAGGCGACGTTCGCCGTCTTCGCGTGTCGGAAATGGGCGTTCGGTTGGTTGGTGCTGTCATCCAGGTAATACCATTCCTCCAGCATTGGATTCTCGTCGGAAGCGGGCGCTTGCCAGGTGTTCACTTGGGCGGCGTCGGCGAAGAGGGTGGTTTCGCTCGTGCGACGAATTCCGCTGACGTTAAAAGGGGGTTGCTTTGGATTTGTGGAAAGAAACGAATTGTAACCGTAACCGTACGTTGCCCCCTTTGCTTTATATTTAAACGTGGCTGCAGAATAGTTCAGGGACGGACAAACTTCGACACCACGCCCTTGGAGATACGGATACAAAGCGCCTTTCGTGGCGTCAAACTCGCGTTCACCCTCTGGCGCGCTCATTTGGAGCCAGCCAAACCAAAACAGTTTCCCATCGTCGACTGGCCCAGTGTCACGAAAACAATTCCCGGAGTTGTCGTCCCAATATAATTGCGCCGCGAGACCGAGTTGATGCAAATCGCTCGTGCATTTAATCCGCTTCGCCGACTCCTTGCTCTTGCTCAGTGCCGGCAAAAGCAAGCTAGCGAGAATCGTGATGATGGCAATCACGAGAAGAAGTTCGATGAGCGTGAAGCCGGGAGTTGACTTGTCCGCTTGCTGTTTCTTGAGAGCAGCTCTGAGGCAATCCGGACACAAACAATCGCGGCCCGGAATGGGCTTCAGTGACGCGAACTCCGCGCACCAGCATTTTTTTCCGGCGACTTTCGCCATGCAGGAAAACGGCGTGCCGCAAAGTTCACACGTTTTGAGTTCTCCTTGCTCCATTGGATTCGCTCTTCGTTGATCGAGCGAGATCATGACCTGGCGCCGTTGTTGGTCCGATAATTTAGTCCACTGCGCAATCTCGCCCGCAGTACGCCGACAACCGATACAATAACTCCTCGTGATATCGAGTTCGCAAATGGAAATGCAGGGCGATTCGATTTTCACGGTGCCTCAATTGCGTCCAGCTTTCACGCGGTAGAACTGCGGCGAATTGGCTGAACTATTTTCCGGCAACGTGATCTTTGAACCGGTGCCATTCGTTCGCACGGAGACTTCCGACCATGACTGTAAGTTTGGTGTGCGTTCGAGAATGTAGCTCCAGTTCGTGATGCTGTTAAATTCAACGCGCCATTGGGCATTCGTGAAATAGCCGCGGAGATTTTGCACGGGAGAAGGCGGCACGGTGAGGACGATGTTGTCGATGCTTCCGTGCCCCAGAATCGAACCGCTGCCATTTTGATCGCTGTAGCTGCTGATAGAAAGCGCATCGAGTCGAAAATCCATGTTGGTGGTGACGGTGAGAAATTGCGTGGCGCCATACTGAGTGCCGTTACGCGTGATGCTCGTCGTCAGCTTGCGCGTGCTGCCAACGAAACTCATCGTGATGTGAAACAGATCACCAAGCGTCATCTCGAGCAGATTGTTATGGTTGTAGAGCCATGACGCATTGTTCGTGGAGACGATGATTTGCGCGAGCGTTGGATCGTAGATTTGGAATGCGGGAAAATAATCGAACTCAACGAGGCTCTTCACCCCGTAGGTCGAATTGATTCCGCTGCCGCGAGAAAAATTCAAATTCGTGGCGAAGCCGAAATTCATGAATCCGATCGCCAATGGGAAATCATACGGCTTACCGGGCGTGCTGCCAGACGTGACATCCTGGAGACGCATATCGAACGCGAGACTGAAATCATCGTCGCGTGTCAGGACCGTTCCGAAGAAGTAATGGAAATAACTGTTAGTTTTGGAGGAGTCCCAGGTGACGTCGAGATTTTGATTCGTCGAATTCCAGCGAAAGAGATTTGTGTCACCGTAAACTCTCCAGTTGTGATTGGTCGGTTGTGAAGAAAAGTTTTCGGAAATCGTGACGGCTTGCGACGTGACAACAATGAGGCAGAGCAGGGGAGCAAGGCGGCGCAGGATGCGTCGAAGAAGGATCGACACACCGCTTCCCGATTTCATTCGCGTTTCCATCTGAAAAAGGCAGGCGACCAGTGTCGCCTGCCTTTGTTGGGAATCTTAGTTCTTACCTTTACCGGGTTTGCCCGGGAGGAAGACGGCAGAGACGGCGTCGATTTCGGATTTGCCGCTGAGCACGTCGATGCGGACAAAACTCACGGAGCCGAGATGCACCTTGCGACCTTGTGCATTGCGCGCCCAGGTAATGTCATATCCAGTCCCGCCACCCGAGCCATAATAGAAGGCGCGAATCTGATCGAAGGTGAGGCCGGCGAAATCCCCCTGTGTCAAAGTCGGATCGACAGGCGTGTGAAAATCACCAGCGCCGTCTGTCGGAAACAACCCGTCAACCGTCGGAGCGAGATTCGGATCGAGTTGGAAGAAGTTGGTTCCATCTTCACTGACGGAGACGCGAGTGACGCCGTCGTTTGCCGCAAAGAGAGAGCCATCTGTGGCAGGCGTGCCGACCCAGGAGAAGGTGTTGAGATCAAAATCATTCGTGATGATGAAACCCGCGTTGCCGAAGATCATGAAATCGATGCCGAAGCGGTTCTTCGGATGATTCAAAATAGGTTTGGCAAATTGAACAACGAGCGAACCACCTTCACCGACCGAAAGGATCTGATTTTTACCGTACGGAGGATCGAAGACGTCGGTTGGTTCGGTAAACGGATTGATCCGTGAAGGTTCGCCCAGAACGACGCTGGTATTGGTGAACCCGGATGATGAGCCGAGACCTTTGTCGTAACTGACAACGGACGTGGCGAATTGCGCGGAGACGCTGGAGACGAGAACAAGACTGGCAGTTGCCAGGACGAATAGTTTTTTCATTTTAACTGATCTACAATTTGTTTCGGGTTGAGCGAAACGGTTTTCGATTGGAGACCAGCGCGGGTGAGAAGTTTGAGAAAAGCGGGAGAGCTAAACAAAAAACCTCCAGACCCGCCAAAACGAGAATGAAGGCATTCAAGATTCTGCCGAAAACAATTCGGCGAACTGGCCTCATCCTTCTCTTTGACGGAGAAGTTGGTCGAACAACACTGGTGAACCTTCCACAGCGTTTCCGACCACGACGAGCACAATCAAACCGGTATCCTGACTTCCGGACTTGGCCTTGCTTCCGCCTTCCCGACTTGTGTCAGTGGCATTGGAAGTTTGTAGTCCGTTACAGTGGCGTAACCGTCGCCGAATTTCACGGCGTTCCCTTGTCATTTGATTGCGAACCGGATGACGAGCATCCGTATTTTCAAAGAGCATCTCTTTGCTAAGGCCAGAGAATTTGTTTGCCAAGGAAAATCTGGGAAATTCGGTGTCGGGGTTTTCCTGAATTGCGCTTTGACCAGAGCGTCAGGATTTTTTATGCTCCTAATGGATTTTCCAAACCCACTCGAATCATGAAATTTCTAAAAGCCCTTCTCGTTAGCTTTCTGGTGCTGCAAATCGGATTTGGATCCATCCTCGCGCAAACGCTCATTCAACCGAGCCTTCGCCCGATGGCGGGAAGCGGCGTGAATAACGTGCGGGTGATCAGCCAATCCAAAGACGGCACCGAGGTATTGCTGGCGATGGATTATATGTTCGACGGTTTCGGCGGACAAACGGCGCTGCTCGTGCCGGTGCTGGAGAAGAAAGATCGAAAAGGGGTGAGCGCGTGGTTCGGCGCGGATCCGGTCACGATCGGAATCGGACGTGGACCTGTAACCATCAAAGTAAAATATTTCAATGACGAACCGGGAGTTCCGCCGGAATTCACGACGGATCGAATTCGGATGCTGATTTTGAACAGCACAGCGACTGCGATCATTACCGGAAGTCCGGTTCTGAAGACGATTAAATGGGGAAGCCCGGACGCAAAGCCTGTCGCTGCTCCGCCACCAGAAATTCAGATCGAGGATGCTGGAGACGCAAAGGAGTTGGCGAAACAGGCGGCTGAAGCTGAAGCGAAGGCGCGGGAAGAAGCACGTGTGCGTGCCGAGGCTGAAGCAAAGGCTCAGCTTGAAGCGAAAGAACGCGAAGAGGCTCATGCGAAAGCTGAAGCGGAAGCAAAGCGTCTCGCGCAGGAAACGGCCAAGGCCGAAGCGGAAGCCAAACGACTTGCCCGGGAGAAGGCTCAAGAAGAGGTCGCAGCCAAGCAGCGCGAAGAAGCGCGACAAAACGCCGAAGCTGAAGCTAAACGCCTGGCTGAAGAAAAACGCATTGCGGAAGAAAAGGTCGTTGCGGAAGCGAAACAACGTGAAGCAGCTCGTCATCAGGCCGAAGAAGAAGCCAAGTCTCGTGATGAGGCGCGTTTGAAAGCAGAGGCAGAAGCCAAGGCCCGTGATGAAGCGCGTGCAAAAGCCGAAGAACAAGCCAAACGGCTGGCCGAAGAGAAGCGCCTCGAAGAAGAACAAGCCGCAGTCGAACGCCAACGATTGGCTGAACAGAAAGCGAAAGAAGAAGCGGAAACACAGGCGCGCGCCGAAGCACAACGGAAAGCACAAGAAGAAGCAGGTCGACTTGCGGAAGAAAAGCGCATTGCGGAACAAAAAGCTGCTTCTGAAGCCGAACGGATGGCTCAGCAGAAAGCCAAAGAAGAAGCGGCCTCAAAAGCGCGCGCGGAAGCGCAGCGTAAAGCGGATGCAGAAGCCAAACGTCTCGCGGAAGAAAAACGTCTGGCCGAAGAGAAGGCCGCCACCGAAGCGAAGGTTCGTGAGGAAGCGCGTTTTAAGGCTGAAGCCGACGCAAAACGTTTAGCCCAGGAAAAAAGACTTGCCGAAGAAAAAGCGGCGGCTGAGGCCAAGGCTCGTGATGAGGCGCGTTTGAAGGCCGAAACGGAAGAAAAAGCCCGGCGTGAAGCCGAAGCCAAGGCGGTCGCCGAAGCGAAGGTTCGTGAGGAAGCGCGTTTGAAAGCCGAAGCAGAAAGCAAACGGCTGGCAGAGGAGCAGCGTATCGCCGAGGAAAAAGTCCGGGTCGAAGCCGAGGCGCAGGTGAAAGCCAAATTTGAAGCAGAAGCAAAGGTCCGCGAAGAAGCTCAGCGTAAGGCGCAGGCTGAAGCGAAACGTTTGGCAGAAGAAAGACTTAAAGCTGAAGAAATGGCGCGCGCGGAAGCCAAACTTCGCGAGGAAGCCCGCAAGAAAGCGGAAGCAGAAGCCAAGGCACGTGAAGAAGCACGTTTGAAAGCAGAAGGGGAAGCCCAGGCACGTGAAGAAGCACGTCTCAAGGCCGAAGCAGAAGCCCGGCGTCTGGTTGAGGAAAAGCGAATTGCAGAGCAAAAGGCCGCTGTGGAAGCGAAAGCTCGCGAAGAGGCACGTCTCAAAGCCGAAACGGAAGCGAAACGCCTGGCGGAAGAAAAGCGTTTGGCGGAAGAGCGCACCATCGCTGAAGCAAAAACCCGCGAAGAAGCGCGGTTGAAAGTTGAAGCGGAAACAAAGGCCCGTGAAGAAGCGCGTCTCAAAGCGGAAGAACAGGCAAAGCGTTTGGCGGAAGAAAAACGTGTCGCCGAACAACGCGCGGCCGCGGAAGCAAAAGTCCGTGAAGAAGCACGCCTCAAGGCAGGGGCACAAGCCAAAGCTCGCGAGGAAGCCCGTCTGAAAGCGGAAGTAGAAGCAAAACGCCTGGCTGAAGAAAAACGATTGGCTGAAGAACGTGCCGCTACCGAAGCCAAAGCTCGTGAACAGGCGCGCTTAAAAGCAGAGAGCGAAGAAAAGGCGCGCCGCGACGCTGAAGCTAAAGCTGTCGCCGAAGCCAAAGCTCGTGAAGAGGCTCGTCTCAAAGCGGAGGTTGAGGCTAAACGTTTGGCCGAGGAGAGGCGAATTGCCGACGAACGGGCTGCGGTTGAGGGGAAAGCGCGAGCGGAGGCACAACGCAAAGCAGAAGACGAAGCAAAGCGGTTGGCCGAACAACAAAGGTTGGCGGAAGAGCGTGCCACCATCGAAGCGGAAGCAAAACTTCAAGCCGAGGAGCGGGCCAAAGCAGAATCCGAAGCGCGGGCAAAGGCTGAAGCCGAAGCCAAAGTAAAAGAAGCCGCTCGCATTGCCGCCCAACAACAGGCCACTCGCCCGACAAGCACGTCACCTTCCATGGCTAATTTGAAAACGAAGGTTAAAGGAGTCGATATTGTTAACCGCAGCCTTGACCGCAGTCAGATGACCATTGGCGTTGAATTCGATTACAACGACGATTTGCCCAAACCTTACATCGGCACGGAAGTCACGCGAACCGGCGACAAGGAGGCGAGCACTTATTTCAAATCGCCACTGTTGCCGGTAAGCAAATCCCATTTAGCGCTGTTTCCGGTCAAATTCAGTCCGCCTGATTCGTCCTTCGGGTCCTATTCATCGGATCGAGTTTTGATTTTCTTGCAGGACGCGCTGTCACAGCGATTTAATGTCTTCGCCGCGAGTATGTTACTCATGTGGAAAGCGCCTGGATCAGGACCGGCGGTGGCATTGCAAAACAGCTCACTTCAGCTCGATGAATTTAAACAAAGCGATGTCTTTGGCGGCTATATTTCTGTGAAATACAGTCTCGCGGCCAGCGGCGGAAAAATGCGGGTTCGGGTTTTTGACTCTAAAAATCCGCGCAGTGCAGAATGGTTTTCCACAGATCAGGCCACTGTTAAATCCGGCAACGGATTGCAGCTGTTGAGGTTTTCTGTAAAACCAGACGCGACGAGCCCCACGGATATCTTCAAAGCGGATACTGTTGAAGTGGAGTTGTTGGACGAAGACGGCAAAGTGGTTGCGAACTTGAAAAAAGAGCAGCAATTGACCTGGGCAAAGCCGAAATAACGATTTCGGTCTTACTTACTATCCGTTACTTGTTTTGCCTAAAAAAGATTAGGAAAAAACTCGACACTTCAGGGTGGATGTGGAAACGTTCGGAGCGAATTTTTAGTGGAACTGTTGTTTGGAGCACATTGTTTTTGTTGTGCTGTTTTAATCGTTGATTATGTCCGATTTTATCTTGAAACGTTTCAGTTTGGACTCTGCAAAAACAGATGCCTTAACCTGGGGGACTGTGGCAATTATTTGGCTGCTCATTGTGGCGTGCTCTATTTCGAGTATTTACCGGCAATTTCCTAACCCTAAGCAGCGACTTTCCTGGGTTTTGACGGTTGTCTGTTTACCAATATTTGGTTTGTTATGGTATTTACCGTTTTCCTTCAAAAAGGAAGATTACCCGTTCTTGTTTTCAAATACCAAATAGCCTGCTGAATTGTTCCATTGTGATTCCACAACAACTCATGGATATAAGCTTCCGGCATAGCCGTGCGCGATGGATTTGCGCTCTGCTTTTCACATTTCAGTTTGGAGTGGGTTTCGCATTTTCCCAAAGCGACGAGGCCGCCCCAAAATCGAGGTTAAAATATTTTCAGGACGGAGCGAAGCGTGAGGAGGACGCCAATCCACAATCTGAAGCGGACCAGTCTTCGGTTGGGTTGCCATATTCGAGAGTTTTCAAGAATACGGATGACATTGATCTTTTTAAAGAGACAAACATCGACGCGCGTGAGGCTAGATTAGGTTCCGCGGGACTGAAGACAGACGGTGGAATCTTGAGAGGGCATCTAGGACTGCCATTCACTGGTAAAGCTCTTTTTCGGCCGGAAGACGCTGAGATTCGGATATCCAATTTTTACATTGATATTCGTTCGATCGGAGCCTCTATGCTCTACAGCGATAATGCGAATCGGACTGAGTTTAATCGTGAGAATGGAGCCTTGTTGGCTCTGCGATTGGACTTTGCTATTCTAGCACCTTTGACTGAACGTTTGAAAATCAGTGCGGTCGGCCAAATTATATACCTGCCGTTGCAGAGTCGATTCAGTTATGCGGTTTTTGATCCCGCGAGAAATTTCATCTATGATCCATTCTTTCATACCCAGGTGACTTACGATTTAGATATTGGAAATTGGGAAATTGAGATCTTGGATGATTTTAATATAGTGCAAATGCCTTATGACCTTCAACTTAGCTATTCCTATTTTGGTGGTGACTATCAAACTCCTGAAACCGAGGGAAGGTATTCTTATAGGCCAACGGTTTCGAGTGGTGCAACACTTTTTGAAGACCGTTCTCCTTACGGGCGGTACGACCCAGGTCTCATTCGTGCTCAAAATAAAATGGGTGCAAAAGCAAATCGATTACTGCCAACAGAAACGCGCGCCGAAATCGGTTTTTTTCATTCCGATTTCTGGTATTTGAGTGGAGAGGAAAATCTTGCTTTACCATTCGTTCGCGCGTCAGACACGGCATACCTTTCTCTGAATTCGGAGCGGGATAATCTACGATTTAAGCCGTTCGCGCATTACATCGCAACAAAGTATGATTATTACAAGAGTTGGGGACATGTAGTTAAGGCAGGAATCAAGGGGCCTATCACGCGAAATATCGATTTGTTCGGATACATCGGGGAGCAATGGCTTGGCACTCCCGAAGAGGCGCAAGCTATTTGGGAAATGCGGCTCAGGCATCAAATTGGTCCATACACAAGCCATTCGATTCAATACCTTCACGATGTGACTGCCCCGGATGTTGATGTGCGGGATCGCTGGAACTATCAATTGAGTCAAATTCTTGGTGATGGGCTGACCGGTGACTTTTACGGCGGTTATGGTACTTTTGGAGATCTGGATTTTACCGGAACTGGCAGCGAGGAATGGCGTGCGGGAATCAGGTTTACCTACAAGATATCGCCAAAAACAACAGTTCATATCGGAACAACTTACACGCAGTTCGAGTATCAGAGCGGGCCGGCCCGAGATTCAATCACGTGGAGAAGTGTGGCTTTTGCCTCGCATCATATTACACCGACGTTTGAAGTCCAAGTACAGTATGAACGAATGGATCGCGATTCCAAACGCAAGGGCGATAGTTATTATGAGAATTTTGGGATGATTTCCCTAATCAAATACTTTTAGATTCTGATTGCTATTTGGTCGCGAATCGTGCAAAAAATGAATCTCGTTTAGGAAAATATTTTAGCCTTTTTTAAGAAAAACACCTAATTAATTAAAACGTCAAATGAACAATAGCCCAACCACGCGTCTTTTTGCTTTCCGAGCATTGCTCTTTTCAGGCCTGATCGGCTGTGTCTTTTCGGTCGCCGCAGTGGATAAAATTGAGGCTCACAAGAAGAGCAAAGAGGAGTTTCTTCAGGCGCAACGCGCTGCGGAGAAGAAGCAATTGAGTACTGATACCGTGCAGCGAGACCTTGATCGTTTGACAGAGCAGAAGACGCTGTGGGAAAAAGAAATTGTTTACGCAAAAAGCAAACTTTCCTATGCCAGTGCTCAACTGGAAAAGGCAGCGAAAGTTAGTGCTGCCGAAGATGTGGATCGTTGGAAGCGTGATGTTGCAACGTTTGAAGCACGGTTAAAAGCCTCCGAGACGGAACTTGCTAAAACCGATTCTGAAATTCAGGCGGCCATACAAGGCGTCCAAAGATCCCTCAAAGAGAACTATGATAACAGTTTGATTCTTCCTGGAGAATCCATCGAAGTTGTGGTTTTGGAGGATGATTCGTTGAATGGTCTCTATCAAGTGCGTCGTGGCGGTTACATCATTATGCCACGTGTTGGAAGAATTTCCCTTGCCGGTAAAGATGCTGCAGGGGCGGAAAAAGCTATTAAAGATGCTTTGCAGGTCAATCAAATCAAAGACAGCACTGTCATGGTGGAACGTCCACAGGCAGGAAGTAGCTCTGACGGGGCTGTGATTTATTTGGCTGGAGAATTCGTTCATGCCGGGCCTTGGAAGATTCCCCAAGGAATTGTGCCGAGTGCCGTCACGTCGGTTCTGCGTTCGGGTGGCACCACTCAGTCTGCCGATCTGACGAAGGTTCGTATTTTGCGCTTGGTAAGCGGACAACCTCTGGTGGAAGAGGTTAATGTTCAGGCAATTCTGGATGGTGTCGGTTTAAATTCCGACCTCACTTTGAATCCTGGGGATATTGTGATGATTCCGGCTTTCGCAAATGTGGTCTACGTCACTGGTAACGTAATGAACCCCAATACTCTAAAACTGTTGCCCGACGATGAATTAACTGCGTATTCAGCTATTTTGCGCTGTGGTGGTTTTTCCCGATTTGCAAATCGTAAAAAAGTTTACGTGCTTCGCGACCGCAGTAATGGTGCAAAGCAGAAGATTCCCGTTAGCATCAAAGAACTGCAAGATGGAAAGGGATCTGACGTTGTCCTTGAGCCCAAGGACATTGTTGTGGTGCCTGAGAAATTTTTCAGCTTCTAACAAGGAGGCTTAGTGCAAGGAGTTTTACGTCTTTCCTTCTCTGAAATCGGTTCAGAGAAGGAACTTTAGTTTGTTTTATGATTCCGAACGCAAAAAAAAGCATTTTTACTACAAATGAGATAGTCCTTTATCTCGCGATCGTTCTGAAACACCTGAGGTTGGCGACCTTGCTTCTTTGCGTTTCCCTGCTCGTGGGGCTTAACTATTATTGCTACTCTCGTGCGGTTTACCATTCCAGATCGTTTGTTCGTATTCAAGTGTTGGAGCGGCCAATTGATAGTCAGACCGTTTTTCGGGACAGCACTGAACAGTTAGTCCGCAAACAATTTACGTCGCAGACTATATTGATGCGAACGGCGAAAAAACTCGGAGCCCCTTCCAATCTGACTACATCTCAATTGGAACGGGACTATATTAAAAAAGTCAGGGTCGAATCCGATGGTGACGGTAATTTGATCGTCGAAGTATGGCCTTATTCTTACGCCATTGCCAGGGACTGGACACAAACAATGGTCAGCGAATACCTTCAATGGAAAGAAGAAAAGCATATTGAATATCGCGAAGCCCTCTTCAAATCATACTCCGAAGACATGGCTGCGATGAAAGCGAAGATGGACAATATTTTCGACTTGAAGTTACGTTATCACGATACCAATGAATTAACGCGGATTTTAATTGAGTTAAATGAATTAAAGGAAATTCCAAGAGAGATCTTCGTGGTCAAGCATCGACTTAGCCTCATAGAACGCACCCGCGAAAACTTGAATAATACGCAATTCGATACCGTGGCAAAATTATCGTTGCTCGCGGCTATTCATAAGGACCTTAAACAGATTAATATTGGCCAGATTGTCCCCAGTGCTGATTTTGAGAAAGATGCCGCAGCGACAGGCCAGCGCCCAGCGCCTCCGGTTGTCGTGGTTCCGGGTGATCTTGCAACCCCACAAGAGATAAAATGGGAAGAGATGGACAAGGAGCGGCGCCTGTTAAAGCAACGCTACGACGAACTAACGGCCCAGAAGCTAATGCCTGGGCATCCCAAAATGGTCGTAATCGCTAAACAGTACGAGTCAGCTAATCGATTTTTGGAGTTGGAGCTCGAAAACGCTTTGCATCGATTGGACATGGAGAATGCGAGTTTGAAAGACACATTGACCCAACTGGAAGCCAAGCTTCCCGCCTACAATGAGATTACGCGACGGCACCAAAAGTATTCGCGAGAATATAGCGAAATCGATGGGGGGCAGTTGGCGTGGAACACGATGTTTAATGAGATGCAGAAGAAGATTGAAGCACTGGATTTCGGTGGTGATAAAGAACGCGCGCAAGTGCAGTTCATGTATCACTTTGAAGTTCAGGAAGACCCTGTTTCGCCCAATCGTGCCAAGACAATGCTTTCTTTTTTGATGGTGGGATTAGGGCTCGCGATTGCAGTGCCGTTCCTTTTTGAGTATCTGAACGCCTCCGCTAACAATGTCGAACAGGTTGAAGAGGCTTTGCAAATTCGCGGTCTGGGTATTGTGCCTATGCTTGAAGAAGGGCAACAAGAGGCTTCTTTACATGATATAAGCAATAAGCCCGACTATCATTTGCAGGAGAACTTTCGACTCATTCGGACAAATCTTATCCTCAATGCGCAATCTCCCGATTTTCCTCAGCAGGTAATCATGGTGACAAGTGCCATGCGACAGGAAGGTAAAAGCACTGTGGCATCAAATCTGGCAATGTCGTTTGCACAAAAGGGCGAGAGGGTGCTTTTGATTGATGCGGATCTTCGCCGGGGGCGACTCCATAGGGCATTTGGCTGCAACGGTAAACCTGGCCTGAGCGATGTCCTGCGGGAAAATGCCGCATTGGAACAAGCATTTCGATCCACCGCTCGCGATAATTTGACACTTTTGACATGTGGGAAACATCTCAACTCTGCTCCTGAGCTTTTGGGCAATGCAAGTTTTTCAAAACTCATGGAATCGCTTCGTCAAAAGTATGATCGTATCATTCTCGATACTCCGCCCGTGTTAGGTCTTGCTGAAGCAGCGATGTTGCAGAAACTTTCTGACGCCGTTGTATTTGTGATTTGGAGCGAGTTCACGTCCATTCGGAATGTGAAAGCGGCTTTAACCTCATTACAGCTTTCAGGGCCGAAGTTTGCCGGTTTCGTCCTGAATCGTTTTGATTTCCGCGCACTTGGGAACCGCTATCAATACTTCTATTACGCACCGAATTACTATTCAAACTACAAAGTAATTGAGGCTCCTTCCGCCTAGGAGAGGTGCATAATATGCCTTTGGAGCAATCGTCCGATGAACGACTGCCAGGAGTTTCGGTCACAATCTCTGCGTATAATTACGCAAAGTTCCTGCCTGAAGCAATTGAGTCGGTGCTTGCGCAGGATTATCCCGAGTTCGAATTGATTGTCGTTGATGATGGTTCAACGGATAATACCTCGGAAGTTGTTGCACGTTATGGTGAGAAGGTTCGTTACGTCCACCAGAAAAACGCTGGCCTTTCCGCAGCCCGAAATACTGGAATCAAAACGGCGCGTTATGATTTCATTTCGTTCCTTGATGCGGATGATCACTTCCAGCCCACGATGTTGCGCAAGATCATGGAGGCATTTGTAAAACTCAGCCGGGATTTCGCCGTGGTGGCTTGCGGCACCAGCTACATGGATATCACGGGTCGGGATTTGGAAACCAAATCGCTCGAAAGAAAAAGCACGCCGGAAGAGTTAACCTGCCGGGATTTTATTTTAAAAAATTGTTGTTCAGCGGATGCTGTAGTCGTGCGCAAATCGGCCTTTGCCGAATGCGGCGATTACGATACGACTCTTCGCAGCAGCGAAGACCGAGATATGTGGATTCGTATCAGCGCGCGCAAACGGTTTTATGTGATACCTGAACGCCTGTTGCGCGTCCGCCGCCATCCCAATAGCATGAGTAAGCATGCTGATCGTATGAAGAATAACGCGCGTCGCGTCATCCTAAAGGCTTACCACAGTAGGATAGTTTCGCATTGCGATGTCGTTTTTTGGCTGAGAGTTTTCTCTTTCCTGCATTTTCAAGCGGCGTGGATGTATCGCGACGAAGGTCGCCGTGGATGTGCCATCCGGGATATGCTGTTTTCAATCACGCTGTGGCCGCTGTTTCGGAATCCAAAACGTTTGAATGAGCCGCCCTGGTTTCGGCTTCGCAGTGTCATTCGATTTAGTCGTGAGTTACTTCACCTTGCTTGAGTTTCATGCCTCAGCGCCGAATCAAGATTCTTCACGTCGTTTATTTCCTTGAACCGGGAGGGATGGAAAACGGCATCGTCAATA
>JAQGOU010000095.1 GCA_028293445.1 Verrucomicrobiales bacterium | reverse complement strand
GGATAGGGTCCTCGGTATCCATACCGTTTTAGAAGCTAAATTGAGTTGGGTGAACGTTAGACCAATCCATTTTAGCTCCTAAAATGGGTTGGCTAACCGGTACCCCTATCGTCCTAGCTTCTAAACTGCATAGGGTCCTCAGTATCCATATCGTTTTAGAAGCTAAACTCGGTTGGGTGAACGTTAGACCAATCCATTTTAGCTTCCAAAATGAGTTGGCTACCCGGTAACCCTATTGTTTTAGAAGCTAAAATGGGTTGGTTTGAGCGTCACCAGTCCGTTTTAGAAGCTAAAATGGACGGTTTGGGCATCGATTCGGCCGTTTTCGACACGGAAATCCCTCGGATTTTGGCCAACCCTGTCGGTGAGCAGAGGTTGGGCGAGGCGAGGCGGAATTCCGAACGCGCGCGCCGGTGAATGCTAGCGCGTTTGGTCCGAGCGCCCTCCACCCAGGTTCATGACAGGCTGTAGGTTCAGAGGTAACCTTGGATTATTCGACGTATGGCAAGAAAGGGGCAGCTTTCGTCAAGGCGCGAGCAGATCTTTGGTCAGGCAATCTGTCTAAACTCAGGGAACGAAATGAAAACAGTTACTGCGGCGGAAGCTCTTTCAAAGATCAGCAACGGGATGAGGGTGTTTATTGGATCCGGTTGCGCGACACCGCAACTTCTCGTCAAAGCTCTCAGTGACAAGGGACCAAATCTTTACGACGTCGAAATCATTCACATCCTCACCTTCGGCGAAGCGCCGTATGCCACCAAACAACTACTCGCCAATTTCCGTCACAACGCCTTCTTCATCGGGCCCAATGTGCGTGACGCGGTGAACGAGGGTATCGCGGATTACACCCCGATTCTGCTCAGCGAAGTTCCCGCGTTGTTCCGGCAAAAGAAAATTCACCTGGATGTCGCGCTCATTCAGGTCACGCCGCCAGATTCCCATGGCTTTTGTAGCTTTGGCGTTTCCGTTGACGTTGTGAAAGCCGCAGTCGAGAGCGCGGCGTATGTCGTGGCCGAAATAAATCCGAACATGCCGCGCACCCTAGGAGACAGTTTTATTCACGTGGATGAAATCAATGCGTTGGTTGAGAGTCGTTTCCCGATACTGGAACTTCCCGTTCCTCAACTCTCACCGGAAGCGAAGAAGATCGGTGAATTTATAGCCTCTCTAGTAGCCGATGGTTCGACACTACAAACCGGCATTGGCGAAATCCCGAGCGCCGTCGTTGCTGCGCTCATGGACAAAAAAGATTTGGGAATGCACACCGAGATGTTCACGGAATCGGTCATTCCACTGATTGAAAAGGGCATTTTGAATTGTCGCTGCAAAACTCTTTTGCCCGGCAAGATCGTGACTTCCTTCTGTTTCGGCACCCGCAAGCTTTACGATTATATTCACGACAATCCGTTCTTTGAATTCCGTCCGACAGAATTCACGAACGACCCGTTTCAAATCGCCCGCAACCGTCGCATGGTCGCCATCAGCTCAGCGATTGAAGTCGATTTAACGGGGCAAGTCTCCGCGGATTCGATTGGCGACAAGTTTTACAGCGGGTTTGGTGGCCAGCTGGATTTCATGCGTGGCGCAGCCCGCAGTGAAGAAGGCAAACCGATCATCGCCCTCCCTTCCACGACATCTGACGGGAAGATTTCGCGCATTGCCGCACGTCTCAAATCCGGGGGCGGCGTGGTGACTACTCGTGCTGACGTCCATTACGTCGTGACTGAATACGGCGTCGCGTCGCTGCACGGCAAAAGCGTTCGCGAAAGAACGCTGGCGTTGATCCATATTGCTCACCCGAAGTTTCGCGACGAATTGATGCGTGACGCGCGGGAACGTCACCTGGTTCATCCAAACCAGATTGCGCTGCCGGCCGGCTTACAGCCATATCCTAAAAAGTACGAAGCGACTGCGAAGTTTAAACGCGAACTCAACATTTCCTTCCGTCCGATCCAACCGACCGACGAAGGTTTGCTCAAAGAACTGTTTTATTCCCACTCGGAACAAACGGTTCTCCATCGTTACTTCACGTTGATTCGCCACCTGCCTCATGAACAGGTCCAGAAACTCGTCACGCTCGATTATCGCAATGACATGGCACTGGTCGGTTTGATTCCATTCGAAGGACGGGAACGAATGATCTGCGTGGGCCGTTACTTTCGTGATCCCGCGACGAATGACGCGGAAGTGGCGATTACGATCCACGACGATTTTCAACGTCGCGGCATCGGCACCTTTCTCCTCGAACGTTTGATGCAGGTCGCGTGGGAGAATGGCATCAAAGGTTTCACCGCGGATGTCATGGCGGACAATCACGGGATGTTGCGCATTTTCAACAAAGTGGCTGACGATGTGGAAACAAAACTCGAAGCGGGAATTTATCACATTCGCTTTGATCTAAAGCGTCCTGCCTCAGCGGGAACGGCCGCTACTAAAACAAGTTTCACACGGCAGAAAGCAAAGCGCAGATTGCAATCTGCGGCATCTGGAGTTTGAGGCAATGCGCGTCGATACAAATTACGCAAAGCAATCCGCAAGAAGAGTGTATCTGCCCACAGAGCCCTCTTTAATATCGCGGAGCTATGAGCGTTGATCCAAGCGATGACCAAAAAGAACAACGCGATCCAGCATGCAACTGCGACGCCACCCAGGATTTTCTGTCACGTATGGTGAATGCGCTCTGCTCAACTCTTCTTCAGGGGCGTTTGTAACAGCATCATGCCACAGCCAAAAATTATCCAAGGGGGAATGGGTGCAGCGGTTTCCAATTGGCGTTTGGCGCGTGCAGTTTCAAAAACGGGACAGCTCGGCGTTGTTTCTGGCACGGCGCTATCCACTGTCCTTGTTCGGCGGCTCCAGTTGGGCGATGCCGATGGCGCGATGCGTCGAGCACTTGCTCATTTTCCGATTCCCGAAATCGCCGGCCGCATAGTTACAGAATACCTGATCGAAGGTGGAAAGCCGCCGGGCACGCCTTTCAAAACCACGCCGATGCTGGCGCTCCATCCGGGAGCAGCGCTGGTTGAACTGACGGTGGCAGCAAATTTCGTCGAAGTGTTTCTCGCAAAGGAAGGCCACGAGGGTTTGGTCGGCATCAATCTTCTCGAAAAGATTCAACTACCAACGTTGCCTTCTCTTTTCGGCGCGATGCTTGCAGGTGTGGATTACGTGTTGATGGGTGCAGGCATTCCTCGAACCATCCCCGGTGCGCTCGATCATTTGGCCGACGGCAGATCAGCCGAATTAAAAATCGATGTCGAAGGTGCATTGCCAGGGGAAGAATTTTTTTCCACATTCGATCCTCGTGCGTTTTGTGGCGCTCATTTCCCCGGACTGAAACGTCCCCAATTTTTAGCTATCGTAGCGTCATCAACTCTCGCCGCCACCCTTGCGAAAAAATCCAACGGTCGTGTCGACGGTTTCGTGATCGAAAGCCAAACCGCCGGCGGACACAACGCACCGCCGCGGGGTCCAATGCAATTAAGCGGGGGTGGCGAACCTGTCTACGGGCCGCGCGATTTGCCGGAAATTCAAAAAATCGGCAATCTCGGATTACCCTTCTGGCTTGCGGGCTCCTATGGACATCCGGATAAATTGGCGACCGCGATTTCCCTCGGGGCGACTGGCATTCAAGTAGGAACAGCGTTTGCCTTTTGTGAAGAATCAGGAATTGATCCTGAACTGAAACATCGCGTAATCGAACTCAGCCGCTCAGGAAAGGCTCGTGTCTTCACGGACCCGGTAGCATCGCCCACGGGATTTCCATTCAAGGTTCTGCAGATGGATGGAACTCTTTCCGATTTGGCCCGTGTGGAGGCCAGGCCGCGCATTTGCGATCTCGGATATCTTCGGCAGAATTATCGCAAGGCGGACGGAACAATTGGCTACCGCTGTCCCGCAGAACCAGTCGACGACTTCATCCGTAAAGGCGGAACTCTCGAACAAACCGTTGGACGCATCTGTGTTTGTAACGGGCTGACGGCGACAGTTGGGCTCGCTCAAATTCGTGGCGGGAATGAAGCAGAACCCGCGTTGTTAACGGCTGGCAATGATGTGGCAAATCTGAGCCGCTTCCTTCGCTCGGGTGAAGACTCCTATAGCGCTACGGACGTGGTTAATTACCTACTGGGCGAGAGTAACGTCTAGCCTGAGGGAACAGAATTTACACACCCGTGCCAAAGTGAAATTCCGGAGGCCATTGCGAAAACATGACCCCATTTCCAACATGCGACAAAGAATGGTCCGGTCTGATGAAACGCAAATGATTCCACGTCCAATGACCTGCGTGCCGAGAGCAACTTGCATTTTATTTAAGCTGGCCGTTCTGCTTGCGCTTGCTCCAGCCCTTCACGCATTAGAACCGTTTCCGTTGCGTCAGATTGTCGTCGACGTGAAGACGAATCTCGCGGCCACGATGGTTAAGTCCACCGGCCTCGGGCAAAGCAATTACCTCAACGTCATTTCTGGCATCGCGAATTACTTCCAACATTTCCAGGACGCAGACGGGCGAATCATCGATCCCTTTTATCAGAAGGAATATCAATACAGCACTCCTTGCTACGCCTGGGCAGCGACGGCGCTCGTCGTCAGCGGCAGACAAACCAACCTGTTGGAAAGTGCAGCATCTGCGCTGGAATGTGCCCTGATTGAACTCGCCGAGGACAAGGCCGCCATGAATCACGGCGATTTCTTTACGTTCCCCTGCATGTTGGCCTACGAAAACCTGCGCGACCGTGTTGCACCGGAACGCCGCAAGAAATGGGAACAACTGCTGCGTCAACTGCAACCACAGCGTTGTTACGAGGATGTGATTATCGATAAGCCCCGTGACGTTCACAATTGGAACATCGTTGCCTTAAGCGGTGAATTTCTCAGATATCAGGATGGCTTTACGGATCTATCATTCGTGGAAAAGTATCTCTCACTCCAATTAAAAAACTTTACCTCCACCGGTCAGTATCGTGATCCCAACCTACCGCTCGCTTACGATCATTTTCCCCGCCACTTTCTCGCGGCCATACTGCAGCGTGGCTACGACGGGCAACATCGAGCAGCGCTGGAGGAACTCCTGGATCGAGCTGCCTGGACCTCGCTCTTGATCCAATCGCCCAATGGCGAACTCCCCACCGGCGGACGTAGCGCCCAACATCAGTGGAATGAGGCTGAGCAATGCGTCACATTCGAAGTTTGGGCAAACCGAAACAAACGCGCGGGCGACAATCTCTCTGCGAATGCCTTCAAGCGTGCCGCTCACCTGTCGTTGGAATCGATCCAACGCTGGGTTCGGCCCTCCGGCGAATTGTGGATTGTGAAAAACCGCTTCGATCCGGCGGTGCGCCATGGATTCCAGGGTTACTCTTCCCATTCGCAATATAATCTCCTCGCCGCGAGTATGCTTTCGACCGCGTGGATGCTGGCGGATGATTCGATCACTGAAGGCGCGTGTCCGGCGGATGTTGGAGGTTTCGCCTTTGAGCTGCCCGAGTTTCACAAAGTGTTCGCGAACGCGGGTGGATTGTATCTCGAAATTGATACGGGTGCTGATGCCGAATACAACAGCACCGGTTTGATTCGCGTCCACAAGGCTGGCCTCGAATCTCTTATTGGACCGAGCGACAGCACTGCCATTCATGATGAACCGCTCGCCATTGGAATTGCCTGGGCCGAAAACAACGGTTGGAAATCATTGGCTTCCTTTGGTCACGGCGCAATTAAGTCGGCGAAATTCGAAATGCTGAAAGCGACATCCCCGGCCTTGAAGTTTTCCGTGCGCTACGAGATTGGTTCGGCGGCGACCAGGTCCGTTTCAGAGACGTATGAAGTCACGCCCCGGAAAATTTCCGTGCGCGCCGAAGTGGAAGGAAAAACATCGAAAGTGCGAGTGCGTTTCCCCGCCTTCGCCTTCGACGGTCGTGACGCAACGCAGATCGTGGCCGAAAAATCCAAAGTCTCCGTACAGTTGAACGGGAGTCGCCAAACTTTCGCGGTTGAATCACGGCTCTTAAAACCGCTGTCTCGCCCAGGAAATTGGATTCCCTGTCGGAACGGTTACCTGGAAATGGTCGAAGCAGAAGTCAAAGGCCCTGTCGCCATTTATACCTTAACGCCGGAACGAATTGAGCGTCCAACGATCAGCCAGGCGAAATAGTGAAAGCTCTCGACTGCGCAAAAACTGGGAAGTGAAGAGCAACGGACGGTAAGCGATGCCTTCTGTGCGCCGTTAGGTTGTGCGCGTCCGATGGAGACCGTTTTACAACCAGGCGCGCCGCGTTTCAGCGAAGAAGAAACTGGGCCTACGCCGCGCACGCATTGTTTTCACTGCGAAACGCCGTGCGCCACGACAGCCTTCCGCAAAGAGGAGAAATCTTTTTGCTGCCACGGCTGTCTGACTGTTTTTGAAATCCTGACCGAGAATGGGCTAACCGATTTTTACAAACTCTCCGCTAATGCGGGTGTTCGGGTCAAGGTCTCGGAACAAGCAGACGAGTTCGCATTTCTGGACGAGCCCACCGTGCGTCAACGGTTGGTGAATTTCTCCGACGACAGGACCTCCCGGATTACGCTTCATCTTCCTGCCATTCATTGCATTGCTTGCGTCTGGTTGCTGGAACATTTATTTCGCCTTAAAGAGGGCATCGGCCAATCGGTGGTAAATTTCCCACGAAAAGAAATCTCGATCTCTTTCGAAAATGAAAAACTGAAATTGAGCGAAGTTGTTGCGCTGCTCGCATCGCTTGGCTACGAACCGGACCTCAAGTTTTCTGATCTGGAGAAATTAAAACATCCTGTGTCGCGTCGCCTCTGGCTACAGCTCGGGATAGCGGGGTTTGCCTTCGGAAATATCATGCTGTTCAGCATTTCATCGTACTTCGGACTCGATGTTGAACATTTCAAAAAGCTGTTCGGCTATCTCAGCTTCGCGCTGGCGCTCCCGGTCTTTTTTTACAGCGCGTCTGATTATTGGAAGTCTGCGTGGCAGAGCCTGCGTCGTCGGATGCTGACGATCGAAGTGCCGATTGCCGCCGGCATCGTGGCGCTGTTTGCGCAGAGCGCCTACGAAGTTTGCTCCGGACGTGGTGAAGGCTATTTCGATTCGCTGGCTGGACTACTGTTCTTTCTGCTCTGCGGAAAACTTTTTCAACAAAAGACGTACGATCGCCTTGCCTTCGATCGTGATTACAAATCGTTCTTTCCGCTCTCGGTCACGCGGAAGACTGCTGAATCTGAAGAACGTGTTTCGCTCTCACAGCTGGAGGTCGGAAACTATTTACTCATTCGGCATGGGGAACTAATCCCGGCCGATGCCCGGGTCACTCAAGGAGTCGCTTTGATTGATTACAGCTTCGTCACCGGTGAATCCGAGCCGGTGGAGAAACAGCCCGGAGATCATCTTTTCGCGGGTGGACGGCAGATCGGCGCGGCCATTGAGGTGGAGACCGTCAAGGCAGTGTCACAGAGTTATCTCACGTCCCTTTGGAGCCAGGAGTCCTTTCGGAAAGAGAAATCCGAAACCCTCGACACACTCACGAATGTTTACAGCCAGCGATTCACCAAGATCGTGATGGTGATAGCGATAGGCGCAGCGTTGTTCTGGTGGTTTTTCGATTCGAGTCGTGCGGTAAAAGCGTTCACCTCCGTCTTGATCGTCGCCTGTCCGTGTGCGTTGGCCCTGGCGGCTCCTTTTGCCTTGGGCACCGCGCAGCGAGTCCTCGCTCGTCGCAACATTTTTCTCAAGACCCCATCGGTCATTGAGACCCTGGCAAAAGTAGATGCGATTGTTTTCGACAAGACGGGAACCCTGACAGCAGCGGGCGCAGGTTCGATTGCCTTTGCCGGCGCACCGCTTACGCCAACGGAAGAGAATGCCTTGGTTTCCCTCAGTCGTCAGTCGACGCATCCTAATTCCGCTCGCATCGCTGAGCTTTTATCGCACCGCACAGCCGAGCCAGTCCGCTCGTTTGTGGAGAACACGGGCTGTGGTATCGAAGGTCTCGTTGGCGGAACTGAGATACTGATGGGCTCGGCACTGTGGTTGCAAACGCGCGGCGTGAACGTGCCCGCGATTTCCGCATCTGGCAGCACGGTTCACATTGCCACAAATCAGATTTATCGCGGTTGTTTTATCCTCGCCAGTGCCGTCCGTGCTGAAATAGGTGCGATGCTCAATAAGTTATCCGAGCACTATGAACTGACGTTGTTGAGCGGTGATAACGAACGGGAGCGCGAACAGTTTTCGGCTTTGTTCGGCACCTCTTCACAACTTTATTTCAATCATGGCCCACAGAGGAAGTTCGAGTTCGTAGGCGATCTCCAGAGCGCCGGTAAAACCGTCATGATGGTGGGCGACGGACTGAATGACGCCGGAGCCTTCAAGCAAAGCGCCGTTGGCGTTGCGGTCGTGGAAAACATCAGCGCGTTCTCCCCCGCCAGCGACGTGATCATGAGCGCGAGCATGGTGCCACATTTGCATGAGACTCTACGCTTCAGCAAAGGGGCGGTGCGCATCGTCAAACTGAGTTTTTTAGTCTCGAGCCTTTATAACGTCATTGGATTGAGCATCGCCGCTTCAGGAAAACTCTCGCCCATCATTTGTGCGATCCTGATGCCGTTGAGTTCAATCACCGTGGTGGCATTCGCGTGCGGGATGACAGCTTGGCTGGGGAAGCGGACGTTCGGCTCAAGCAGCCAAGTTGAAACTCCTGTTCGCCCAAAAGGAAATCAGAGCCTCCTTACGTCGGCTGCTACAACAATGAGGGAGGCCGCATGATCGTCATCTTTCTTCTCATTCCTTTAAGCATCGTAATTGCTGCCTGCTTTCTCGGTGCGTTTATCTGGGCCGTTCGTTCGGGCCAATACGAAGACACTTGCACTCCGTCCATGCGTGTCCTGCTCGATGAGGAGCAAAAGGCCGATTCACAATTTTCAAACGAGAACAAACATGAGCATAGCAACTGAACCTCAGAAAATTAGAAACCAGCCTCGCGTCGAACTGGAGACCGTCAGATACGACAATCGCATTGTTCGCGCCTTCGCGATCGCAACTGTCGTCTGGGGACTCGTCGGTTTCAGCGCGGGTCTGCTGGCGGCGATTCAACTCTTCTTCCCGCAAGCGAATCTGAATCTGCAATGGATCACGTTCGGGCGATTGCGCCCGTTGCACACCAACGCCGTGATCTTTGCCTTCGTCGGCAACGGCATGTTCATGGGCATTTACTATTCACTGCAACGACTTTGTAAGGCGCGGATGCTCAGCGACTCATTGAGCTGGATTAATTTCTGGGGCTGGAATGCGATCATTGTCGCAGCGGCCATTACGCTGCCCCTCGGGCTCACCACGAGCAAGGAATACGCGGAACTCGAATGGCCGATCGACATCGCGATCACACTGGTCTGGGTGGCGTTCACGGTGAACCTTCTCGGCACAATTATTAAGCGGCGTGAGAAACACATCTATGTCGCGATCTGGTTCTACATTGCGACGGCGCTCACGGTGGCGGTGCTCCACATTATCAACTCACTCGAGGTGCCTGCGGGATTGTTCAAAAGCTATCCGATTTATGCCGGAGTGCAGGACGCGTTGGTGCAATGGTGGTATGGCCACAACGCCGTCGCCTTCTTTCTCACGACGCCTTACCTCGGCATGATGTATTATTTTTTGCCGAAGGCGGCAGGGCGCCCTGTGTTCTCTTATCGACTCTCGATCATTCATTTTTGGGCGCTGATCTTTATTTATATCTGGGCGGGCCCGCATCACTTGCTCTACACCGCATTGCCGGATTGGGCGCAATCACTCGGCATGGTTTTCTCAGTGATGCTCGTCGCGCCGAGTTGGGGCGGGATGTTGAACGGATTGCTCACCTTGCGTGGTGCCTGGGATAAGCTTCGCACCGAACCGATGCTGAAGTTCATGGTCATCGCGCTGACTGCCTATGGTATGGCAACGCTCGAAGGCCCGATGCTGGCGATCAAAAGCGTCAACGCTCTATCGCATTATACAGATTGGACAATCGCGCACGTTCATACCGGCGCCCTCGGCTGGAATGGGTTCCTGACGTTCTCAGTTCTCTATTGGCTCTTCCCGCGCCTCTACAATACGAAGCTCTATTCGAACAATTTGGCGAACTGGCATTTTTGGATCGCACTGCTCGGCATGATGTTCTACGTCGTCCCACTTTACGTCAGCGGGATCACACAAGGGATGATGTGGAAGGAATTCACCAAAGATGGCTTTCTCCAGTATCCGAATTTTCTCGAAACCGTTCTGCAAATCATCCCGATGTATCGCCTTCGCGCGATCGGCGGATCGCTCTACATCGTCGGTGCCTTCATCATGGCTTACAATCTGTGGAAG
>JAQGOU010000086.1 GCA_028293445.1 Verrucomicrobiales bacterium | reverse complement strand
AAATTCAATCGTTGGTTCTGAAATTTCGGTGGAGCTAAACATGGACGTTAATTGAAAGTGATTACTCCCTTTGAATTTCGGCCTTGCATCATGTCGTCGAGTGCTTCACCGAGTTGTGCGAGCGGGTACGTGCGCGTGACAAGTTCGTCGAGTTTAAGTTGATGCTTCTGATAAAGATCGAAAATCTTTGGGAAGTCGCGATTGGGAATGCACTGGCCGTAAAGCGGCGTGATATAAATTTTATCCCACATGAAGGCTGGCATCTCGATGGTGACCGCGTCATTGATGCCGCTGAGTTGCAACGCCATACCGCCGTTGCGGACAAAGAGCAACGGAGAAAAGGCCAGTTCCGGAACGCTCGTTGCTTCGAAGGCATAATCAGCGCCGCGACCATTCGTCAGCGCTTTCACCTGCTCAACAGCGAGACGAAGATCTTTGTCGTCCCGTTGAACCTGCATCGTGTGTGTGGCGCCAAATTGCTTGGCCACTTCCAGTCGAGCCGCTTTGCGCGCCACGGCGATGATCTTTCCCGCACCCGCGACTTTGGCTCCTTGAATGACATTCAATCCCACACCGCCGACGCCGATGACGACCACCGACGAACCGCGCTCAATCTTGGCGACGTTAACGGCCGAACCAAATCCAGTCATCACGCCACAACCGACAATACACGCCGAAGTGAACGGGACGCTCTCCGGAATCAAAGTGACCGCAGCCGCTTTGACAAGAGTGAGACTCGAGAGTGTTCCGATGTTGAAAGAGCGATCGATCGGTTTGCCGCACCATTTTGTGCCGTCGGCATGAGCGTGGCCCTTGGAAGGCTCCATCACATAGGCAGGTTTGCTTTCTTCACAAAGGACAGCCATGCCGCGTTGACACTGGAAACAATGCTCGCAAGGAATCGCCCAATTCAAAACGACACGATCATCGACCTTCACATGCGTGACGGAAGCGCCGACCTCTCGCACGATGCCCGCGCCTTCGTGTCCCATGATGAGCGGACGTTTCCAGTTGAGGGAGGCGTGGTCAGTGTGACAAATGCCCGCCGCCTTGATCTCAACCAGGACTTCGTCGGCGAGCGGCGAACCAACCTCGATCTCCTCGATGGAAAAGTTTCCGCGACCGTCGGCGATGGCGGCTTGAGCATTCATGAGTGACTCAAGGATAAAGATTTCGAAACGAAGGTCACGTTTTTCGTTCGGGAAAACAAAAAACCCGGACGATCACTCGTCCGGGTTTGAGAAGAGAGCCAGGCTTATGGTGCCCAGACAAATTTTACCGCATCGGCGATGACAACCTGGGCCGTGTCGGTGTGACCATCGGTGACCTGCACGTTACCGGCGGTTCCGGCGGCAAAGTTTAATTTTCCAAGCAGGTTCCACGTTCCACCGTTGGCCTGTTGGTTCACCGTGAACATTTGGCTTCCACCGTTAAAGTTCACATTGATTTTCGCCCCAAGAGTTCGGTTTCCTCCGACCGAGTGCCATTCGTAAACATTGTAATTTCCGCCGCTGACAATATTAGGCGCAAACTGCACGTAACTGGATCCGCCAGCGCCACTCTTATAACGATAATCAGCGCCGAAACGGTCTGCGGCACTCGTGCCGGTGGTCCAGCTTCCAACGACGAGCGCCGCTGGATTGTCGATGATGATATCGGCTGGCGGGCTTCCGACGGTAATCGTTGTCGAAGCCTGCGGACCGAACCAGTTCACCCCTTCATGCACCATCTGCCAGGCAAACGGATAACTCGCCGCTGCGGCCGGTGCCGTACAGTTCAGCGTGAATGTGACCGTCTGATTTGTCGCGACCGAAGCCACCGGTAGATCGACTCGGCTCAAGCCCCAGGTTGTATTGTCCTGTGGGTTTTGTGATCCCAATCGATACGGGTTAGCTCCGCCATTGGTCCATGCATTCATGCTGCTGATGTTTCGAAAGCTTACCGTTGCGGTAAAGGCCTGTCCGGGGTTCAACGTCGCCGGTACGCTGATCACAGGAGAATCGGAGGCGTCGTATGGCTGATTATTAATCAGCGCCATGAGATATCCCCAGTTCCAATACTGACCGGGGTCGGTGTGCGTGTTGCAGTTCGGATCAATACCGAAAGCTGGCCCGGCGTAGGCCACCCAGGCGGCATTCTGCTTTTCATTGTGACCCACCACGTGGTTTCGATCACGCGGCGTGATTGACCAGACATCGAGGAGATGTCGCTGCAGGCCGGCAGTGCCGCGATACATCTCGTAGGTGTACCACGCAGGATTACTGACGAAACCTTCGTGTTCCGTCCCGAACGAGTACGTATTCCAACAGAGAGCGTGCCAGGCGTAAAATTGTTCCCGCACCATTTGTGTGATCGCGCCGGCGGCCTGGTCCGTGCCGGCGTCCTGTTTACCGTTCACGCAGTAATGGGCGCTCGCTGAAGTTCCGCGCAATTGAAAATAGGAGATGGTCGAGAGGTAATAACCTTCCATGTCGTGCATGACTACGAACTTGTGGCCGTTGCCGGAATTGTACCAATGATTCTTGAAAGCCGGATTCCAAACGGCTCCGGCGTAATCGGGTTGGGCGTGGGACACGCTCAGTGCGAGTGCGGTCACGCCGATGAATGCAGCGAATTTTTTTAGCATAGGTTTTTGATTTATTTTGCGTTTGAAGGACAAGAAGGCCTTGTCTTTGTGAGACTTGGAGCCTGAGGAATGCTCTGACTAAACCAGAAACCCCGAACGGGAGCTATGAGGAGTGCGCTGGTCGGACAATGAATGAAAGCCTGAGTTGGAAAAACATCGGCGAGGACGCAAATGCCAATCGTCGATCGACAATGGCCGATAGACGATTTCCTGGCAACGGCAGGTGTGTGCTTGCGCGATTAGAACCGCACGAGCTTTTCTAAATCCTTCACGCGCTTTTCAATCGTGTGCTTGGTCACGCGTGTTGTCATCTTCAGACCGAAGCCTTCGCAACAGAATGAGGCGACAACACTGCCGTAAATCATCCCGCGCCGAATGTTCTGCTCGATCGGACCACGCGCCGTGGAAAGGTAACCCATCATCGCGCCGACAAAGGAGTCGCCCGCACCGGTCGGGTCGACGACACGATTCAACGGATAGGCCGGTGACATGAAAAATTCTGTTTTTGCTCCGTTGCGGATCGAGAGCGTCGCGCCATGCTCGCCTTTTTTGATGATGACAAACTTTGGCCCGAGCTTGTGCAGCTTCTTCAAGGCCGCCATTAAATTATCTTCCTGCGTGAGTTGGCGTGCTTCGCTGTCGTTCAGGACAAAGCCATCGACCCGTTTCAACAACTTGATGAGATCGGCGAGCGCGATGTTCAACCAAAGATCCATCGTGTCGGCCACAACGAACTTTGGACGGCGCATCTGGTCGAGGACATGATGCTGGAGAGAGGGCGCGATATTCGCGAGGAGGACGAAATCTGCCGAGCGATACGATTCAGGCAACTTGGGGCTGAACGTTTCGAAGACGCCGAGTTCGGTCTCGAGCGTCCGCCGATTGTTCATGTTGATTTCGTATTCGCCCGACCAATGGAACGTTTTGCCGTCGGCGATCTGCAACCCTTCGAGGTCGATCTTGTGACGTTGATAGAGCTGGACGTATTTCTTGGGAAAATCTTTACCGACGATGCCCACCATTTTGACCGGCGCGAAGAAGCTGGCAGCGACGGCGGCGTGACTGGCCGAACCGCCGAGAAGGCGCGGATTCTCCGCTTTGGGAGTCTTGATGGAATCGAGGGCGGTGGAACCGACAATTAATACGCTCATTTGGTTTTGAATACTGTTTCAGGCAAAACGAAGGAGAAGAATAATCACTGAGCGCCGAAGGATCAAATTAAAATCCTGCCTTCAGGGGGAAGCCCCGGATTAAGCCGATTTAAAATTGACCGCCGGGAACTCCCTGAAAAACTGTTAACTTTTCAGCTCCTCCTCGCGGACGTCCCCGAACGGGAGTTTCCAAAAAAAGAACTCAATTTTACTTCCCCAGAAAAGTTTTACAAAAATTTGGAGGTTTTGCCGTCCTCCGGAAAAGTTTCCACAGAAATTTGGCTCCGTCCGGACGCTCGGAAAAACTTTCTACAGATATTTCAAAGAATTTTGGTTCTGGGAAAAACTTTTTTCGCGAAAATAGTTTTCCCGAGGCCCGGAAAACCCTCCTGCACCTGTTTCACGGAATTCCGGTTCTGGGAAAAGTCTCCTCCATATATTTCACGGAATTTTGGCTCCGGGAAAAGGCCGCTGCACGTGAAGAAAAGTTTTCCAGCTCTCCGGAGACGTGAATTATATGAAATTTCTTTTTCCGGCTCTCGGAAAAATTTTATTTACGTAAATAAAATTTTTCTGAGCGTCCCAAAGTTGGCTCTGACAATAACTTAGGCATTTTAACCTTTTCCCGCGGGTGAAAACTACGTCAGGGGAAAAAAGGGGGGAAACGTCCAACGTTTCGAATGGCGCCGAAGGATTTGCGCGCTCAAATTTTCAAAAAAAGGCTGAAAACTACGTCAAACGTCGTCGGAATTCACGGCAGGCCCGGGTTACGTCTGAAGCATTCAAAATGGCGGAAACCACGCAGATTCTTTTCGCGCCGGCTGACAGAACGTCATCGAGGTTTTGCAGATTAATCCCGCCGATCGCGAACCAGGGCACTTTTACGGTTTGGCTGGCCCAACGGACGTATTCCAGGGTGACCGGTTTGGCAGTTGGCTTGGTGCCGGTCGCGTAGATCGGTCCGATGGCAATGTAATCCGCTCCAGCGTCCATCGCCCGTTCGGCTTGGGCGGGTGCGTGGGTGCTTAGGCCGATTCTCAATCCAGGTTTGGTTTTTAGCTCCCGGACGTGCTGATGCCCGGCATCGAAGAAATCTTCCTGGCCTAAATGACAAATGTCCGCCCCTATTTCTTGCGCAAGCGGCAGGTAATCATTGATAACGAGATAAACGCCCGCAGCCCGCGTGATGGGAAGAATTTCCTCGGCCATGCGACGAATGTCGTCGACGGAAGATGTTTTCGCGCGGAGTTGAATCAGGTCCGAACCGCCGTCGCAAAGTTGTTGCGCGAGTTCAGCAGGCGTCCGGCCATGGAGATACGCGGAGTCGACAAAGGTGTAGAGGCGACAGTCAGCAAGAGATTTCACGCGTGCAACTTCCGTTATCGGACTCTGAGCCTACGACTTATCTTCGATCAACTCGCGCTTGGCGCTGCCAAGGAGGTTTTCAATAAAGTTGGTGGAGTAAACGCCTCGGCGGAAATTAGGATCCTGCAAAATCGCCTGCTCCAAACCGATGGTCGTCTTGACGCCG
>JAQGOU010000196.1 GCA_028293445.1 Verrucomicrobiales bacterium | reverse complement strand
TTCAAACCGAAGACCAATCAGTCGTAGCCGTTCGATACGTTGGAATATCATGCCGGTTTAAAAACCGAAGACGAGATGCGCGCCTATCGCGATAACAAACGCCTGGCGTTTGTTGCCGAAGCTCCGGTGAATTGGTGTCCGGAACTCGGCACGGTGCTCGCGAATGAAGAAGTCATCGACGGCAAGAGCGAAGTGGGCGGTTTCCCCGTCGTGCGCAAACCGATGCGTCAATGGATGCTACGGATTACTTCCTTCGCCGAACGGTTGCTCAACGATCTGAACACGATTGACTGGAGTGATTCGCTCAAGGAAATGCAGCGCAATTGGATTGGGCGCAGCGAAGGGGCCACAGTTGAGTTTCAGGTTCAAGGTTCAAAGTTTAAAGTTGAAGTGTTTACGACCCGGCCGGACACGCTCTTCGGCGCGACTTACATGGTGCTTTCCCCGGAGCACAAGTTACTCGAAGACATCACGACCGCGGAACAACGTGAGGTTGTGGCGCAGTATCAGAAGTTTGCCGCGGGAAAAAGTGATCTAGAACGCACGGAACTCGCCAAGGAGAAAAGTGGCGTGTTTACGGGTGCGTATGCGATTAATCCGGTAAATGGTGAGAAGATTCCCATCTGGATCGCCGATTATGTTCTCGCGACGTATGGTACTGGCGCAATCATGGCTGTGCCCGCGCATGATACGCGTGATTTTGAATTCGCGGAAAAGTTTAAACTGCCCGTGATCCAAGTCGTGCAACCGCCGGCCGGGAAAGAGTGGCAAGGATTCACGGATGAAGGCACGTCAGTCAATTCCAGCAGTGCAGAGATATCCTTGAACGGGCTCCCGACCTTGGAAGCAAAGGCGAAGATCACGGCGTGGCTGGAAGCCAAAGGGCTCGGCAAGAAAACGATCAACTACAAATTGCGCGACTGGCTCTTCAGCCGTCAGCGTTATTGGGGCGAACCGTTCCCAATCATTTGGAAAAAGGATGCGGCGGGAAATCTCTATCACGAAGCGCTGCCGGAATCGGCCTTGCCTTTGTTGCCGCCGTCACTGACCGATTACAAACCGACTGCTTCCGGCGAACCACCATTGGCACGTGCGAAAGAATGGGTGGCCTTGCCGGATGGATCCATCCGCGAGACCAACACGATGCCGCAATGGGCGGGCAGCTGCTGGTATTACTTGCGCTACATCGACGCGCGCGGCGATCAATCCTTTTGTGCTGAAGCGGCGGAACGTTACTGGATGGGAGCGTCGATTCTGGGCGATCGACAATTGGGCAATAGTCAAAGCCCTGGCGTGGATCTCTACGTCGGCGGTACGGAGCACGCGGTGTTGCACCTGCTCTACGCGCGCTTTTGGCACAAGGTATTGTTTGATTTGAAGTGCGTCTCCACGCCGGAGCCGTTTTTCAAACTGGTCAATCAAGGCCTGATCCTCGGTGAAGACGGACAGAAGATGTCAAAGTCCCGTGGCAACGTCGTTAATCCGGATGACGTCATGAAAGAGTACGGCGCCGATGCTTTCCGTCTTTACGAAATGTTCATGGGCCCGCTTGAAATGGTAAAGCCCTGGAACACACAAGGTGTGGCCGGTGTTTACAAATTTCTCGGGCGCGTCTGGCGTTTGTTCGTGGATGAGAAAAGTGAAACGGAATTCGAGCAGGCGGAAATCACGACGGATGCGCAAGGCCAACGTGCGCTCCTCGGCCAAATCCAACTGAGCGCTTCGATGAAGGATGTTGCGGCTACGCCCGCGCAACTGAAGACGCTGCATACGGTGATCAAGAAAGTGACCGAAGATCTCGACGGGATGCGTTTTAACACCGGGATCTCCGCGCTGATGATTTTCGTGAATGAAGCCATCGGCTGGGAAACGAAACCGGTAGCGGTTCTGCGTGACTTTTTGATCCTGCTCGCGCCGTACTCCCCGCATCTTGCGGAAGAGCTTTGGGATAAAACCAATGCGGCCTTCGGTATTCCGGAAGCTTCGTTGAGCTACGCCCCCTGGCCGAAATTCGACGCCGCGTTGCTCGTCGAAGATACGCTGGAAATCCCAGTGCAGGTGAACGGCAAACTGCGTGACGTCATCCGAGTTCCGGCGAATGCCTCGCAGGCCGATTTGGAAGCTGCCGCCATGGCATCTGAAAAAGTGAAATCGTTCATCGACGGCAAAACGATCAAGAAGGTGATTGTCGTGCCGAAAAAGCTGGTGAACATTGCTGTGGTATAAGCTAGTTTGCTTAAACGTGAACTGGCTGACCAAACAGGAGCAGATGATTTTATGTATCGTGCTCACGTTGTTTTTGCTGGGACTTGCAGTAAAAGCGTATCGAACGGCGAACAGCACGCCACAAGCGGTGCAGGCGCCAAGCAGTTCTGATAATTCTGTTAAACGATGAACGCCGTCCATTTCGAAGAACTGATCGAGAGAATCGTGGAGAAAGATCCGCGTTACACCCGTGACGCCTATCTCTTCCTGCGCGAGGCGCTCGATTACACCCAGAAGCGGTTCGTGAAAAAAGGCGAAGTGCGTCACGTCAACGGCAAGGAACTGCTGGATGGCGTGCGTGAATATGCATTGGCGCAATATGGCCCCATGGCCATGATGGTGCTGGATGCGTGCGGGATTCGCGCAACGGACGACATCGGCGAAATTGTTTTCAACATGGTGGAGTTCAATGTCCTGGCGAAGACCGAAGAGGATAGTCTCGAGGATTTCAAGGACGTTTACGATTTCGCGGAGGCATTTAAGAAACCTTTTGAGCCTTCGATCAAAACGTCGCCGGAAGTGAAGCCGGTCGTCTAAAGTTTCCCGTTCCGAACTTTCTCTACTCGTAGCGCAACGCCTGGATGGGATCCAGTCGTGCGGCTTTAAATGCAGGCCAAAGACCAGCGAGCACACCGACGCCGGCGCTGAAGGCAAAGGCGATCAACATGGAATCGAGACTGATCACCGGAGAATTTTCCGCGGGCGAAATCATAATCAGGATTTTTACAATCCCTTGTGAGGCGAGGAGTCCTGCGGCACCGCCAATGAGAGCAATCACTACGCTTTCAACCAGAATCTGGATAAAGATATCGCTGTAAGTTGCCCCGACCGCTTTGCGAATGCCGATTTCACGAATGCGCTCAGTGATGCTCGCT
>JAQGOU010000025.1 GCA_028293445.1 Verrucomicrobiales bacterium | reverse complement strand
CGGAAAGCAAAATGGCTTTTTGAAAGTTGCCGCCGGAATGCTCGGGGTGAGCTTTGAAGATTTGCGGCAGCGGGATGAAGAACGCCAGCACAAGCTGCGGATTACCTATGGCGCAGCCGCCGCTGCGTTGCTGATCATTTTGGGCGGCCTCTCCACTGAACTTTATTTCCAGAAAAATGAGGCCGTTCAGGCCAGCACACGAGCAGAAAGCGCCCGCGAAACCGCCGAGCGGGAACGGAAGAAAGCTGATGAAGAAAAAAAGGCAACAGAGGTAGCCAATAGCGCCGCTCAAGATGCTTTGGAGAAGGAGCGTAAGGCGACGAAGGAGGCGAAAGATGCCCTCGAACAGGCCGAAGTAGCTAAACAGCGAGAAGAGAAGCAACACAAGGAGGCTGACGAGGCCCGCCATCGGGCGGAAGACTCGGAGAAAAGAGCAATCGCGAGCGAGGCCGATGCGAAGGAAAGTGAATCAACCGCTCTCCGGGCACTGGCCTTTTCTGATTTTGCTTTCGCAACTCGCCTGATCGAAGAAGATCACAATGGAAAAGCACTTGCTTACCTTTCTCGCGCCCTTCGGTCTGATCCGGATAATGCTACCGTTATCACGCGAATCATCTCGTTGCTCTCACAGCGCAATTGGCCGCTGCAAGTGTTGCCACCGCTGAAGCACGATGCCGAAGTCAAGTCGGTGACCTTCAGTCCCGATGGGACAAAGCTTTTGACCACGTCAGGCAACGTTGCGCGTTTCTGGGATGCGAACACGGGCAAACTCTTGATGGCGCCGCTCGAGCACCGCGGACTGATTACTTCCGCTGAATTTAGCGAGGATGGCAGGTGGTTGATTACTGCATCGCGGGATAACACGGCTCAAGTATGGGATACAACAACCGGTAAATCCGCGGGAACTCCATTGAAGCACGAGGATTGGGTCAGCTCAGCCTGCTTTAGTCAGGATGGAAAACTAGTCGTGACAGCTTCTCAGGACAAAATCGCCCGGGTGTGGGAACGCGCAACGGGACGAATCATTGTCTCTCTCCAGCATGACGCACCCCTGAAGACCGCTCGATTCAGCCCCGATGGCAACCAGGTTTTAGTCGCCAGCACCCGTTCCTACGCGAGACTTTGGGACATCAATTCAGGTGTGCCGATTGGGGCCAACATGACGCATCAAGGCGGCTTGACCTCAGCGATTTTCAGTCCCGATGGCAAATGGATCGCAACGGCTTCGGGCGATGGCACCGCTCGGATCTGGCGGGCGGGTGCAGGTGCCCCAGTCAGCCCTCCGCTCGATCATGTGAATTGGATTAACGGGGCGAAATTCAGTCCGGACGGAAAATTTCTGGCCACTGTTTCCAGCGATAACACCGCCCGCATCTGGGATGTGCCCGATGGAAAACCGGTGACGCCGCCATTGAAACATGATGGCGCCATTGCCGGAGTGAACTTCAGTCCAAACGGTCGCTGGTTGGTAACCGCCTCAGGCGATGGCACCGCTCGTGTCTGGAATACCACGACAGGCAAGCCGGTTTGTGAGCCTCTTCGACACACAGGAAGCGTTTTGGAAGCAGCCTTTAACCATGACGGTAACAAGGTTGTCACAGCCTCGGCGGACAGAACGGCACGGATCTGGGAAATTGCCGATAATAGACCCACCTCAGAGCCGCTCAAACACGACCAATGGGTCAATGCAGCCGCATTCAGTTCCGACGCGAAATTCGTCGCCACAGTTTCCTCGGATCGATCTGCCCGAATTTGGAACTCCGTCTCAGGAGAGCCAGTAACCGGATCGCTGAAGCATCGCGGCGAGGGTGAGGTCGTCTCGTGCTGTTTCGATATAGGTGGCACAATTCTTTTGGCCGGTTGCTCGGACGGAGCCCTTTGTGCATGGGACATCACAACAGAAAAATTGATTTATGAACGCGCTGGTCAGGACGTGCGCATGAACTCGATCATTCTTGCTCCAGACGGCAAAACCTTTTTCACGAGCTCCGACGCCGTACGGCATTGGGATTTGAAATCCGGCACGCTTGTGTCCGAACCACTGCGGCATGAAACTGCTGTAAAATGTGCTGCGCTCAGTCCGGACGCCAGTTGGATGGCAACAGCGGCACAAGACCGAATTGTGCGTGTCTGGAATATGGGGACGGGCCAGCAGAAATTTACGTTGCAACACAGCGGTGAGGTGCAATCGCTCGCCATCAGTCCGGACGGCAAATGGCTCGCGACTGCGACCGATGACAAAGACGGAAATGCTGTTCGGGTGTGGGATGCCGCGACTGGGAAGGTGCTGATGGAGAATTTGCGTCATGATGGTCCCGCAAGTCTTGTGGCATTTGTTCCGCAGCCGGTTTGGAATCGTGAAAAAAACCCGCACAAATGGCTGCTCACGATTTCAGAAAAAACGGCGCGCGTCTGGGATCTTGAGAGTGGAAAGGCGGCCACAGAACCAATCGCACACGACCAAATCATTAAGACCGCCGCATTCAGTCCCGACGGTAATTTCATTGTTACCGCGTCGGATAAAATTGCGCGTGTTTGGGAAACCTCGACTGGACGCGCTGTCGCGGAGCCCTTTCAGCATGATGGAGCAATTCGCTTCGCAGCCTTTAGTCCCGACTCAAGCTCCTTTATCACGACATCGGCCGATAAAACGGCTCGTCTCTGGTTTTTGCGCATGCCAGGCCGGGCGCCCGCGTGGCTCAGTCAGTTTTCATCAGCGATCGGCGGTCACCACTTAGCGGATTCGGGAGCGACTGAACTCGTACAAGACGGTTGGAGCGAGCTTTCCAAAAGCAAGGCAATGCTGGCAGAGGACCCGGCGGAACAGTTTGGTGCCTGGGCTCGGTGGTTCACATCAGATCATGCGTTGCGCACCACCAGTCCGTTCGCAAAGACATCATTAAAACGGTACGTCGCACGAAAAATCTATGACGGCTCGGCTGAATCACTGCAACAGGCGCTGGACCTGGAGCCGAATAATCCCTTGGCATTGGTTAAACTGGCGCGGCTGACCCCGAACGCCGAACAAGCCGATTTCCTCTCGAAGCTCGGGGAAGGATATGACCCCGAAAATCCTGAGGTGCTCTGGATTCGTGCGCAGGTGTTGCAACAGATTTTAAAGATGGCCGAGGCATATGAGGTGATGCAGCGGGCGATTGCACTCGATTCCCGCAACTTACATTCTTTCGATGCGAGTGGAGGCGCGATAAAGGTCACAAACAAGGACGAGAACCTCTCCCAGGGGTGGTTGCCCAAAGGATGGCTGGACAACAACTCTGCGCTTCCAATTTCGGTTAGCTATTCAAAAATCAACGACTTGCCTCAAAATGTTTTGGTCGGATTTGGCATTAACGTCGACGCACGGTCGCACGGCTGGGCTGAGTTATGCGGGCCACGTTTTATTTGCAAACGAAACATCCGCTGTACAATCGAGGGCTGGGCGCGCAGTGAATCGAAATCTGATCTCACGGTTGCCTTGTGCCAGTTCATTGATCCGAACGAGAAACTGAAAGAGCAGGTTTTCCGCACCACTCCAGAATGGAAGCCGTTCAAACTGCAATTCATTCCGCAACAGGACGTGGCTGCAGAATTGCGAATCTACGAAATTGCCGGTGCCGCAGTGGATATCGCAGGCATTAAAGTGCGCGAAGAGTAGCTTACTTTTTTTGTGTG
>JAQGOU010000193.1 GCA_028293445.1 Verrucomicrobiales bacterium | reverse complement strand
TGGCGGCCAGACGGCGCTTAATACCGCGATGTCACTTCATCGCAGCGGGTTTCTCGAAAAGCACGACATCGAAATGATCGGCGCGAAAGCCGAAGCGATCGAGAAAGGCGAAGACCGCCAGATTTTCAAAGATCTCATGCTGAAGATCGGACTCGATGTCCCGATCAGCGGCACGGCACACAATTTGGAGGAAGCCCGCGCTGTCGCCGAAAGGATTGGAAAATATCCACTCATCATTCGTCCGGCGTATACACTCGGTGGAACGGGTGGCGGCATTGGTTACAATCGCGATGAGTTTGAAGAGATTGCCAAGCGCGGCATCGAACTTTCTCCCGTCTCGGAAATCCTCGTCGAAGAATCGCTTCTCGGCTGGAAGGAATACGAGATGGAAGTGATGCGCGATCGCGCCGACAACTGCGTCATCATTTGTTCCATCGAAAATTTTGATCCGATGGGCGTGCACACTGGCGATTCCATCACCGTGGCGCCGATCCAGACGTTGACGGATAAAGAATTTCAGATCATGCGCAACCAGAGCTTCGCCGTGATTCGCGCCGTTGGCGTGGAGACTGGTGGCTCGAATATTCAATTTGGCGTTAATCCGGACAACGGCCGCATGGTGATCATCGAGATGAATCCGCGTGTGTCGCGCTCATCGGCCCTCGCATCGAAGGCAACCGGTTTCCCGATCGCGAAGATCGCTGCGAAACTCGCCGTTGGTTATCTGCTCGACGAAATCAAGAACGACATTACGCGCGAAACACCCGCGAGCTTTGAGCCGACCATCGATTACGTCGTGACGAAGATTCCCCGCTTCGCGTTTGAAAAATTCCCCATGGCCGATCCCACGCTGAACACCGCGATGAAAAGCGTCGGCGAAGCGATGGCGATTGGTCGTACGTTCAAGGAGAGTTTGCAGAAGTGCCTGCGCTCATTGGAAATTGGCCGGAGCGGTCTGGGCGGCGACGGCAAACCGTGGCGCATCGGCACCGAAGTCTACGGCGACCGCGATATTCTCCCGCGCGACGTTATCACGCGCAAGCTCGTGTCGCCGAATGCCGAGCGCATCTTCTTCATTCGCCACGCGCTGAGAGCCAGCTTCAGCATCGACGAGATTTTTAACCTCACGAAGATCGATCGCTGGTTCCTGACGCAGATTAAAGAGATCGTTGATTTCGAAGAAGAACTGGCGAAGTCGAAGAATTGAAGGTTTACCCCTTTTCACCGCAACCGGCGGCGCGATGCCGCGGAAGGTTTCCCGGATCCGGCCTGCTCAAAGATTAAACACTTTACCGAGGAACGCGATCACGTCCGTTCCCCACATGCTGCTTCCCGCTGCCGCGAATTGTGCCGCACGTTCGTGGGTCGTTCCGAACGGTGGATAAACCTTTGACGTATTCAGTTTCCCTTTCAGCGCGAGCTCTTTCGCGAGCGCCTGGCTCGGTTCAAGGCTGTAATCATTTTGCGGCTGGATCAGGAAGATCGGCACCTTCGATTCACGGATCGCGTAGGTCATCGCGTCGCGCAGTTCCGGTTTCACGCTCCACGTCTGCGCGGCAGGTGAGAAAATAATGTAGCCCGAAACCTCGACATCCTGCTGCGAAAGAAGGAGAGCCCCGACGGCGCCTGAGCCCTGCCCTGCGACCGCGACGCGGTTTTCATTCACAAAAGACTGGCTCTTCAACCAGGTCACTGCTGCCGCAATGTCTTTCGTCATGACGGTATATTCCGGCAACGTAATCTTTCCTTTCTTGTGGTTATTACCTTTAGCCTGCACCCCTTTTACTTCCACCTTTAATTCTTCAGCTGAGCGGTGCATCGGCACGAAAAGAACAAAACCTTTGTCTGTATAAAATTTCCCGAGTTCCGGCACGGGTGGCGCCGATTCAGTAATCGGTTTGTTGCCGGTCCGCAAATAAACGACGGCGGGAAATGGGCCGCTGCCTTCCGGGCGATACACGTAACCGCGCAGCGTCACATCGCCACTGCGGAAGTAGGCCATTGCACCCGTCATCTTCTCGGCGTGGGCGCTGCAGAGCAGCAGTGCCATGTTCAGAAAACTCAAACCTAAGATTAGCAATTTTTTCATAGTGTCTTTCTTAGTTCATTGATCGTTGCAGAAATTTGAAAACGTCGTCGCCCCACACACTGCTTCCGGCCACGGCAAAGGTGTTTCCCTGCTCACGTGTGGTGCCGAACGGAGGGTAGACTTTCGAGAAACTCAAATCGCCTTTGTGCGCCAACTCCGCTCCGAGTACTTCGCTGGGCCCGAGGCAAAAATCGTTCTGTGCCTGAATGAGGAATATGGGCACCTTGGATTCCCGCACTGAATTGACGAAAGCCTTTTGTAAATCCTGCCGATCGCTCCAGATTGCGGCAGCCGGGGAAAATGCCACGTAACTGCGCACCCCAATTTCCTGTTCGGCCAGGAGCATGATTAAAATTCCACCCGTCGCATGCCCCATGACGGACACGCGCTCTTCATCCACAAAGGATTGTCCCTTGGACCAGGTGACCGCCGCCGCGATGTAACGCGCGATTCCCTGGAACTCCGGCAAGGTCATGCGCCGGTTTTTCGCGGCGTTTTCATGGACGAACTCGATCGGCCAATGCCAGGCCGGCACCATCACCACGTAGCCACGACTTGTAAACGCCTTCGCCATCTCCTGATACGGCGGCTTCATGTCGTTCGCCGGTTTACTGGCCGAAGGCACCATGACGATTGCGGGAAACGGTCCTTTACCTTCGGGCTTGTAGAAATATCCGGGCAACGTTTCGCTACCGCTGCGGACGTAGGCGATCCCGCTCCGCTGATCTTCCGCCTTCGCCAACGCTCCGCCCATCAACTGCGTCAGGCCCACAGCGAACAACAAGAATGTATTTGAAAGCCGCATAAAATTAATTCATTGCTTCGCGGACAAAATCGAACACGTCTGAACTCCAGGTATTACATCCGTTCAAGGCAAACGCGTTGCCCTGGGCGTGGGAGGTTCCAAATGGCGGATAAACTTTCGTGCGGTTGGGGGCACCCTTCTGTTCCAGTTCTTTTCCAAGCAATTGACTCGGTTCGAGCGTGAAATCATTCTGCGCCTGGATCACGAACACCGGCGCTTTTGCATTGCGAACCGAACGGCGCAACATCGCTTGCAGGAGTGGATTCTCGCTCCACGAGGCTGACCCGGGTGCGAAGACGATAAACGCACGAATGCCGGTTTCCTTTTCCGCCGCCAACAACGTCTGCACCGCACCGGAAGCCGTGCCGGCCATTGCGATCTGATTTTCATCCACAAAGGATTGAGCCTTGAGAAATTCCACGGCCGCGAGCACATCTTTATTATGCGATTCGTAAAATTCCACCGCGCGACGGTTTAAGTTGATCGGATCTTTCTCTTCCGCGCGAAGTTGCTCGGTCAATTCGCCGCCATTCACCACGCCACGGGACTGGCTGTTGCTGTGGCGATCCGGGATAAACAATACGTAACCACGAGAGGTGACATTTCTGGCCAAAACGGTGAATTGAGCTTCATCACCCGGATCAAACATCTTCTTGCTGCTGGCTGTATTCCAAATGAAAGCGGGGAAGGGTCCGTGACCCGAGGGCTTATATATATAGGCGCGGAGGATGGTTCCGTCGCTCGTGAATGAGACGACACTCGGAACCGGTGCTCCGGATTGCGCAAAGGCAAGCAAGGGCACGAACAGAACGGCCAACCACAGTAGGTGTTTTCGCAGGGACATAGAAACTGCGCTTAGGTTTTAAACGGCTGACGGCAAACATGATAATAGCAGGCACCATACCAAGACCTAGTGGCGCTGACTTAGACTAAAATGAGGGCCAGCCAGTAACAAAAATAAGAAACCATCCAAATTTGGTGCAAAAGTGGACAGATAGAAGACACACTGGAGGAATTCTCCTAATATCAAGATTGAGAATGGTTTAGACTACCTGCGCACTCGAAAAACGTCCGAACGGGATCTTTTCACCGCAAAAGCGCCCTTCTCGGGTCATTTGTCTGAATTGCACTTCCTGAATCGTCGATCACGGATCAATTTATCCTCAAAAACGATTGCCGGACGGCGACAAATTTAAATTTATCCTCAAAAGCTACTGCCGGCTGGCGATAAATTATTATTTATCGGGAAAAGCCACTGGCGGACGTCGATCCACAATTATTTATCGACAAACGCTACTGCCGGACGCCGATAAATTTAAATTTATCGGCGTCCGGCGATGGATTTCGTCGATAAATTATTATTTATCGTCAGCCGGCAGTCCCTTTTGTCGTTAAATTTAAATTTATCGGCAATCGCCAGTAGCTTTTGACCATATTTTTTCTGTTTCTCCAGCTTTAACCGTAAAGTCACCCTGACATGCCAAAAGTGTCGTCTTTCCTTCCAGCTCGTGCCCTTTTAGGATGGCGTCCCGTTGAAACCAACTCATCTCTCCAAGTATGTGGCCACGTTGATCTGGTGCGTTTCTGCTCTTACGCCGCTGTTGGCCGTCTCGCCAATTCCGGCTCCTGAAGTCTCCGGGACGGTCGCCAAATCGTTGGCTCTTCCACCTCGGCCCGCAACGGCGCTGACCGGGAGCGCCTTTGCCCGAAAAG
>JAQGOU010000650.1 GCA_028293445.1 Verrucomicrobiales bacterium | reverse complement strand
GTGCGTCGCTCCCGGCATTCACCGTGAACACGAATGATGTATTGGGTTGGACGACTAAACTGCACAACACGGTCGGAAATGTTGGCCTAACAGATGGAAGCGTCCAGCAATGCACGCAGAACAAGTTGACGGAACTGATGAGGGCTTCGGGTAGCGTACACAGACTAAGTCTGCCCTGACATTGCTATGAATTATAAGCTCTTCAGTGTCACTGAACGCCTATGTGCTGTGTGTCAGGGGAAATATTTCCTCGGGCCGCTTAGCTTCGACGGCGGCACGTGCAAGAAGTGCGCCCCCGGTTTTCTATCGACCCCTCTGTCGCTTCGGGGGAATCCCGCAGGAACGCTCGCGCTGTGGAAGCTGCAGATATTCATTCACCTATTCTTTGTCTTCTTTTTTGGCATGCTTCTGGACGCCGATTCGAATGGCGATGCCGGAGCGATTTATTGCCTAACAATCGTATCCTATTTCACAGTAAAAATATGGAACGGGAAACAGAGTGAAGGAGGATTTCCAGTGCTGACCCGTATCCAACGGTTTTTGCTTGTGACGCTGTTTATCTGGGGTGGTCTTGAATTCGGTTTTATCTTTACCGTCACTCAAAGTTTAAAAGCGAAGTTCTGACGGCAGGGTTCATGAACAAACGACTTTATAAACGCATCGTGGAGTTGTTTATCGTGATTCCGCTTTGCGTGGTTGGTTTCTTCGTCTGGCGTTTCGTGGATGATGCTATTTCCTATGGCCATCTGGAACAGAATGCGCGGGCGCGGATCAGTGGGACTGAACTTCAACAATGGGCCACGAACTTACTGGCGCAATCTGCAGACGGCGCACGACTAACCCCTTCAAAGTTAGGCACGAATTTTCCCCCGCAGCTATTGGGCCTCTGGCATGGGCATAAAGACTTCCCGGATATCTACCTTCACTGCGCGCAAACAAACGACACAGGGGAGACATTCCCTGCTTGGGTGCAACTCATCTGGGGCGCCCGCGGGACGGGACACTCGGGATTGGAAATCGGTCCCACAAACTTCATCGGACGGGGGCGTCGTTGGCAAGATGGGGTTTATTTTTCGCCAAACCGATGACCACGCTTTACCGCCTTCATTCGTTATGATTACAGCCAAACCATGAAAACCTTCCTCTCGTATCTCCTCTTCTTCGCTTTGGTGCCGAGCGCGTTTCCGTGTGCCAACACTTTCTTCTCCTACCAAACAAAATACAACGGCATGCCCGTGAAGCCTGGATCGCGAATGGCGTCCGTGGCGTTGCGCTCGATTTTGAGATACCAAATGGCGGTCGATGGGGAAGGCATGGAGAAAGCGTTGCGTGGCGCGACGGAGTTTGAAAAGCGCAACGATTACTCCGTCGCGTTAATGTATCTAGGACGCAATGCCGAGGCGGTTGAACTCCTGCAAACGCTGGAAAAAGAAAACCCCGGAAATTATTCGGTGGCGGCCAATCTTGGCACTGCGTTCGAGCTGTCGGGCGCAAATCGTGATGCCTTGCGCTGGATCAAAGAGGGGATTCGTCGTAATGCGCAATCGCACGAGGGGACTGAATGGTTACACGTGAAAATCCTCGAAGCCAAAATCGCGGCGCAACAAGACGCGCATTACTTCGACAGTCATTCCGTCCTTGGACTCAAAGCCGGGGACATTGGCAGCATCGTCAAAATCGATGGACACAAACTACGGCCCGAAGAGTTGATGGCCGCCATTCAGCATCAACTCATGGAACGATTGAAGTTCGTGAAACCGCCCGATCCTGCGGTCGCCAGTTTATTGTTCGATTATTCCGCCATCGAAGCCGCGGTTAGCTCCCTGGAAGGAGCAAAAGATATTCTTTCGCTCTCCAGGGAGTTTGGTTATCCGGAAGCGCCGGTTCAGGCGCTAATGCAACATTACAATGATCGGATTTCCCGATTTAATGTGATAGCCGCTGTCCTGGTCGTTTCTGGAATAATCGGGTTTCTTGTGTTCTGTTACAAACGGGGTTGGTTTGTCCTGACCAGCTCATGGCATTCACCGCGCTTCTGATCGAACAATCAATTTTCAACCACGGATGGGCACGGATCGACACGGATAAGAAGGGGATTGCACCCAAATGACTGGTTCTTGGGCTGTAGATATTTAGTCGTACGAGAAAGGGCAAAATCCTGTTGATATAGTCTTTATCCGTGTTCATCCGTGTCCATCCGTGGTTAAAAAATAAGTCTTTCCGGTTATCGCCTATGCAACTTAAGACAGAAGCAGGTGTATAATCACGCATGACATTGGATGCTCTGATTGCGTCGGCGCGAGAAAATGGTGCGAGCGATCTGCACCTGGAGGCCGGGCTGCCGGCGGCTCTTCGCGTCCGGGGGAGCTTGCGCATTTCTGGTGATCCCATCCCGGCCAAAACAATTCTGGATGCGGCCAGGGAATTGATTGGCGCGGAACAATGGCCCGTCTTTCTCGAACGTCGTTCGTTCGACCTCTCAAAAAATATCCAGGGCGTTCGTTGCCGGATCAATGTCCTTCAGTCCTCACGCGGCGTCGGCATGGCCATTCGCCTGTTGGCCTCGTTTGATGCCACGATTGAAACCCTCAATCTGAATCTTGACATCAAGCGCTTTGTCCTGCCGAATAACGGTCTTGTGTTGATCAGCGGTGCCACCGGCAGTGGCAAGTCTTCGACCCTCGCTGCGTTGATTCAGGAAATCAATCTGACGGAAGCGCGTCATATCGTGACGATTGAGAGTCCCATCGAATATACGTTTCGCCCGCGTCGCGCTTATATTCGCCAGCGCGAGGTGGGGCGTGACACGCCGAGTTTTGAGCAGGCGCTCCTCGACTCGTTGCGTGAGGATCCCGATGTCTTAATGGTCGGTGAAATGCGCGATCCGGAAACGATGCGTCTCACTCTCAATGCGGCAGAGACGGGACACCTTGTGCTCGCAACGGTTCATTCTTCCAACTGCGCGGAGGCGTTGCAGCGAGTCGTTTCGGCGTTCCCTTCTGACATTCAAAATAGTGTGGCCGCCCAACTGGCCGATTGTCTTCTGGGTGTCGTTGCGCAGCGACTGCACTTTCGTCCGGACTTGAATATCCGCGTCCCTGAATGCGAGATCCTGACGTCTGCGTTTTCGATTAAGAACTTTATTCGCAATCGCGACTTTTTCAAAATCCAGTCCTCCATGGAAACGGGAGCCGAACATGGCATGTGGACCTTTGCCCGTTATCGCACCTGGCTGGAAAAGAAGACAAACTTCCATATTCCCGGTAAAGGGATCGCCTTGCCGGACGACGACACCGCCGTATCCCCCCAAGTTTTGCCGCCGATGGTGAATAATGCGGCAACGAGTCCGAAAAAAGCGGTCAATCCGGAGGCGACTCAGACCTCTTCTTCCCACCCGTCCGCTAGCAGAATCGAGATCGAGCCGATGGAGGACTTCGATCAGATTCTCAAGAAACCACAGAAGTGAGTCTTCGATAGGCATGATGCCGTCGCAAGTGGATGACAAAACCCGTTTTTGCACCCCGAAAATGATCTGAAAGTTGTAAGTGCCTGTAAAAGGCTGCTTTGCGGCTTCGTTTTGGAGCTCTTTCCTAGGAAAGAGGTGCAATGTTGCTTCGGAATTCCCGTCCGGAACAGGAAATGGCTGCTTTGTCGTCCGAAATTTGGTCCGGAGTTGGAAAGAGGTCCAATGTTACTTCGGAAATCTGGTCCGGAACAGGAAAGAGGTGCGATGTTACTTCGGAATTCCCGTCCGGAACAGGAAATGGCTCCGTTGTCGTCCGAAATCCGGTCCGGAGTTGGAAAGAGGTCCAATGTTGGTTCGGAAATCTGGTCCGGAACAGGAAAGAGGTGCGATGTTGCTTCGGAATTCCCGTCCGGAACAGGAAAGGGCTCCTTTTTGAACCGGAAATCAGCGCCGGAACAGGAAAGAGGTCCAGTGTTGCTTCAGAATTACCGTCCGGAGTTGGAAAGAGCACCGATGTTGCTTCGGAAATGCGGTCCGGAACAGGGAAGAGGCGTGATGTTGGTTCGGAAATCCCGTCTAAAACAGAAAGAGCGCCGTATTAACATACGAAATTCTTGTCCAAAATGGAAACCGGACCTCTCTTTAGAGAAAATCGATTCCTCTTCTCAAATTCATTTGTTACGACAAAAAACTGGCGGTCTCTCCTGATGCACGCCATTTTTGGCGCAAGTTCGTCTTCACACGCCGCCGTGTGAATGATAGAAACAAAAACCGAATGGAGCCGAAAAAGATCAGGGTTCTGCTGTTTGAGGACAATGACGACGACGTCCTCATTTTGCGGCATATGCTGCACAAGTCCCGCGCCGCGCATTTTGAACTCACCCCGGTGGATACTTTAAGCGCTGGCATTGAACACCTGAACAAACGTCAAACCGACGTGGTGTTGCTCGATTTGAGTTTGCCCGACAGTCGAGGGTTGGAAACGTTCTACGCGGTGCAAACCAGGTTTCCGCAGGTGCCGATTATCGTCTTGAGCGGTTTGGATGACGAAACCGTTGCGCTGGAAGCGGTTCACGCCGGGGCCCAGGATTACCTCGTCAAAGGTCATGCGGACGCACAGTTGCTAACACGCGCCTTGATTTATTCGATCGAACGCACGCAGACCAAGACGGCTCTGCAAAGCGCCGAAGAAAAATTCCGCAGTATTTTCGAAAACTCCGTCGAAGGCATTTTCCAGACGACCCCGGACGGTCATTATATCAGTGCCAACCCCGCACTGGTCAGAATTTACGGATATGCCTCCACGCAGGAGTTGATGGGACAAATGACCGACATCCAACATCAGTTGTATGTCGATCCGAACCGGCGCAACGAGTTTATCCGGATCATGCAGGAGAAGGGTTTGGTGACGGATTTCGAATCGCAGATTTTCCGCAAAGATAAAAGTATCATTTGGATTTCAGAAAATGCGCGGGCAGTCCGCGATCAGGCCGGCAACATTTTGTATTTCGAAGGAATGGTGGAAGACATCACGGCGCGAAAACGTGCTGAAGATGAAGTCCGCTTTTCGGAAAAGCGCTTTCGCTCCGTGTGGGAAAATGCCCTCGACGGCATGCGCCTGACGGATGCCACTGGAATTATCCTGGCCGTGAATCCGTCGTTCTGTCGGATCGTCGGCATGGAACGCATCGAACTCGAAGGCAAACCATTCACCGTGATTTATTCCGAAAATGACAATCACGAGGAAATGCTGCTGAAATATCGCGAACGTTTCACGCAGCGTAAGATTGAGAGCCAGCTGGAACGTCATGTCGTGTTTCGTTCGGGCAAGGCAGTGGAACTTGAAGTTTATAATTCCTACATCGAAATGGATCGAGACACGCTGGTGCTCGGTGTCTTCCATGATATTACCGTGCGCAAGCAGGCTGAAGAACGTGAGCGCCAAGCCACGCGGGAGTTGGCCGCGAGCCAGGCAGAACTGCGCATGAAGAATGAGATGATGGAAGACGACTTGAAAATGGCGCACGAGATTCAGCAGGCCATTTTGCCGCAGCAGTATCCGACATTTCCGCACGGGGTCGCTGTCGAACAGAGTTTATTACGATTTTCTCACCGGTATCAACCGAGCGGCGAAGTCGGCGGTGATTTTTTCAACGTGCTGCCGATTTCACCGACCAAAGCGGGTGTGTTCATCTGTGACGTCATGGGACATGGCGTGCGATCGGCCCTGGTCACCGCCATGGTCCGAGCACTCGTCGAAGAGCTGCGTACGATCGGGCATGATCCCGGTTTATTGTTGATGCGTTTGAACAGCGATCTGCGCGCGATTTTGCAACAGACCGGAACGCCACTCTTTACGACAGCGTTCTATCTGGTCGCTGATCTGGAAACCCGACAGGTTTCCTACGCGAACGCGGGTCACCCGAGGCCGTTTCTCATTCACACAGATTCCGGCGATGTGGAAATGCTAAAGAATCCGAGTCAAAAGGCCAGTCCAGCGCTTGGACTGTTTGCTGATTCAGTGTACCCGACGGCTCAGCGCCCGCTTACACCCGGCGACCGCTTTTTGTTCTACACCGACGGCCTCTACGAAGTCGAAGGGGCCAACGACGAGTTGTTCACGCAGGAACAACTGATGGAAACGGTGCGCACCAACTCCATCAAGCCCGCCGCGACGTTTCTTGACGAATTGCTTTCCGAGATCAAGGGCTTTGCTGCTTCCCAGAAATTCGCGGACGATGTTTGCCTCGTTTCGATGGAAGTGGCCAAAGTCGAAACGCATTAGACCTAAGCAAAAAAGCCTTGGGCAAATACCCAAGGCTTATGCACAGAACGGGTCAGATTATTGCGCTTTGACCTGCAGTTGGTTGTCGACAGACTTCACGCCTGAAATTGCTTTCGTTTTCGCTTCGAGATCCGCTTTTTCAGCATCGCTTTGGACCGTGCCCTTCAAGGTGATAACGCCATCTTTGCTGATGATGGTTACATTCTTGAAGCTTGTGCTCGCACCGGTAGCTTGAGGCTGAGCAGTAGCATCTGCACTGGTCAAGGATTGTCGAATTTGTTGAACGATGGCGCGATCGGCATCGGAGGTCGCTTGATCTTGTGCGCCAAGTCCGCTTGCGGATTGAGCTCCAGCGGATTCGTTAACGGTGGTTTGACCAGCGGCCGGTTGGCTCGCGCTGGTTTGCGCATCAGCGCTTGCTTTGGCAGCTTTAGCCTGGGCGTCAGCGTCGGCTTTGGCGGCTTTGGCATCGGCCTCGATCTTCTTTTGCTCAGCGGTGATATTCGCTTTAGCGGCATCGGCCTGAGCTTCAACGCGTTCCTTTTGGGCGCCCGCGCTTTCACTTATTTCTTTTTTCGTGGCGGAGGCGGACTTCTCGATCTCTTTCTTTTGCTGGTCGAGAGCGTTCTTCTGGGACTTTGCGGATTGGTCCACAGAATCTTTCTGTGCGCCCGCGGACTCGTTAACATCGTTCTTTTTTTGGCATCCAACGAGAGCGAGGACAGCGGCGAGGACGATAATTGTATTTTTCATGTGTTCTCCTTGATAATGGTTTAACTCTCCTACCGTTCCATACGGTGGAATCGGTTCGCAATGGAACGAGGCCTGTTTGTCTTATCGGTGCTGCGGAGAAACAGAAGCGCGGGAGGTGCCTGAGATGGTATTCCTACTGATCACAAATGCGGACAAACGTCTATTCCCTGCGGAAATCTGGAAGGCTGCCAACGATGCCTTGTTCCTTTTGCCAGGCATTTTCTGTGACGGACATCGGGTCAAAACTCCACCGTGCGGCAAGCTGATTCACTTTTTCGGCATTCGTGATCGTGGGATCTTTTTGCGAAAAGTCTAAAGTGATTCCGTTATCGCCGTAACCGAAGCACGACATGTCCAATTCTTTTTCGGCAGCCGTTTTTTGTCCCTGATTCCACAATGTTTCCCCGGCCCAGGCATACGCGCGGAAAACCTGTCCGTCATCCAACAGAGCCCAGGCATGATGGTTTAGCACACGGTTAACGGAGAAATACTGAACGTGTCCCAGCTTTCGGCTGCAGTGGCGCAAAAACAAAAAGCATTTATCGACGTCGTCATCCGGTTCAGGCAGATCAGAACCGACAACGAGAATCCAGCCGTTCACGGGAGGTGAGACGAATAACTTGTGGTGTTGCGCTTCGACCAGACCTTCTTCCCAGGAGCAAGGAGTGGCATCGTGCAAACCGAGTGCGCGTTGCACTCGTTTGGAGTTCCTGCCCTTGATCGCCAACCAGGTGCACGGATGATCCATCAGAATTTGACGCACGCGTGAGTTGGAAATAAATACCCCGAGATCCAGATCTTCGAGTTGATGACGTAGTTTTCTATCTTTGACCCAGCGCACTGTAGAAATAGCGAAAAGGACACCCCCGCTCAGGACGATCCCGAAGGGAAACAACATGAGCAACCAAAGGAGTTCTTTTAAATCGAACGGGCTCATGACAATTTTAACCTAGCTGGTTTGGTCCAGACCTTCAACGGGAACTTCCGCCTGAAGTGCCGTGGAAGAAACGACGACTCCCCCCTAAAAATTTCATGGAATATTTGGTTTGTTCAGTCATCTTCCTTTCATGGCCAACATCATCTTGCGACCTGATTGGTTTATTTCTGATAGACACGTTACTCCCGAGAAGATTCACGAGAACCGTCGCGAATTCCTGCGTCGCATGGGATTGGCCGGTGCGGGCTTGATGGCTGCGCCGATGGTGGCAGCCGCAGCGGAGCCAGTCGAGAAAGCGGCTTCAGCGGGACCGAAACTTTATCCTGCGAAACGCAATCCGGAGTTTAATCCTAATTGGGCGCTAACGGAGGAAAAGGTTGCCGGGAGCTATAACAATTTTTACGAGTTCTCTCTCGCCAAAGATAAAGTAAAAGATTTGGTCGGGAATTTTGTTGTTTCACCGTGGTCTGTGAAAATTGAGGGCCTCGTGGAGAAGCCAAGGACTATGGAACTTGAAGACATTCTGAAGATTTCGCCACTGGAAGAACGCGTCTATAAGTTTCGTTGTGTGGAAGCCTGGGCGATGACCGTGCCCTGGATCGGATTCCCGCTGAGTAAGCTGATCGAGAAGCTCCAACCGAAGGCAGAGTCGAAGTTTATTCGCTTCGAAACCGCCAATCGGCCCGAACAAATGCCTGGGATGCGCGGAATGAAGAATTATCCATGGCCGTATTTTGAAGGTTTGCGCATGGATGAAGCGATGCATCCACTCACCATGGTGGTCACGGGAATTTACGGAAAGCCGTTGCCCAAACAACATGGCGCACCAATTCGCATCGTCGTTCCGTGGAAATACGGTTACAAGAGCATCAAGTCGGTTGTGAAAATCGAGTTCATTGATAAACAGCCGACGACCTTTTGGGAAACGCTGGCAGCCGATGAATACCCGTTCGAATCCAATGTGAATCCAGCCGTGCCGCACCCGCGTTGGTCACAGGCTACGGAACGGATCATTGACACCGGTGACCGCCTTAAGACCCAGCTTTATAATGGATACGGGAAATACGTGGCTAACCTGTATCCCAAGGTGTGATCCCGCCGATTTGAGTGAGTCATTTTTGTGGCGTCGATTTGCACTCCTCGTTAGGTTGGCGTGCACTGTTTGATGTTATTTCGCGCCCGACAATTTCAATACGTTTTTCCGCAGCCTGCGTTGATCATGGGCATTGTCAACGTGACGCCGGATTCGTTTTCTGATGGTGGGAGGTTTCTCGACCGCAAGGCGGCAATTGCCCATGCTTTCAAACTGGTGGAAGAAGGGGCGGATATTCTCGATATTGGTGGTGAATCGACCCGTCCACACGCGACACCCGTCTCTGAAGAAGAAGAATTGCAGCGCGTTGTTCCGGTGCTGGAGGAACTGATTGGGAAAGTTGCGATTCCAATCTCTATCGACACGATGAAAGTCGAAGTGGCGCGGGTCGCCGTGAAGAAGGGCGCCAGCATCGTGAATGACATTGCCTCGAACCGCGACAATGACGAAATGTGGCGTATGGTAGCCCAGACCGGCGCCGGTTATATTTGTACGCACATGCAAGGTTCGCCCGCGACAATGCAGCAGAATCCGCATTACGATGACGTCTCGACGGAGGTAAACAATTTTTTCAGGGAAAAATTGAGTCGATTACAGGGTTGCGGAGTCAAAGCCGACCAAGTTGTAATGGACGTCGGAATTGGATTTGGAAAAACGACCGGGCATAATTTAGAGTTGCTCCAGGATTTGCGGAGTTTTACGAAATGGGAGCGCCCGCTGATGATTGGAGTTTCCCGGAAATCCTTCCTTGGAAAATTAGTTGGAACAGTTGACGTTTCGGATCGTTTGCCTGCCTCAGTTGCGTGTGCCTGTTGGGCAGTGCAGAATGGTGTGCAACTGATCCGGACGCACGATGTCGCCGCCACGAAACAAGCGGTGCGGATGACGGAAATGTTGGTGAAGAAAATCGAAGGCTCGTGGATCAACCCTGGCAAATTTTAATAAACGGCTGGAGACCGGCACTGGAGATTCTCATCCTTGCCGTGGCGATTTATTACGCCCTGAACTTCATTCGCGGCACCCGTGGCGCACCTGTTGTTTATGGTTTTGTCGTGGTAATGCTTTCATTGACGATTCTCGCCGCCGCCTTTCAACTCACGGTCCTTGGCTGGTTGTTGCGCAATTTCATGGCGCTGCTCGCATTCGCGGTGCTGATTCTCTTTCAACCGGAGTTGCGCCGGATTCTCGCTGAGTTGGGGAATAAGCCGCTTTTTACGACCGCCCATGAACAGCGCGAAAACATTGAGGTGCTTGTTCAATCCTGTGAACGCATGGCAGAAGCGAAGATCGGTGCGCTGATTGCCATCGAACAATCCGTCGCACTTCACGATTTTGTTGAATCAGGAATTCCCGTAGATTGCGAAGCGACACCGGAAATGTTGGAGACAATCTTTTTCCCTAACAACGCCATTCATGATGGTGGTGTGATTTTGAAAGGCGATCGAATTGCTTTTGCCGCCTGTATTTTTCCGCTCACCCAGCGCCGCGATTTGCATCCCTCCCTTGGCACGCGTCATCGTGCCGCGATTGGGTTGAGTGAAGAAACCGACTCGATCATTATTATTGTCTCGGAGGAGACAGGTTCGATTTCTCACTGTTATAAAGGGCAGCTCGTTCGTGGGCTCACCGCAGAGAAGTTACGTGACTTTCTGACCTCACTCCTAGTGCCGCGAAGCAAGTCCCGTAACGTTCTCGCCTGGGTGCGCAAGCGCACTGGTGAAGGTGAACGGGTAACCCCCGGTCCAGCTGTTATCCCAAAGAATCATTCTGACTAATGGCGTTGCGCGAGTACATCCTGAATCATTTTTGGCTGAAGCTGTTTTCGCTTCTGGCCGCGACGTTGCTTTGGTTTTGGATCCAAACCGGCATCCAGAACGATCACAAGCTGGGTCCAAATCCTTTCGTTAATTTTACTTCGCGTGAGTCGGTGCCCGTCACGGTGACTGTGCTGACACCTCCGGGAGATGCTCGGGTCTTCAAAGTTGATCCGGAAAAAGTGCATGTTACAATAACGGGGGAGGCTGCGGTGCTGAACGAGTTGAGCAAAAAGGAATTGAAAGCCTATGCCGATCTCACTGATCTAAAGAATAGCGAAGATGATGAACGCCTCGTTCACCTGCACGTACCCAGTGGCGTCACGGTCATTAAAGTGAGTCCGGCAGTTGTTAAGATTCAACAAGTTTCTCCTTAACCGGATGACAAAGCAGCAGAACAAAATTTTCGGCACGGACGGCGTGCGGGGCCGGGCCAAGATTGAACCGGTTACTGCCGAGACGGCTTTGAAGCTCGGGCGCGCTGCCGCGCACGTTTTCAAAACACTCGAAAGTCATTCCCGAGGCCGTGGACGACACAAAATTGTGATCGGGAAAGACACGCGTCTGTCGGGTTACATGCTCGAAAACGCGCTTTCCTCCGGAATTCTATCGATGGGTGTCGACGTCCTGTTTATCGGCCCACTTCCCACGCCCGGTGTTGCCTACGTCACGCGCAGTCTTCGCGCGGATGCCGGGATCGTAATTACGGCGTCGCACAATCCATACGACGATAACGGCATCAAATTTTTTCGAGCTGATGGTTATAAGCTGGATGACAATATTGAGAACGGGATTGAAGAGTTGGTTTTCAGCGGCGCGATCGAAAGCATTCGTCCGACTGCCGGCGAGATTGGGAAAGCTATCCGTATTGATGACGCCTTGGGTCGCTACATTGAATTCGCCAAATCTTCCTTCCCGAAAAAGATGACGCTCGACGGAATCCGTATTGTCGTGGATTGCGCGAACGGTGCGGCCTACAAATCGACGCCGTGTGTCCTGCGTGAACTCGGTGCGGATGTCATTGTTTACGGAAATCAGCCGGACGGGACCAATATCAATTTGAATTGCGGCGCGATGCATCCGGAAGTCCTGGCGAAAAAGGTGTTGGAACACCGCGCTCAGATCGGCATTGCGCACGACGGTGACGCAGATCGAGTTGTGCTGTGCGATGAAAACGGCGAATTGCTCGACGGCGACGATGTTCTCGCAATTACCGGGTTGGAAATGCTGCGTCAAAATACGTTGAAAGAAAAGACGGTGGTGACGACCGTCATGAGTAACGCTGGTTTCGATTCGGTGATAAAAGCCGCGGGCGGAAAAATCATTCGCACTGGGGTAGGTGATCGAAATGTCATCGATGAAATGCTTCGCGGCGGATTCAATCTGGGCGGCGAGCAAAGCGGCCATTTGATTTTTGGCGACCATAGCAGCACGGGCGACGGATTAGTCGCTGCTTTGCAAATCTTGCGCATCATGAAGGTGAAGAACGCGCTGCTCTCGCAGCTTCGCCTCTGCTGGAAGCGATATCCTCAGAAAGTGACCAACGTACGGGTTCGTGAGAAAAAGCCATTCGACCAAATGGAGGGCATTTTGGATTTAGTAAAACAGGCTGAGGCCGAAGTCACTCCGAATGGGGGGCGTGTTCTCCTGCGCTATTCAGGTACGGAATCGAAGGCGCGTTTACTGATCGAAGGCAGCGACGGCGCTGTGCTCGATCGGTGGAGCGAGAAAATTTGCGACGCACTCCGGCGTCAGGTCGGTGCTGAAAATAATTAACCAACCACTTCCTGCAATGTTTCCAATCAACCGTTCTGTTCTAGTTCTATTGGCTGTGATCTGTCTCACCATCGGGTGTGCCAAAACGAAAGCTCCTGTGGCCTCCAAGGCCGCTCCGACTAAACCCGACAAAACGGTTGTCACACCTGCGACGGGTTCTTCCGGGCGAGTTGCCATGGTTAACAAAGCCTCTCGGTTTGTCGTGCTGAGCTATGCATTGGGTAGCGAGCCGGCTTCGGGCCAAAAACTCAACGTGTATCGCAACAACCTGAAAGTCGCCGAATTAAAAGTCACGGGGCCGCAGAGCGAGGGGAACACCGTGGCGGATATTACAACCGGTGAAATTCAGGTTGATGATGAAGTCCGCGAGGATTAGCGAAAGACATAGCTAACGCTGAAGCCCATTCCGCCCGGATGCTGATATTATCCTCGGCAGTTCTGCCGTTGTTTCCACACGTCCATTCCAGTTAATCTTTTCACCGTCGGGAGGCGGTAAATCGAACGAGATCAACGTATGTCTGCATTAATCTTACGTTTACGGGACGCTTTGGAGGATGTAACGCCTGAATGGCAATGGACATTTTCTCGTGCACCGGGAGCTGAAAATAAATTTAAGTTCATCGTCAGGCAAAAGGAAACGGGCGTTGAGCGAACCATCTATCTAAACGAGAATCTGTTTCACGAGGTTTCGCTCAAAACAATTGTTCAAGATATGGTTAGGCTTCTGCCTTCCAAGGTGAGAGCCATCACGGTTGATTCTGACAACTCAATCAACGTTCGCAAACACTACACTTCATTGCGGGAGGATTATCGAGATGAACTGGAGCGGATGCGTCGGCAGGTGAATCGTTTCGGCAACGGAACGCCAAGCGAGTCATAATGCTTTATGCCGCGGAATCCTACGCTTTAGCGGATTTGGCGGGCGTCTTCTTACGATAGGGCGACGACAGGTTGAAATAAATCCCGCACAACGGCTTCTCATTCTCCGACTGACTTAAAATGACCGTGACTTGCTTGTCCAAAGCGATGCCATGGCGCAAGTGAGCCCCGCGGTTTACATAAGCGTTGATGGCCTTTTCGACGAGCGATTGAAGGGATACTTCGCAGTCTTCCGGTGCCTTTTCCAGGCACACAATGTATTTATCGAAAGTTTTAAGCGCTTCAGAAATCTCGGGCTTAAACATTTCTACAGTCAGTTCCATAATGAATTTTAAAACAAGATAAGGTGAAAATGCAATCGATTGCGGCTAAATCAAAGATCTTCCGTTTGCTTCTGAATTTTGGGTCGGGTGCCGAGCAGCGCGGTGCCGACGCGGACGATCGTTGCGCCTTCTTCGATCGCCACTTCAAAATCGCCGCTCATGCCCATGCTCAAATGGGGTAGGGGAGCGCCCAGAATAGTTTCGCAC
>JAQGOU010000642.1 GCA_028293445.1 Verrucomicrobiales bacterium | reverse complement strand
CTCGGCTTTATGACGATAGAACGCCATCTCGATGGTGGCATGCAGTTCGCGTTCTTCAAACGGTTTGACGATATAACCGAAAGGCTCCGTCACCCGCGCGCGATTCAGTGTGTTTTGATCCGAGTGTGAGGTGAGAAAAACGACGGGGAGATCATATTCCCGTCGCAGGATGTCAGCGGCGTCAATTCCGTCCATGTCACCCTTGAGCATAATATCCATAAGGACTAGATCTGCGTCCATTTTTGGAATCTGAGCAATTGCTTCCTCCGCTGAAGCAATGGCGGTTGGAACCAAATAACCCAACGCTTGCAAGCGGTCCTGGAGATCTGCGGCAACAATCCCTTCATCTTCGACAACAATAATCTTGGGGCTTAGCATAGGACAATCCCGTCTTTTCTTATTATACCTTCACTTCACGAAACGTCAGGCGGAATTCTGCTCCGGAGACACTCTCGAATTCCAGGGTCGCGTTAATCTGATCGGTCAGGATCTTCACTAACCGCAGGCCGAGGGAATTCGTGCTGTTCAAAACGAAATCAGTCGGAAGGCCGATGCCGTCATCCTTGATAATTAATCGATAGCCCAACTCCTTCTTGTTTTCCAGGACCACATGAACGTCTCCAGAACGATCCTGTGGAAAGGCGTGCTTGAACGCATTGGAAAGCAGTTCGTTAAGAATCAAACCGACCGGGACACCCGTGTCGATGTTCAAGAGAATTGGATCAGAGGTGACTGTGACTCGAACTCCCCCCTTAGTCGGATACGAGCGGGTGATCATGCGCACGAGACTGCGAATGTATTCGCCAAAATCGATCCGGGCGAGATCGCGCGATTGGTAAAGCTTTTCATGGATCAATGCCATGGATTTGATGCGGTCCTGGCTTTCGGCAAACATCGCGCGGAATTCTGGTTCCTTGATATAACCCGCCTGCAGTTGCAAGAGACTCGAAATCACCTGTAGATTGTTTTTAACGCGGTGATGAATTTCCTTCAGCAGTAATTCCTTTTCCTCCAGGGACGTCCGGATTCCTTGTTCGTGTTGCTTGTTTTCCGTGATGTCCCGCGCGACGGCGTAAACCAAACCTTCCTGGAGAAACGGCGACGCTGTCCACGACAGCCATTTGATGGAGCCGTCTTTACAAAGGTAACGGTTCTCAAACTTCACGGTGGTCTGGCCTTCGTTCAGTTGCTTTATCTGTCCGAGGGTTTTCGCACGGTCATCAGGGTGAACGAAGTCGATAAACGGCTTGGCCATTAATTCTTCTGACTTATAGCCCAGCGCCTTTTCAAACGCGGGATTCAGCCGTTTGAAATATCCTGTCGTGGTGGCGATACAAAGCATGTCGAGCGACAATGTGAAAAAGCGATCGCGCTCGTTTTCGGCTCGTTTGCGTTCGATCGCATAGCGCATGGCTCGCGCCAGGCTGGTGCTGTCGGTCTGGCCTTTAACAAGATAATCCTGCGCTCCTTCCTGCACAGCGCTCGCTCCCAGCGCTTCATCCGCGAGTCCCGTCAGGACGAAAATGGGAAGGCCCGGAGCTTTCAAATGGAGCTGGCGGACGGTTTCCATGCCACTGCTGTCGGGTAGACCGAGGTCGCACAGGATAACGTCGAACGGATTGGTTTTGAGCAGTTGCAAACCTGAAGACAACCGTTCTGTATGGGTGAACTCGAAGGTCGCCCATTCCGCATCGCGAAGCGTTTGCTGCAACAGAAAGGCATCCGCCGGATTATCTTCGATCAATAAAATGCGAATGATTTTAGCTTCCATTGGGCAATGTCACGACGCTGAACCAGAAGCTTTGAATCGACTGCACCACCTGTGTGAAACATTCAAAATCAACCGGCTTCGTGATGTAACAGTTGGCATGCAGACCATAAGCCTTGATGACATCCTGTTCCGCTTGCGATGTCGTCAAAACCACCACGGGAATAATTTTCAGTTTCTCATCGGCCTTTACCTCGGCCAATACTTCCCGACCATCTTTTCGCGGTAGATTCAGATCGAGCAGGATAATATCCGGGCGCGGCTTGTTGGCGTATTTTCCTTCTTTGCGCAAGAACTCCATCGCTTCCACGCCGTCCTCGACGACATGCAAATTGTTCATGAGCTTGGCAGTAATCAGCGCCTCCTCGGTGATCAAGCGATCCGTAGGGCTATCCTCGACCATGAGGATTTCAATGGGGCGGATATATTTTGGAACGGTCATATTGTTTTAGTTGCGGGTAACGTGAAGAAAAACGTGGAACCCTTTTCCGGTTGGGATTCCACCCAAATGCTTCCTCCATGGCGTTCAACGATTTTCTTGCAGAGCGCCAGGCCGATGCCGGTGCCCGTGTACTCGCGCCGGGTGTGCAGTCGCTGAAACAAGCGGAAGATTCGTTCGTAATATTGTGGCTCAATGCCGATCCCGTTGTCGCGAATGGCAAAACGCCACTGATGTTTGTTCTCCGGTTCAGCCTCGATTCGGATTTTCGGATTCTGCTCGCCCCGATATTTAAGGGCATTGCCTACGAGATTCTGGAAGAGCTGCGATAGTTGCACGGGATCCGCTTTTACGGATGGGAGTCCATTGAAAACAACTTCAGCGTGGCTTTCTTCCACCGCACTTTTTAAATTCAGCAACGCACTGTTGAGGGCCGTTGCGCTGTCGACTGTTTCCAACGGTTGCGCTTTGGAGCTGACCCGTGAATACGACAGCAAATCATGAATTAACGTCTGCATCCGCAAGGATCCGTCCACTGCATGTTGAATCAGATCAGTAGCCTTCGAATCCAGACTGTCTTTGTAACGTTGCTGCAAAATCTGCACGCAACCGCTCACTGCGCGCAAAGGTTCCTGTAAATCGTGTGACGCGACGTACGCAAATTGTTCCAATTCCGCGTTGGACCGTCCGAGTTCCAGCGCTGTATTTTTCAATTGTTCTTCCGCCTGTTTGCGTTCGGTGACGTCACGCAGAAATGCGGCAAAAAGAAATCCGCCATGCCACCGAATCGGCACAATCGTGATTTCTACCGGAAACTCCTCTCCATTGCGGCGACTTGCGCTGAGCTCAATTCGCTTATTTAGAACCGGTCCTTGACCGGTTTCCATGAAACGTTGCAGTCCGTTTCGATGTGCTTCCCGATAGCGCACTGGAATGATCGCGTCGGCAAGGGTGAGCCCAATCGCTTCTTCGGAAGAATAGCCGAAGATGATTTCCGCCTGACGATTCCAATCAATAATCTTGCCCCCGGCGTCCATTCCAATGAAGGCGTCGTGCGCGCTTTCTACAATCAGGCGGGTGCGTTCCTGACTTTCCCGCAACTTTTCTTCTGCCTGCTTTCGTTCCGTCATGTCGCGCGTAATCTTAGAAAAACCAAGCAATTCACCATTCTTGTCGCGCAACGCAGTTACCACGACGTTCGCCCAAAACCGGGTTCCATTCTTGCGCACTCTCCAGCCTTCATCTTCGACGCGCCCTGTCTCCGCCGCGACTTCCAATTCCCGTTCCGGTTTGCCGGCTTCCACGTCTTCCGGTGGATAAAAGATAGAGAAATGTTTCCCAATAATTTCTTCAGCTCGATAACCTTTATGGCGTTCCGCACCCGCATTCCAGGTCATGATGACTCCTTTTGGATCCAACATGAAAATGGCGTAATCCCGCACGTTTTCGACAAGTGAACGGAATCGGACTTCTGACGCTTGAAAAGCCTTCTCACTTTTCTGGCGGGTCAGGTTCTCCCTTACCAAAAGAGTGAAGGTCAGGGAGAGAATCAAAAGACTCGCAAAGCCCGCAACCACGACAATCCCGGTTGCATTCCGGAAATTCTGCCGGGCAACGGTGTTGCGGGATTGAAGCAATCGATTCTCTTCGCTCTCCATTCGATTGGTAATTTCACGGATCTGATTCATTACTGCCTCCCCTTCGTGCAGAACCTGCGGTGTCTGGAATGCACCGAGACTATCGGTTTGCCTGGATATTATCCGCTGCTTCAGGATGTCGAGTCGCTGAGCGATCAGTGGTTCCAGGATGTCGAGGTTCCTTTGCTGAATGGGATTTTCTTTCGTCAACTTGCGCAGGTCTAAAACTCTTTCCTTAATGGGGGTGAGAGCAGATCTATAAGGCAGAAGAAACGAATCCTCCCCGGTCAAAAGGTATCCCCGCTGGCCGGCTTCTGCGGCATCGAGTTGGCGCTGCAGATCGTCCAGATCCGTCAACACTTCGTGTGTGCTGGCCACCGAGTTCTGGCTTTCCATCAAGATGACGGTATTCCGCCATGAGAAGAAGCCAACGGTCACCAACAGGACCAGGGCGATCAGGAATCCACTTAAAAGTCGCAGGTTCATGATTCTCAACCAATTAATCTACTACAATGTCGCTTACTTTCAGGAGACGGAAACACCCCGGGTCTCCTAGGTGAATCCATGGGCAATTTCCCGTAATCGCATCAGTTCCGCCCTTTCCCAGTCGTGTTCAGCAGCAGGTCGCCCTGGGTCGTCACCAAATTTTCACGCAATCGCCGTTGACGTCTCGGTGTCTTTTTCCCAATATCCCCGCGCTTTGTGACTGCGGCTTTAAACGCGGTCCGGTAACCAATCAGTCCGCATTTTCAAATGCTGCTACGAAAATTTTATGAACCTCGACGCTGAATATTCCAAGCTGACTCTCGATACTAAACCCAAGATGGCGCTGATCGTTCTCGACGGTCTCGGCGACATCGCCACCAAAGAGCAGCAGTACATGACGCCGCTCGAAGCTGCGCGCACCCCGAATCTCGATGCGCTCACGAAAGACTCTGCGCAAGGCCGCATGATCCCTGTTGCTCCCGGCATCACTCCCGGCAGCGGTCCCGGTCATCTCGGTCTTTTCGGGTATGACCCGATTGAATTTCAAGTCGGCCGCGGTGTGATCGAAACCCTCGGCCTCGGCATCGAATTAAAATCCGGCGACGTGGCGGCACGCGCCAATTTTTGCACCATTAATGAAAAAGGCCTCGTCACGGATCGCCGCGCGGGACGCATTCCTACCGAGAAATGCGAAGAGCTCTGCAAAATCCTCGCGAGCAAGATCAAGAAGATCGGCGACACTGAAGTCATCATTAGGCCCGGCAAAGAACATCGCTTCGTGGTCGTCTTCCGCGGCAAAGGACTCGAAGGACCATTGACCGACTCCGATCCGAACCGCGAAGGCCTGCCCATCGCTGTCGTGAAAGCGCAGAACGCAAAATCCGCGAAGCAGAAGAAAGCGGCCAAGCTCGTCAACGACTTCTACAAACTCGCACTGCCTTTATTAAAAGGCAAACAGCCGGCGAACGGTTTCCTTATGCGCGGTATTGCGCATCAGCCTGCGATTCCTACGTTCCAGGAACGTTACAAACTTCGTCCCGTCTGCCTCGCTGTCTATCCGATGTACAAAGGCCTCGCCCAGCTCGTCGGCATGGTAAAGATCGAAGGCCCGCAAACCATTCGCGAGCAGTTTGAGCGTTTCCTCCTGGAGTATGAGAAGTACGATTTCTTTTTCATCCACTTCAAGTACACCGACAAACACGGTGAAGACGGCAACTTCGACGCGAAGAAGAAAGCGATTGAAGAATTCGACGCCGCGTTGCCGATCCTGTTGGGCAAGAAACTGGACGTCATCGCGATCACAGGCGATCACTCCACGCCGTGCAAGATCAAGGGACACTCCTGGCATCCGCAGCCGGTGCTGTTGCACTCGCCGTATTCCGGTTCCGACAAATTGCAACGTTTCACCGAAACGGGTGCGAACACCGGATCACTCGGCATCTTTGAAGCCAAGTATTTAATCCGCCTCATGCAGGCGAACGCGAAGATGTTTGATAAGTTCGGGGCTTAAAAGCGAAGAGGTGATCTTGCGTCGCGATGCCCGGCCCGCGCAGCTTAGCATCTACACTAAGATCAGTTAGATAAACGCTCGCCCTCATCCTAACCTTCTCCCCCAGGGAGAAGGAATAGTATGATCGCATCTCTGGTTTTTCAGGTGGCGGTCCGGCAAATCCGCCGCGTGAATTTTCAAAAACGCGGACGAACGATTCTCCCTCTCCTCGGAGGAGAGGGCAGGGGGTGAGGACGAGCGTTTAACCTAACTCTTTCCGCAAATCACGCAGCGCCACAAAACGACGTCGGGGTCGTCGTAGCTCAAGAACTACCGACTCACTCGAACAACCCTTTATACACGAACACCCCGTACGCCACCGTTAGCACAGCGCCCACCCAACGCGGCACGCCTCCATACAGCAGGACGAAGACGAAGTGCGTGATCGCCGCCCCGACCAACAAGAATATCCCGAGTTCAAAGAACGATGGCACCGTAATCGGGTGGAACAACGCATAGAGCCCGATGCACAGCGGAATACAGATGTGGCCGTCGCCAACTTGTGAGCTGTAGACCGTCTCCGGTTGTTTGCGCCAGCTATAATAAAAAGCGAGCAACGCATTCGGCAGCACCATCAGCCAACCGCTCAGCCAGCCGATCTGTTTCGCGCTGACGAATCCGCCCTTGATGCTCGACAGCCAATTCACGAGCCATTCCGTGCTCATGAAAATTCCACAGGCGCCGACCCCGAGCAAGGCCAGGTCGAACAGCAACATGGCATCCAACGATTTGTTTTGGCGCACGTTGTTTTTCAGGACTTCGAAAATGTGAATGCATTGCCAGAAGAGAAAAATTCCCACCAGCACCAGTCCGTCGCTGAAATCAATGTGTCCATCGCGACCAAGCGCCCAGGTCACGCCGGAGAAGAATAAAACTGCCGCCAGCGTGAGCAGCAGTGACAGTCGATTCAGTTGGGGAGCAGGACTTGCGTTCTTTTTCTTCTTCCCTTTCGACTGGTCAGCCGTGACGCGCATCCGCCAAAAAATCGCCGGCAATCCGAGGAGCAGGGTGAGGTTCGTGACGTTATTCACCAGGCAATTGGTAATAACGGCATCGCCATTGTTCCCTTGCCTGGCCATGAGAAAGACGAAGACGAGGTTTCCGAGCCCAGAGCAGTAAGGCATGACCAGTGTGCCGAGCACGGTGCCCTCGAGGCCGTCGTCGGACATCGCCTCCAGCCGCCAGACCATCAGAAGCGAAGCCACGAGAAACATCCCGGCAAAAAACCATGGCGTCGCCAAACCGGCTTGTTCTATGGAGCGAATCAAATCTTGCAACGTCGCGAGTTAAGCAAGCTGCATACCTTGATCAAGCGAAAACATGGAATTCGATGAGACAGATGGGTTTAACGGGGGTTTTTCAGCCTAAGGCCGCCCGCGTGATATGGTAAGGATGAGTTCCACCTCGTCCCTAACATCTCCTTGTGGTGAACGGCCAAGAGAAAAGTGCAGAACGGAAAGTCAGAGCGCGTTTGGATTCCCCTAGGTATATTTTCGGATTCTTGAACCCGCTCAGGCTTAGTTAGGGACGACGTGGAGTCAGAACTATAAGTGGAATGGAACCCTTCGGGATTCCGACTCATCCTTACCAAAAAAAAAGATGGGCCGCGCTTTCGCGCCGCCCATTTGTTCTATGACCGTATGTTAATAGTTAGTGCGTGACGATCGTGATTTTCTCCGACAAAGCGCTTTCGCCGCCGTTGTTCACAGCTGAGATGTAGATCTCGATCGTCGAAGCTGCCGGCAGGTTCTCGAGTGTAAAATCGAGATCCGCCGGCGAACCGACCGCCACCGGCTCCGCATCCAGGCCGATGACCCTCCGCCAGACGCGGTAATAACCCGCACGAGCCGAGGCACCCCACTTCATCGCCGCTGCGTTTGGTCCAATGAGGATTGCGGTGACATTGGTCACAACTTCCGGCATTTCATCTGCACCGGGCATGTTGAAACCAAACGCCTTCCAGCGCGGATCCAAGGGATCAAGGATGTCCTCGAGTTCATGGAGGATTCCACGCAAACCTTTCCGCACTGCTGCGAATTTTTGATCGCGAATGGTGAGGAGGTTGGTCATGGCATCTTCCTGGTCGATAACTGCCTTGCGGGCATCTTTCAACGCATCCAACGCCGCCTGCGCATCTGCCGCAGTCAGGTTGCGTGCCGCACCCACGGACGGATTCGCGGTTAGATACGCCACCACCGATTCCAACAGCAATATGAGCTCATCGATATTTTGTGGAATCTCCAGCGAACCGAAGAGACCCAGCGCGTTCCACAACTCGGAATATTCCGCACCGAGAATCGGTTTCAGAATTTCACGAATCACGAACATGAGCTCACGTGCTTGCTGGCGCGCGACGTTCATCGCGTCGCGCTGGCCTTTCAACACTAGCTTGCCGTTCTCATAGTTATCACGCGCTGTCACCGCGGCTGCGCGCAGTGCGAGGAGCACGGCGAGCGGATAACGCAGGAGGGTTATCATTGGATATAGGATCGCGCCATTAATCGCCAATGCGATCGATGTAAGGGCGCCGTTATTTGTCATTGCTATCGGATTTTTCATACTGTTTTTCTTTCTATTTGTTACTGCCCTGAATGGCGCTCGCTTGTTTCTCAAACTCAAATGAGCCTGTTCATCACTCGCGTTTGTCACCTTCAGTATTCGTTTTTACGAACGCGCCCATCCTCTCACACAACACCTGACAACAAATGTCAGGTGACAAAAATAGGTTTTCATTTGTAAGCCGTTGGAAATCGGGGCTTTGTGCAGAAAATCGCCCCTGACACGGAAAAAAGTTTTTGGAAGAGGTTTAAAAAACAGGAGGATTCCCGGGGAATTCCCCGAAAAAAGAAGCTGGAGACACGAATTGCACAGATTATCACGAATGAAGACAAGCCTCCCAACGGATTTTGGACATTCAGACTAATCCCGCTTTTTGGCCTAATTTGAAGGGAATTTTAAGCCTGCTTCTTTCCGGAGAATTCGTGCTAATCTGTGTAATTCGTGTCGACCTTTTTTCTTCCCAAGTCTTTGATTGGCATGAGGTAAAATAGAAAAAGGACGAAAATTATCCGCAATTTGCGTCGCCAAATTATTTTTTGACGTGAAAAATTGGCAATAATTATCGACAAATTATTTTTGGACGGGATTTATCCGCAATAAATGGGACCAAATTATTTTGTGACGTCACGAATTGGGAAAAAATGACGCCAAATTATTTTGGGACGCCAGAAATCCCCAATTTGCGTCGCCAAATTTAAATTTGGTGTCCCCAGTTGGGAATAATCGGAGCCAAATTATTTTTTGGCGTCAGTTATCCGGGATAATTACCGCCAAATTATTTTCGAACGTCGCAAATCCGGAATAAACGAGACCAAATTATTTTTTTCCCACATTTATTGCGGATAATTTTGGGGAGATTTTTGTCAGACGACATCAAAAGGAGCGGGAAATCTCAGAGCTGAAAGCCCGTCATGTGAAAGCCCGGGTGAGCGAGCATCGTGAGCGGTGCCGTGGGTGTGGCCATAGCGAAAAGTGCAAAGGCCTGTAGGGCTTTCGTATTATTGAAAAACATTCGACAAACAAGGCTCCGATGCCGAGTGTTCGAGGGGTGATTCGCTATTTGAAAGTTACTTTGGGGGTTTTGATTCTACTGGTGTTGGGGCAATCGGAAGCGAAAGCCTTTTCCTTGATGGGCCCTCTAGCTCCCTGGATGACGACCAATATGTCTTACCTTCCGTCCGACGTCGGAGGGCCAATGAACATCGACGAGAGATATCGATGGAATATTGCTACGGTGACCTATGGTTTCGATCCTTCGTTCGTTGCCACGTTTGGACAACCGGGAATTGATGCGGTTGAAGCAGCGATCGCTATCTTTAACGATCTGCCGCCCTCCTCGCAAATAGATCTTGGTAATTACGGGTACACGACAACACACTCGAATTCGATAGCGTCTTCTGAGCATCTAATTGATCTGAAGTCGTATACTCTCTCTCTCAATTGACGAGGCAACTTGGGTTGGCTTCTCCTAGCCGTTACATGCGCACCCTCAGTCACTTGGAGTTTACCAACAACGTAACGAACGCCCTGGCGGTACAACGGAACTTTGATCCCGTGACGCTGCAGCCTACAAACTACTGCAACGGCCAAAGCTACGACTTTAATTTTCACTTTTCTCCATCGAACAATACTGGCTTTGTACAGAACTTCCTCGTCGACCCATCTGCGGCCTATTCCGCCGTGGCCGATGGACCTCTGAATTCAGGACAATATTACACGGGCCTGACGTTCGATGATGTGGGGGGGCTGCGGTTTCTCTTCAGTCAATCCAACCATGCCAACGAGTATCTTCCACCAGGTTGCACAGGTGCCGGCAGCGGCTGGGTGGATGGTGTGACTCGACCGGGTATAGGGAAACTGACTTTCACTCGCATGCCGTGGGACTCGACGAATAACAAGTTCACCCGAAGGACGAACTTTTTTACGGATTACTATTTTTCAATGGGTCCACCAGGAGATACGAATCTCGTGCAACAAAACATGAAGCGCGTGATAGTGCAGCCAGATTTTCTTTTCAGGGCGCAGGACAGCATCCCCACACTCAGCTTCTTTCAAAAGAAGCCTTTCCTCCGGGGTCTCAATAACGGTTTCACCACCGATGCTTCGTCCTGGCAGAAGAACTCCAGCATTAATGGGCCTTCTTCAGACAAGGACGGCCCCGGCGTTATCCAAGGACCAATTGAAATTACTTTCAACGACTTCAGTCGATTTATCAGAGTGGCAGGTACTAATCAGGGACCCGCGTACTCGGGCATTCCGTTCCAGAATATTTTTATTTTTAATCAATGGGGTTCATTCACGGACACAACGAATGTTGTGGCATTTAACAGCGCGCCAACAAATGTCGTGAGCGCGACCGTTCGCACCACCATCTCCCCCTCAGGATCGTTGGAATGGATTTTATTCGGGAATATCAATGGCGTATATCGCATCGATTCTTCGCCGGTTCTCACGAATTGGACACCGAAGCTGACGTTTACGAATACCGATGGTGTTTTCACATTCACAAACGGAGTCACGTCCGTACGGGAATTCTATCGCGTCGTCAAGATCGGTCAGGAATAGGCGTTATAGGGTTCGTTAATCGTCGGAATTCGGAAAGGCAAGTTCGGGAGCTGAAGCGACATGAATGTCGCGCTCCTGGAGCGCGGCTTTACGCTACTTCAACAGGATATTCCACACACGTGCCCGAATTACTTGGCCGTCGATAATCGCTCGTCTTCCGAGGCGGCCTTAACACTGGGGCTATTTTTGCCGCTGTTCCATTTGAATCTTCTGCAACAACGACATTCCATTCCTGTTCGCGTTTTCGAACATCGTCTGCAATTCAAACGGTGCGACCGGTGCGGCTTGGCCGTCGAAACTTAAAATCCATGGGTGCACATCCATGAGGCTGCTCAGTTCCATGTGCAATTCCACGCTGCCATCGGGAAGCTCCACCAATTTTTTCTGGCAGGGCCAGATTTTTTCGCGGATGCGATGCGCCTCGCGCTTGGTGACGCGGACGATCACCGGATAAGTTTCTTCGCCCGCGTAAGTGCCGAACGCGCCTTTGAGAAAATTTTCCACCCTGAAACCAATCGGGCGGATGAATGTTTCGTCGAGTTCCTCCACTTCATGAATGCGGGGCAGCGCGAGGCGGATCACCTTGTTGCGATAGTAATCGTAGACGAAGAGCAGCCAATCGGCGTCGACTTTGCGGAGATGATACGAATCGATGGTGCGATAGACCGGCTTCTGGTGCGGTGTGTCGTAACGGATTCTGAGCTTGCGCCGTTTGGCAATACAACGAAGCAATAACTGCAGGAGATTCGGTTCGAAAATTGATTTGGCCGTGTCACAGAAGGAAACGCAGTTATCGAGGTAATCGAAATCGAAAGAGATCGCGTCCTGGTAGTTGTCGGCGATTTTGCGAAACGTTTTGCTGACAATCATCCGTTGCTCGTCCGTGACGCACTCGCGTAACGCACCATTGGCCAGCATGAGCGTGAAGATGTCCCCTTCGGTGGCCATCCTTCCGGGAAAATCACTGACGGTATGACTGTAATAAGATTTCTTGAGCTTCTTATCGTGCACCAGCGGCATGCCCCAATCATCGATGAGAATCTCGAACATGCGCCAAATCGTTCGATCAGAAACGCCAAACGTCTTCATCAACTCCGGTGCATTCGTTTTGCCGCCCGAGTTAAAAAAGCTGTGCATCTTGTTCAGGCGATCGAATTGCTGACGTTCACTCGGTGTCGCCCCGTGGATGAGAACCTGTTTCGAAGCTGTGAAATCTGGTTTTGAATTAATTCCTTCCCCGCCCTTATTCATGAAATGTCCTTTGTTGTGTTCCGTTGTTCCCGAGGATTTAAATTCCGCCGTGAAAAAACGGAAGAAAATATCGTAAATAATCGTTCGCCATGATTTCCCGAAAACGAGACAGGCGGAATGACAACAGAAGGAAAAGCACAAGATACTGTTGTCTTTCTCGATTCAATCGTACGGCCCGGGATCTCCACGGGGCGAAAAGAAGCCTGCTGCCGTGGTCCGAATTGAGTCTTTCTCGTAATCTTTGAATACATTCGACAAACCGCACCCCGAGGGCGAGTGTTCGAGGGGTGATTCGGTATTGGAAAGCTACTTTGGGGATTTTGATTCTACTGGTGTTGCGGCAACAGGAAGCGAACGCCTTTTCCCTGACAGGACCTCGCGCTCCATGGATGACGACGAATATGTCTTACTACCCGACTGATTTTGGCGGGCCCATGAACATTGACGAGGGATATCGTTGGAACATTCCCACGGTGACGTACGGTTTTGATCCCTCCTTCGTTCAAGCGTTTGGCCAACCGGGGATCGATGCCGTAGAAGCAGCGATTCAGGTGATTAACGATTTGCCGCCTGCCTCGGAAATGCAGGTGACGAATTACGCCTATGATACCACTCGCATGAATTACACTGCGCGATCCCGGCAGCTCGTTGATTTAAAATCGTACACGCTTTGTTTGCTGATGCAGCAACTCGGTCTTTCTACGCCGGAACGCTACATGTGGACCTTCCGGGAGTTAGAGTTTACAAACAATCAAACGAATTACCTTGTCGTCCAAAGAAACTTTGATGCAGAGACATGGCTGCCGACAAATGTGTGCAACGGCGTCGAATACGATCACCATTTGTTTTTTTACCCGTTAACTAAGAGTGCTTACTCTGGTAATTCTATCATAGATCCATTTTCTATTCCGACCACTGTGGCTGGCCTGAATCTTGGTTATGGCAATTTTTATACCGGCCTGACTGCGGACGATGTTGGAGGGCTTCGTTACCAATTGCATCGTGACAACTGCAAGGTGGAAGATTTACCGCCCGGTTGCAGGGTGGGTCTTGAGGTGGGTTATGTCCTGCGCCCTGGGATTGAGAAATTGACATTTAACCGCATGCTATGGGATCCAACAAATTCCCAGTTCGTGCCTCAAACAAACATCTTCACAGACCGATTCATTCTGCATCCAAATCTTCCTCCAGTTCCCGCGAGAACTAACGAGGAATACGCCGAACGGATCGTCACCCGGCCTGATATCTTGTTCAACAGCAAGGACGCTCCGACAGCCCTTGCATTTTATGACGGGAAGCCTTTCCTTTGGAGCCAAAACCACAAAGCGACGGGTCCCTCGTTCTGGAAGAACAACTCAACCCTTAATGATAAGCCCGACGGAGACGGACCAGGTAACATTCAGGGTCCGATTGAAATCACTTACTTTGATTCGAGTCGGTTGATCGCGGCTGGCGGAGCGAATTATAGTTACTACCAGCCTCGAGCTCCCGGCTTTGCATTCCTTCAGTGGGCCTCGTTTGCAGGAACGACAAATATAATTGTGTATGGCGGTTCAACCAACACCGATAGCATGACGGTGCGAACGTCCGTTTCGGCGTCCGGTGCTTTTGAATGGATTCTCCTCGCCAACTTGCGCGGTGTTTATCGTATTGATTCTTCGATTGATCTTAACGAATGGGAACCTCAGTTGACGTTCACGAATTCAGATGGCCTGTTCACTTTCACGAACAATGTTCATGTCGGGAACGAATTTTATCGCGCCGTCAAAATAGGACAGGAGTAGAAATGGGCAGCGTCCGAGGCGAAACTCAAGGGCTGAAAGCCCGTCATGTTATAGCTCAGGCTCAGCGAACATCGCGAGCGCAGGCCTGGGTTAAATTAGTCTGATTTTGTCCAAGGCCTGTAAGGCCGGAACAATCCCATCGGTATAGTAACGCCGGTGTCGCCCTTACAGGGCGAAGAATATTTTCGCCGATCTTTTACCCAGGGCTCCGCACTCCGTGCTGCACCCTGGGCTATCACATGGCGGGCTTTCAGCCCTGAGGCGTGGACGCGCTGCACGCATCGGTTGTTTCTGTGCCATCAAATCATCCCTCTGCAATATCGGCGCCGATCATTTCAACTGCTCTTTCTGGATACTCTCACCTCGGCAACTGCCTGTATTATTAACGGTTCTACCCTGAAGATGGTTTGGCGCTTCATTTGCCTGGGACCGCGGGGTCGGTAGGGAGTTTGCGCAGGTACTTTTCTACGAGAGCGGCCTCCAGTGGCTGCTTGAGGTAGGGAGCGATTTGAGCAGGGTCGCTGGGCATCTGGCCGTTGTTCGCCTGGGCATAGTCCTTGGCAGCGGCGGCAACCGCGTCCGCGATCAGGTTGACGCTGCGTACGCCTCTGCTTTCAAGGCCCAGGTCGTGATGGGTGTCGTACTCGGTGTCCACGGGCGGGGCTGTCTCCCGCACCAGAACATCGGAGAGATTGTCGTGCATTTTCCCCAGGCGCACGAACTTATAGCGCTGCAAGGTCGCATCCTCGACCGGCACGTCAAAGTAGGGCTTGAGTTGCGCCAGGTCAGAGGGCAAGAGAGCGGCATTGGCATTGATGGCCTGCGCCAATTGCGTCCAGTCGCTCGGCAGGTCGCCGCCGTTGGCCGCAGCCGCAAATTTCTTGAAGGCCTCGCGCATCGCGCCGAGAAAGTTGTCTTTGGCCGCGCTCCGCAAGGCGCTCATGGCTTGGCGCGCGCCGTCGTCGGTGCTCAGGTCGGCGTCTCGGGTGGCGGCAGCCCAATCTTTTTCCGTAAGGAACGCCATCTCTGGGATTCGCTTGTCGGGCATTTGATCAAGCCTCTGTTTCAGCAAAGCGATCCGAGTTGCCCAGGCCCCTGTGACGGATTCGGTTGTCGCCCGTTCCCGCGCGGTTTGGCGAAGCGCGGTGACCTCGGCGCGCAATTTGAGCAATTCTGTATCCCGGCTTTTCTCCTTTGGCAGCGAAGCCAGCCGTTTCGTCGCGTCGTCTTGTTCGCGTTGGATTTGCTCGGCCAATGGCGCTTGTTGTTGCCGGAGCATTTGGACCTGGTCCCGCAGTTGGGATGCTTCATAGGCTTGCTGAATTCCAGCTCCGGCGACAATAGCGAGGGCCGCGGTGATAGTAAGTTTTTGCAGTGTGGTCATGGCAATGGCTTTGGTGGCGGTAACGGTTGCAGAGTTGGCGAGGGTGGTTCCGATGAGGGCGGTGGTGGCGGTGGAAATGGTGGCCGCGAGCGCGACTGGAGCGGCCTGAATGGAATGGGCCGAGATCGCTCCAACTAAAGCAACCGCCGAAACGCTGACGCCGCGTCGCGCGAAGAATGTCCGGAGCTTTTCCACCGCTCGTGCGACACGTTTGCGGGCCGCCCATTCCTGAATCCCGAGGGTTGTGGCCGTTTCTTCCGCGCTCTTATTTTCGAAGAAGCGCAATGCCAGTAACGTGCGATCTTTTTCACTCAGGCCCGACATGGCTTCTTCCAACAGCGGTGCGAGTCGCTGCCAGACCTCGTCCGTATCTGAATCATTCAGACTCGATTGCATGTGTGCCTCCTGTTCGCGGAATTGACGTCGCATTTTGGATCGCAGAAATCTGGCGGCGGTGAAGCGAGTGGACTCATAAAGCCAGCCGGTGAGAATGGTTCGTTCCCGCAGGGTGGCGGCTTTTTGAGCCAGAAGGAGGAAGACTGCTTGCGTGACGTCCTGCGCATCATGCGAATTGCCGACGTAACGCAACGCGACGGAATAAACCAGGTTAATGTGCCGCTGGACCAGTGCAGCGAACGCTGGTTCGGAACTGCGTTCCGCGTATTCTCGCAGCAAGTCGATATCGGTCGTTTCGGCCATCTACCTAATTATTCCCCGCCCGAACTGAAACTTGGACACTTTTTTTCGGATGTTCGCTTGTGGCGGCGGAAACGAAGGCTCAACGTAATTGCTGCTCTTTCTCTATATTTTCCAACATCGCTGTTCCTTTCTTCTGCGTGCACTTGAACATCTCCTGCAATTGCGGCGGGTACACTGGCGCGGCGTCGCCGTCGAAACTTAGGATCCAGGGATGCACAGAGCGCGACGGCCTCAGGGCTGAAAGCCCGTCATGGGATAGCCCAGGCTCAGCGAGCATCGCGAGTGCAGGCCTGGGTTATGTTATTTAAATTTTCGGTCAAGGCCTGTAAGGCCGACACAATCCCATCGGTATGGTTAACGCCTGTGTCGCCCCTACAGGGCGAAGAATATTTTCGCGGCCTGTTTACCCAGGGCTGCGCACTTCGTGCTTCACCCTGGGCTATCACATGACGGGCCTTCAGCCCTGCGGTGCGGATGCGTTTGTAGGCCGCGTACCCTCAAGATACGCACTCCCTACGTGTCGACGATTTACGGATGGCTTATGGCGATATCTTCCTGTACCATTCTTGACGTGCATGGAAAGCCCCTAGTCCTTTTGGCCGAAGACGAAGCGAACGACCGCTATATGGTGGAACGCGCGATGCGAAAACACAGCATCGACATTGACTTGCGCATGGTGAGCGATGGAGAGGAAGCCGTTCAATATCTCTCAGCCAAAGGAGAGTTTTCCGACCGCAAACTAAACCCGCTGCCACGGTTGATTGTCCTCGACATCAAAATGCCAAGACGGAGCGGTTTGGAAGTCTTGGAATGGATTCGGCAGGATGCCGTTTGCAAGCTGATTCCCGTGGTCATCATGAGTTCATCCGAACTGCCAGCGGACGTTAATCGCGCTTACGGATTGGGTGTCAATGCCTACCTGGTTAAACCCGCTGCTTTTACCGGTCTGGTAGAATTGTTCAATTCGGCGACTGATCTGTTCATTCATAAAGCCGCGCATCCCCAACCGGCGTAAAACGATTTGGCAAGCTTCTGATTCTCTGCCTCTCCTGTATCGACATAGAACGACTCGAAAACGATCTTCGGGAAGTTGTCTAAAGATATGAATGTGCGAAATTAGGGTTTTAGTGCATATTCCAAGGCTCGTTTTAAAACATGAACATTACGTCCGCAGTTTTTGATGTCAGCGCCCCAGACCTGGAATCGTGTCCTATGGAGACATTTCCTGAGTTTGCTTTTATCGGACGGTCCAATGTCGGGAAGTCTTCCTTGCTGAACATGTTGTCCGGGCAAAAGAATCTGGCGCGGGTCTCGCCCGTCCCCGGGTTCACCAAGCTGATTAATTTTTTCATCATGAACAAATCCTGGCGTCTGGTCGATTTGCCGGGATACGGCTTCGCCCAGGTCGCCCGGGAAAACAGTGCTAAGTTCAATGATGCTGTCTCCGAATACCTCGTCGACCGGACGAGCCTGATCTTTGTTTTTGTCCTGATCGATTCGCGGCACAAACCGCAGAAGCTCGATTTGGAATTTGTCCAATGGCTGGGAAGTAACGATGTGCCATTTGTGCTCGTCTTTACGAAGATCGATGTCTCGAAGCCCGCAGTCGTGCAGAAGAATATTGATCTGTTCAAAGTCGAGATGTCGAAGTGGTGGGACAATCTGCCGGAGATTTTTACCTGCTCGTCGGTAACCAAGCGTGGACAGGCGGAATTGCTGGGTGTGATTGAACGCGCGTTATCCGAAGAGGAACCGGCAGCAGAGCAAACGAACTGATGCAATGAGTCTTACGCTGGCAGAACTCGGATGGAACGACGCCTTTGAAAAGGAGTTCGCTCCGTTCTACCTGAAGGGATGGAAACCGGCGCGTTTGATTCGGGACAACCGGATTACCTACGGCGCACTGATGGACGGCGGGGTGGAGGTGGAAGTGACGTTGAGCGGAAAAGTTTATCACGAAGCGGAAACGGATGCGGAAATTCCCGCGGTCGGCGATTGGGTGGCATTGGAACTGGGTGGGGAAGGGGAAGATACTTTGATCCAGGCGCGATTGAGTCGGCAGAGTTGTTTCTCGCGCAGGGCGGCGGGACAGACTGCAGAAGAGCAGGTGATCGCGACGAACATCAGCGTGGTGGTCGTGGTGACGGATGCCGGGCCGGACTTCAATGCGCGGCGCATGGAACGGTATTTTACTTTGATTGATCGCAGTCGCGCGAAGGCCGTCGTGCTGGTCAATAAATCGGATCTTTACCCGGACGAACAGAATCAAAAAGCGGCTGCGGCGATTCGCGCGCTGAATCCTGAGGCGGATGTTCATATCACGAGTGCTGTCGTGAATAACGGGGTGGAGATCTTGAAGGATTATCTCAAATCGGGAGTTACCGCGGCGTTTATCGGTTCGAGCGGTGTGGGCAAATCTGCACTCATCAACATGCTCCTGGGCGATGATTGGCAATGGACTGATGAGGTCAATGCGATCACCGGCAAAGGGCGTCATACCACTTCAGCCCGCGAACTTCTGATTTTGCCGAGAGGCGGGATGCTGATCGATAATCCAGGAATCCGGGAGGTTCACATGTGGACCGACGAGACGACCCTGCGCGAACGGTTCGCGGATATCGAACTGCTGGCGCAACAGTGCAAGTTTCACGATTGCAAACATCGTTCGGACATCGGATGTGCGATTCGCGCCGCGATGGAGAAGGGGGAACTCGATTCTAAACGCTTCAACGGCTTTCTCAAGTTGGACGAGGAAATCGAAAAGCTCCGCACGCGTCGAAAAAAGCGACAGATGCTCGTGGATCGGCGGACGAAGAGGAATCACAAGATCAATCCGCGCAACGCCTCCGACCGCCTCGAGATGGAACGCAACATGAACCCGCGAGCGTAGGACCGCGGAACTGCAGCCCGCCTAAGGAGAGACGACCGCGCGATAAAAGCGGTTTTCCATTTGCGGTGTGGGATCGACAAATTCCAGGACGCCATCATGGCTGGACAAATTTGTGATAACCGACCATTGGATCAGGTTACTTGAAGCTTCGACCGCATAGTTCAAATTGCTCTTTCCGTTTAGTGTGAAATGGAAGCGGCCATCGGCGAGCAGGTACAGGGAACTTAATTCGAAGCCCTCGTTGCGAATGGTGTTGTTACCGGAATCGGCCACCAGGAGGTAACCTGCACTATTCATCGCCAGCCCCGCCGGAAAATAAAATCGCGCGATATCCCCGGTGCCATTGGCATCGCCAGCACTTCCCCCCAAACCCGCGACGGTGCTCACGACCCAGTTCGTTCCGGACGCGGAAACTTTCCGGATGGTTTGGTTGCCGGAATCGGACACAAAAAGATTGCCCACGTTATCAGCGACAATTCCTTGTGGTTGAAACAATCGCGCCGAGCCATTGGTTCCATCCGCATTGCCCCACACACCGGGCAATCCAACAATGGTGGTCACTCGTCCGCTCGGTGTGATTTTGCGGACGGTGTGGTTGAGAGAGTCGGTGACGAAAAGATTCGTGGCACCATCCACGGCAATTCCCGCGGGTCGATCGAAACGGGCTTTGCTGTTAGTGCCATCCATGCTTCCGCAACTGCCAGCCAAACCGGCCAACGTGCTCACTACACCCAAAGGTGTGATTTTGCGAATCGTGTGATTCCATGCGTCCGCGACATACACATTCCCGCCCTTGTCGACCGCGATGCCTTCTGGTTGGAAAAAATTGGCGTTCGTTCCTACGCCGTCGAAGCTGTTCAAACTGCCTGCCGCACCGGCGAACGTGCTCACCGCGCCCTCGGGTGTAATTTTTCGGATCGTGGCGTTGGCGGTGTCCGCAACGAAGAGAATACCGGCGCTATCCACCGCGATTCCTTGCGGCCCGTAAAAGCGTGCCTGGTTTCCGGTGCCGTCCAGACTTCCAAAGCTTCCAGCAGATCCGGCGAACGTGCTCACGACGTTGTTTGTCGAAATCTTTCGGATGGTGCCGTTCTGCGAGTCGGTTATGTAGACATTCCAGGCATCATCGACCGCGATGCTCGAGGGACCGTTAAACTGTGCGTTGCTACCGGCGCCGTCCGCAATTCCGGGGTTTGGTTGTCCCGCCAGCGTTCTGATTACGAGCGGTTGCGAGCGGACATTTGCCGCCAGCGTCAGCAAGGCACAGGAGGCGAGAACCATGTGGCGTAATTGTTTATTCATGGCTCAATCCCAATTCGGGCGATACACAACGCCATTTGAATTTGTCCCACCTCGTCCCGCGACCAACGCTTGCAGAGTGTAGGTCGCAGTGGACAGGCGCGCCGGCAAACGTAGAACGTAGATCGGTTTGGCTGGAGTGACTCCGGTGAAGCCCGCGTGCGTGTCGCGATCAATTTCCACTCCGTTCTCAAACAAAGCAGCCCACGCGATGTCGAGGCCGTGCGATCCTGTCTTCCAGCAAAAACTCAAGTCGAGTTCACCCGCAGTACTAATACTTGATGTGATGTTCCAGGTGAGAACCGAATAGTTCGTTGAGATTTGCGCGGGAGCCCACGACGCAATCTCAGGTGGTGAAGCGCTCGGATTGTAATTCGCTCCCAGATTCACGAGGCGTTGTTTATGAATCACGAGTCGATTGGTAAAGTCGGCGTAGTTTTTGAGGGCGGGAGAAGTCCAGTTCACTTCGGCGAGTGCGGATAATCGCGGGAACATCCTGAACTCCATATTCAGCGCGGAGGGAATATATTCCGACCAGCAGTTCCCTTGCGCACCCAGAATGTAATTCGTGAACGCCGCCGGCAAACCCGCAGGAATCGGCTCCAAACTATAGGTGGTGCTCAACGGCACGAATCCAGATTGGGCCGGCGGCTCGTTCGACCAAATTACGCCGCTACCGCTGGCGTTGCCATTTTCCCATTCATTGATGTAGCAATAGGTCGTAGGCGTCATCACCACAAATTGCTGATTCGTCGCAGCCTGGATGGCGCGACTGCTCGTTCCTACTTTCCAATCCATCAAAGTCGCATTCGTGACCAGCCCTCCATTCATGATCTCACTCCAACCGATCATCGTCCGCCCCCGGCTTTTGATCCAATCAGCGATCTGTTGCGTGAAATAACCCTGGTATTTTTGGAGCGAAGTAATTCCCAGGCTACTCATCAGCTGCTGATCGAGCGAATGTTGTTGCCAGTTGTTAAAATTTACTTCGTCGCCTCCGATGTGAATGTATTGCCCGGGAAACAGATCCATCACCTCCGTCAAGACGTCGTGCAGAAATTCGCGCGTTTCCGGTCGGGCCGCGCAAAACACTCCGTTCGCATTCGAGTTGGTGATGTCGAGGCTTGGCGTGCTGTTGGCGCAGGTCGCACAGCCGCACGCGAATTGCGGATAAGCTTTGATGGCCGCCGTGGAATGACCCGGCATCTCAATTTCTGGAACGATTGTGATGTGTCGTTGCGTGGCATAAGCGACAATTTCGCGGACGTCATTCTGTGTGTAATAACCACCGTACCGGCCATCGTCGTCATATGCGGTACTGGACCGCGGGTTCAGCCCGAAATTTACATTCGTGCGCCAGGCGCCCACGTCCGTCAGTAATGGCCATTTCAAAATTTCAATGCGCCAGCCCGAATCGTCATCCAGATGCCAATGAAACATGTTCAATTTGTGAAGCGCCATTTCATCCAGGAATTTCTTCACCTCGTCTTTATTGAAAAAGTGACGAACGCTGTCGAGCATCCAGCCGCGCCAGGGAAATCGTGGTGTGTCCTGAATATAAATGCATGGCGCAGTCCAGGGCACGCCGCTAACGGGGCGTGAAGAAAAAATTTCCGGAGGTAATAATTGCAACAGCGATTGCACGCCATAAAAAATTCCAGCAGACGTAGAACCGCGAATCAGAACGAAGTTGGTGGCAATCGTTAGCTCGTAGCCTTCTGGTCCCAGACTCACGATGGCATTGTTGGTCGTGAGTAAAATGGCCCGCGCAACCGGAGCCGTGCCGGAGTTTGTCGCAATTTCAAACCGGTAACCTGTCGACTTGAAAAGCATCAGGGCCAGGTATTCGCCAGTTTCCCGAGATACGCCATCGACCAGGATTCTCGTTGGGGCAGGGGACGGCACGCCTGGAATCAGTTGAGTCGGACAAAGTGTAAAGGTTCCCGGTTGGACCTGCAATTGTTGCGGGAGCGGAACGAGAGCGGGTGCGGCGGCAAAACCTCGCGCGACCCAAAAGAAAACGATGATGTTAACCAGCAGAGATCTCATCCTAAGTCAGATCAGGTTCAAGCAATGACCCCTTGGAACTTTGATTGCACTCATACCGAATAATCTGCGGATTATCACTAACCTTTTGCAAATCTAGCGCCTCAGAAAAGGCGGTATCCAAGTGGTGCCGGTGGTCGGACTCGAACCGACACGACTTTT
>JAQGOU010000586.1 GCA_028293445.1 Verrucomicrobiales bacterium | reverse complement strand
TCCACGAGCAGGTGCACCTTGTGATTCGTCACACCGAAGACGGCCATCTCATCGCCGAAAAAGCGCCTCCGGGACGATAGCTGATCGACGATTCTTCCGTTCATCCGCTATTGTCTATTGCCTGATTGTCTATGTGAGCGGAGCGAGCTGCGGCCGTATTGTTACGATTCCCGCATTTTTGGATCCCCAATCTCGAAGGACTCATTGACGCCTTTTTGTGGCAACCAGATAGTTCCTGCTTGTTGAAGATCCCGTTTCCCGGACAACGCTTGGTTTTATGTTTTGCTCTGTTTCTGCTGGCCGCGCTTGCGCACGCAGATCCAGAGAATTTCATGGTTGATGGATTTACTTTCGCCCGGCCATCGAACTGGAAATGGGTTTGGGACGAAAAGCTCGCCAAGACCGGACTGCTTCTTCAGATCGAGGGATCCAAAACCAACGACCTTGCGTCTGTTTACTTCCGAAAGTTTAGTGGAGACGAGGGCAGCCCGGAAAACAGGATCAAGGTATGGCAGGCTTACTTCAAGGAATCGCTCGAAAACTTAAAGATACGATCCAACACAAACACTGTTGCCGGTTTCTCCGTCGTGTATCTCGAAATGGAAGGAACCTCCGCGCGCGAATCCACTCCCGAGTTCGGCGTCTTCGCAGCTGTCGTAAAGATCAAGGATGGACACTTCGTGGCTCGAATGTCCCGCAGCAAAAAGTCGTCGATGCATCGAAAGTCAAATTCAAGGAAATGGTCGAGCGCGCCTTGAAAGAGAAACAAGCGGACTGAGCTCCACGTCATCGTCTATCGTCTATCGTCTATCGTCTATCGTCTATCGTCTATCGTCTATCGTCTATCGGCTATCGGCTATCGGCTATCGGCTATGTGAGCGAAGCGAGCCGGCGAGCCTAGCCTAATAAATTCCCAGAAAATGCAGCAACACAACCACCACGACAACGACTCCGATAATATAAAAAACGTTATTCATGGAAGAAGTTTATCGCCCGCCCGGTCAGATATCATCGGTCGCCCAGCTAGTTGATGCAGCGTAGAAAATCTCACATCACGCTAGGCTTTGCGCACGAGATAAAGCCCATTCACACCCCATATTAGCAATGGGAACAGTTTGCGTCCCGACCTCATTGCGGGCACCGTCGAAGCTCGGTAAAAGTAGTCGTTGGCTCACCCGCTGGTTCTGATTGGGGCATCCCCACTGGTTTGATGACAAAATCTTCATTTTAAAAAGCGTGGTTGCTCATGCTCTTTGTCCTTACGCTGCTTTTCTGGGGCTGGCGCAATTCATGAAAATCGCGAATCGACGCAGATAAACGAACACGAACTTTATCCGAAACAATCTGCGGTTATCTGCGTCTACTAACTGAATTTTCCCGTCAGCCCGGAAAACGATTTAATGCAAAATATTTTTAAAGCGCCGTTCGTTATTGTTTTGACCCTCGCGCTCATCGGTGGCGGCGGGGCGTGGTGGTGGCGAACCCATCGTCATGCTAAAGCGTCATTCCGCACGACCGCAGTCAAGCGCGGCGAGGTGTCGTCCACAATCAGCGCCAGTGGGACGATTGAGCCCGAGGAAGTCGTGGACATCGGGGCTCAGGTCGCCGGTCTCATCAAAAGTTTCGGCACCGACATCAATGGCAAAACGATCAACTACGGCTCGGTGGTCGAGGAGGGGGCGGTTCTGGCGAGAATTGATGACTCGGTTTACGCCGCTGATCTTGCAGTAGCGAAAGCGCAGATGGAACAGGACAAAGCCGGTGAGTTGAGCGCGTCGGCGAATCTCGACCAGATGAAGGCGAAATTGATTCAAGCCAATGCGGAATGGAAACGAATGCAATCGTTGCGTGACTCGGGTTTGGTGTCACAGGTGGATTTCGATACCGCGCAGGCGAATCACGAAATTGCTAAAGCAAACGTCGCCGTGGCGGATGCGGCCATTGCCCAGTCCAAGGCCACGACCGTGCAAGCCCAGGCCGCGTTGGATAAGGCGCAACGGAACCTCGCCTTCTGCGTGATCAAATCGCCGGTCAAAGGGGTGATCATTGATCGCCGCGTCAATATTGGCCAGACCGTCGTCGCGAGCCTCAATGCTCCGAGTCTTTTCCTGATCGCCAAAGATTTGACGAAAATGCAGATCTGGGTCGCGGTGAACGAGGCAGATGTCGTGAAGATTGTTCCGGGCGCGCCAGTCACATTTACGTGCGATGCCTTCGGGAATCGGCAGTTCGACGGCACGGTCGGCAAGGTGCGTCTTAACGCGACGATGACGCAAAACGTCGTGATGTACACCGTGGAAGTGAACACCGAAAACAAGGACAGCGCGCTCTTGCCATACCTGACGGCCAACGTCCGTTTTGTGGTGCGTAAGGAAGCCAACGCGCTTCTGGTTCCCAACGCCGCCTTGCGTTGGACGCCAAGTTCAGTTGCACAAATTTCTCCTGATGCGCGTTCGCAAAATCCCATGGAGCCGTCCGCCGATGATTCCTCTGCCGGAGAGAGTAAGCCTTCTAAAAAGAACAAAGGTTCCAAAGACCGCCCTTCTATCGTTTGGGTGCAGGATGGCGAATTCGTTCGGCCACTCGACGTGAAGGTCGGCACTTCTGATGGTGCAAACACTGCCGTCACCGCCGACAAATTGCAGGAAGGCCAGGGGGTCGTCATCGGCGATATGGCGGCCAATGCGCAGGCGAATACGCAGAATCCATTTCTGCCGGCTGTCATTAAACGCTGATCGTCCGTGCGGGCGCATCATCAGAACAATTTCTCCTATGGAACTCATCAAACTGGAAAACATCCAAAAGATCTATCGCCGGGGTGAGATGGAGATTCCGGTGTTGCACAATGTTTCGCTGAAGATTGAGCGGGGTGAATTGATTGCGCTCGTGGGCACCAGCGGATCGGGCAAGAGCACCCTCATGAACATTCTCGGTTGTCTGGATCGACCGACCGCTGGCAGCTATTGGCTCGATGGGCAGGAAATTTCCACGGTGTCGGCGGAGAAACGGGCAATGCTGCGCAATGAGAAGATTGGTTTTGTTTTTCAAAACTTCAATCTGCTGCCCCGCACGAGCGCGCTGCAAAATGTTTTGATGCCGCTGAACTACACGGCCAGTCATCTTTCAAAAAAGGAATGTTCCGCACGCGCGGAAGCAATGTTGAAGCTGGTCGGCCTGGGCGATCGGATGGACCACGAACCGTCTCAACTCTCCGGCGGACAACAACAGCGCGTGGCGATCGCACGCTCCCTCATCAATCATCCACCGGTTTTGTTCGCCGATGAGCCGACCGGCAATCTGGATTCGCGCACGACCGAGGATGTTCTGAAGATGTTTCAGAAGCTCAATGAGGAAGAGGGGCTGACGATTATCATTGTCACGCACGACGACAACGTGGCGCGTCACACCAAACGCGTGATCCGGATGAAGGACGGCATGATTGTCGAAGAAGGTTCTCCCGCAAAGGTGCTGGGACCCGTAAAAGCGGTGCCGACGCCCATACCGACGTCGACGAAAGTCGAGACCCGTTGGGATGCCATCAAAGCGGGCGGAAAGATTTTGGGAATGGCACTGCATGCGTTGCGACGAAATGTGATGCGTTCTGTGCTGACCTGCCTGGGGATTATCATCGGCATCGCGGCGGTCATCGCAATGATGGAGATTGGCCGCGGCTCCACCCATTCCATCGAGCAAACGATTTCCAGTCTCGGCGCCAACGTCATCCAGATCGATCCCAGCTCTTCCTCGGTTGGTGGTGTGAGTTCCGGAGGAGGCGGACGCGTGACGTTGACTCCCGAAGATGCGGACGCGATTCGCAACGAGTGCAGTGCGGTGACGTGGGTTGCGCCGAGTGTCGATTGCCGGGCGCAGATTATTTATGGCAGTCACAATTGGTTGCCGGACCGGGTGCTCGGGACTACGCCCGGTTTTCTCAAGGTGCGCAAGTGGGACCTTGCCGAGGGCGAGGCATTTACCGATGAAGATGTTCGCGCGACTGCGGCCGTTTGTCTCATCGGACAAACGGTGGTTCGCCAATTGTTCGGCACCGAGTCGCCGCTGGGTAAAGAAATCCGCGTCAAGAATGTGGGCATGAGAATCGTCGGAGTCCTGAAACGCAAAGGAGCCAACATGATGGGCCGCGATCAGGATGACGTGGTCGTTGCGCCCTGGACGATGGTGAAGTTCCGGGTGAACGGAGTGCGGCAGACAGGCGGAACGTCCGGCGGTTCGATTTCCTCCAGTGTCAATTCGCTCAATCAGCTTTATCCGAATCAGCAGGTCGCGCTCTATTCTCAACAGTCCGCGATTCAGGCGGCCGACATGCCGCAACTAACGCGCTTCGCGGATCTCAATGATGTTTTTGTCTCCGCCGACAGCCCCGAGGATATTCCCGTAGCGATCAAACAGATCACTGGCTTGCTGCGCGACCGCCATCGCCTCCGGGATGGTGCGCCCGATGATTTCAGGATTCGTGACCTCACGGAAATCTCCCAGGCGCTTGCGTCTACGAGTCGCGTCATGACGAACCTCTTGCTGGTCGTGGCCTTGATCTCTCTCGTCGTGGGCGGCGTCGGCATTATGAACATTATGCTGGTCTCGGTGACCGAACGAACGAAAGAGATCGGTTTGCGAATGGCGGTCGGCGCGCGGGCGCAGGATATTTTACGGCAGTTTCTGGTCGAGGCTGTGGTCCTGTGTTTGGCTGGCGGGATCGTCGGAATTCTGCTGGGGCGTGGCGCCTCCGTTGCCGTGACTGCGCTACTGCATTGGCCGACCATCGCGTCGCTTCCCGCAATCATCGCGGCCGTAGCGGTCTCAGTAACCGTGGGAATTATTTTCGGTTATTACCCCGCTTGGAAAGCCTCGCGACTTGATCCTATCGAAGCGCTTCGTTACGAATAATGTGTTTCCGCTATTGGCTATTGCTTAATTGACGATGTGAGCAAAGCAAGCTGGACTATGTGGACGAACCAAGCCAGCGTTCTCCCCATCACCATGGCGCACTTTATGAAAACAATTTTCCTCTGCCTGCTTCTCTCTTTATTCGCAGCCCATTCCGGCCTGGCGCAAGACGAGCAAACGTACTTAAAGCGCGGCATCGGTAAAGCAGAGAAGGGCGATTTCGACGGCGCCATCTCTGACTTCGATAAGGCTATTCATGTCGCGCCCACTTCTCCCGATGGCTTTTACAATCGTGGAATTACCCTGCAGAAGAAAGGCGACTTCGACGGGGCGCTCGCTGACCTGAACAAAGCGATCTCTCTCAAAAGCGACTACTCCCTGGCTTTCAATGCGCGTGGTCTGGCGAAACATTCCAAGGGAGACATCGCAGGCGCCAGCGCCGATTTTAATAAAGCCATCGCTCTCAATCCACGCTTTTCCGAGGCTTACAATAATCGCGGCAATATGCGCCAGATGATGCAGGACCTCACGGGAGCGCTCGCGGATTTCGAACAGGCCATTCGTATTGATCCAAAATCAGCTGATTCCTACTTCAATCGGGGCCACGCCAGAAAAGCCCAGGGCGATCTGGACGGCGCGATCACCGATTTCACCATGGCCATCACGCTCGATCCCAAGGCTTCCGACGCCTACCATAATCGCGGCACGACCCGACAAATGAAAGGCGACCTTGAACGGGCCCTCGCCGATATTGATAAAGCAATCGAATTGAAACCCGATGCCAGTGCTTATAGTAGCCGCGCCGAGGTGAAGCGAGCCAAAGGGGATTTAACGGGCGCCGGCGCTGACTTCAACAAAAGTGTAGAGCTCGATCCGACCAACCCAAGAACCTATCGCGCCCGCGGTTACTTTCATTATCGTCAACAGCGATCCGCCGAAGCTCTGGCCGATTTCCGCAAATCCAATGAACTCAATTCCTCGGACGACTACGTTCATTTCGCCATCTTCTTGACCCGGGCGCGCCTTGGCCAGACTGCGGCCGCCGCGGAGGAATTGCAGAAATGGCTCGGGACCCGCCGCGCACAGCCGAATGACTGGGCAACAAAAGTGGGGCAATTCCTCGCCGGACAACTGGCGGAGCCGGATTTCTTGAAAGCGGCGAGCAACCCGCAGAAACAAGTCGAGACCGGACAGAAGTGTGAAGCATTTTTCTACGCGGGCATGAAGCGTTTAATCGCGGGCGACAAACCAAAGGCGACCGAATATTTCCAGAACTGCCTGGCGACCGGTCAAAAAGATTTCACGGAATATGCAAGCGCGGAAGTGGAACTGAAGTCTCTGAAGCCGGCTCCCTAAGACGAAGTTAATCGTCCGGGGAACCCCATTGACTCTTGTCTATTGCCCAATTGTCAATGTGAGCGCAGCGAGCATACACTGCGTCAGTGAAACAACTTAAAGGCGGCGGAATCTTCATCGTATGCTTCCTTGGTTTTTGGACCGCCATCACGGGCGTCTTCGACGTCGCGATCATTCATGGCGTCGGGAAAAGTCTTCAGTCGCTGACCTTCCAGCCGGTGGCATGTGTCGTCGTCGAGAGTAAAGAACGCCTCGATTCAGGTGGCGACTCCACCACCTACTACGCGGACATTCATTTTTCCTACACGGCCGAGGGAAAGGCGTTCACGAGTGAGCGCACCTTTGCCGGCAATCAAATCAGTCTCACGTCCAAACGCGCGCGTGAACTCGTCATGGCTTATCCGAAAGATCTGCATACCACCGCCTATTACAACCCGCGACATCCATCCGAAGCCGTGTTGCAAAAAGGTTTTCGTGGCGACGAACCATTCTTTCTGATGTTCATGATGCCGTTCAACATTATCATGTTCGGCGGCTGGTACGGTGTTGCCGTCGTGAGGCGAAGGGCGAAAACCAAACCTATCGCCGGCGGCGTGAAAATCATTGTCGAACGGGACCTGATCCGTGCCCGGTTCAGTTATCGCACGCCCGCAATGCTCTTTATCGGTGTGTTGTTTATCTCCTCGTTTCTCGCACTGTTTCCGGTCGCGTTTTTCTATGAGTTTAACCCGCCTCTTTGGATCAGCGGCCTGGTATGGCTTACGATTCTTGGAATTTCCGGCCTGTTTGCCTGGCAACGAAAACGCATCACGCAATCCGGCCGCGAAGATCTCATTATCTCCGAAAGTGGCCGACGCGTGGCGCTCCCGCTCTTGTGTGGACGCCAGATGCCAATGGTCATCGCCACCGATGCCATTGCCGATCTCACCGTTGAAGAGGTAAGTCGCAGTTCCGACCCGGATGTTTTGTCTGATTATTATCCACGAATCGTGCGCCACGACGGCACCGCCGAGCGCATCGGTAAACTCGATGACCGCGAGAGAGCTGAAGCATTCAATTCCTGGTTCCGCAACCAGCTGAACCTGTCCGCCTCGTTTCTCAACCGTTGAGGAACCACTCTTTGCTTGGTGCCTTTGTCTCTCAATGATATTCCATTGCCGCACATGGGTAAGCAACCAACAGCTCAGGTCCGCGGGTATCTGGTGTCTATCATTCTATTTCTCACGGCAACTTTTTTGTCCGGCACTGCGAACGCCGCTTCGCCCGGCTTTAGGTGGGTCAAAACCGCAGGCGGGACCGGAAGCGAGGTAAGCTATGATCTTGCCGTCGACTCCCAGGGCAATTGCCTCACCGCTGGTTATTTCAATTCAACCTACTTCTATTGGGGCAACACCTTGCTGTTGACGAACACTGTCCTCACCAATGCACCGATGGATTGCTTTGTCACCCTATGCAATAGCAACGGTGTCGTGCAATGGGCCCGAAAGCTCGGCGGGGCAGGGGATGACCGCGCGTTCTGTGCGGCCGTCGATGCGCAAGGCTGCTGCTACGTTGCTGGCAGATTTGATTCCCCCAACCTTTCCGTCGGCAACATCACCCTCACGAATACGGCGTCGAACGGTAGATATTCCTTTTTTGTCGCGAAACTTTCCCCGACGGGAGTCCCACTATGGGCGCGGTGTCCCAACAAGAGTTTTTCCAGCACCGCCATGGGTCTGGCAGTCGATGCTTCCAAGAATGTTTATGTCACCGGAAGCATCAACGGCACCAACATCATTGGCGGCACAAACTTCGTCGTCAGCAGCACCACCGCTTCCGATGTGTTGCTCTTGAAATACGACCCCTCGGGCAACCTCATCTGGGGGCAACATCCGGGTGGTTCAAACTCAGACAGCGGCAGCGATATTGCCGTGGATGACGCCGGCAGCCTTTATCTTTCGGCAGCGTTCCGGGGAACGAACGTCGCCTTTGGCAGTTTCGTTTTCTCGAGCCCCGACCGCGGGTTTGGAGAACTCAGCGACATCGTTGTTGCCAAATACGATCCGAACGGCACCGTGCTTTGGGCGAACGCCTTCGGTGGAGAATATAACGAAATAGCGCGGGGCATCGCCGTCGACGCACAGCACAACTGTTACATCACCGGCGATTATCAAAGCACTAATTTCGCCCTCGGCGGCTTCGTCCTGACAAACAGTAATCCCGCCGGAGACCTCTTCGTGGCGAAATTCAGCAGTAACGGGGTGCCGCTTTGGGCAAAATCCGGCCATGGCGACGGCTTTGATTCCGCCTGGAAGATTGCCGTGGATCCATCGGGCAACAGCTACATCGGCGGTTTTTTCGAAAGCCCCACCCTGACGATCGATAACGTCACGGTGACCAATTTCGTCACCAACGGATTCATCGACGCGGACGGGATCATCGCCAAATTTGATACCGACGGTAACCTTCTCTGGACGACCCAGATATCTGCTGATGACGAGCAGCGCGTTTTTTCTCTTGGCCTGAGCGGCGACGCGCTCTACGCCACGGGTTGGACACAAGGCACGGTTTATTTTGGCAATGAGTCCGTGACGACTTCCGACATCGACCTGTTCGTGACCCGTCTCTATCTCGACTTTCCCCGTCTGCAGTACGCGTTAACCAATGAAAACGGTTCCAATGCGTTAAGACTCACTTGGCCCGTCGAAGCAGGTCTGACCTTTCTACAATCCTCTACGAACCTTCACGACTGGCAGTGGAGGGGTCCGGGAATTTTCAGCGCCAACGGCGAGTGGACAACTACCGTTTCACCCACCAACTCGACCTTCTTCCGCGTGCAGCGGTTCTGAGAAACAGACGCATCTCTATCTGTCGTCGTGGGCTTGTTAGGTCTGGAATCTCTGTCGAATGGCATCGTTAAACGATTATCTTCCCAGCTCCCGAGGGACGGAGCGCCGGTTTCCAAACCGGCTTTCCGCGAACTCCCGGTGGAACGGTTTATTTGTCTTCATGCCCCTTACGCAAAGCCCGTTTGGAAACGGGCGCTCCGGCGCTGCCCAGCGTTTTGTCACACGATTGTCACGAGCCTTTTCACGCCTCCGTGTTACGCTGCCGCCGTGAGACAGTTCGCCAAACCAGGCTTGTTGCTCTTCCTTTTCCGGAACTCCGCTGTTCGACTCTACCTCACGAAACCAATCTCCATCGTGCGGAACCCAAGGACATTTCTATGTTCACCCCATCCTCATCCATCACACAAAAGGATCCAACCCAACGCGCCCCTCGACTCACGCTCGAGCAGATTGTCGTCCGGATAATCTGGACCACCCTTTGGCTGGCATTCACTGGCTGGATGATCTACGACGCGAGTGCGCGCATCAAACTTCTCGATCTTCCGTCCCGCGAACATCCGTGGGATGCTGTCTTGAAACTCGACCTGGGCCCGGAGCAAGACTGGCCGGTGGGAATTGTCCTCGGTATAATCGTGATCGGAGGTTCATTCCTCGTCGCTGCCTGGAGAAATCGAATAGGAGCGAACGCGCCCATCGCTCCGTTGCACATTATCTCCACCCCCGACGGCCTTCGTTTACGACTCCGGCAATATCCCCCCGGTCCGATGTTCTTCGTCTCGTTGATCGGTTTTGTCATCGCGCACGCAATCGTCTTTTCCATCTTTGACATCAATTTGGAACCACCTTTCGTTTGGCTCTCTTGGATATTGGTCGTGAGTGCCGCGGCGGGTGTCGGGCTCTGGCGAAAGTGGGTCGAGAATTCCGGTCGCGAGGACGTGGTAATATCGGGCCATGGACATCATCTGACCCTGCCGTTGCTCTGCGGACGTAAGACTGCCCTGACTATTTCGCGCGAGACAATCGCCGACATCACGCTGCAAATTGTCCATCGAACCAACGACGACAGTTCGTGGAACGAATATTTTCCCACCATCGCATTAACCGACGGAACCAAACACCCCGTGGCCAAGTTCAACAGTGACAAAAAGGCCCGGGCTGTCTTCTACTGGATGCGAGAGCAAATGAACCTGACCTATCGCACTTGCCAAAAGTAGGCGGTTGCCCAGGATCGTTCACGCTTATCTCGTAAACTTCCTGTCATAGATTCCGCCGACCGCGAGCGCTTTGATACGATCCACAAACATCTCATGCAAAGATCCGTTGACGATTTATTGTGATAGATAATTATCCGCCGCTGATTGAAGATTTCGTTTCCCAAACAACGTCCGATTTTGATTCTGGCCCTGTTCCTGATGGCTGCCTTCGCGCACGCTGATCCGGAAAACTTCATGGTTGATGAGTTTACTTTCGTCCGCCCGCCCGCCTGGAAATGGGTTTGGGAAGAAAAACGGACCAATATCGGACTGTTCCTCGACATCCCGGGCGGAATCATCAACGACACCGTGCACGTTTACTTCCGAATCTTCAAAGGGGAGGAAGGCAGCCCGGAAAACCGGACCAAGGCATGGCGGCTCACTTTCAAGGAATCCGCCGACAGCTTAAAGGTGCGGACCGAAACCAGGAAAGTGGGCGCTTTCACGGTCATCTACATAGAAATGGAAGGAACCTCGGCGCACGAAATACATCCGGATTACGGCCTGTTCGCTGCCGTCGTAAAAATGAAAGAAGGGCACCTCGTGATTCGAATGTCTGGCCGCAAAAAAGTGATCGATAACTCCAAACGCACTTTCCGGGAAATGGTTGAGCGCGCGTTGAAAGAAAGAGAATCCGAGTAGCTTGCCTTGCACAAAGACCGAGACGGTCACGGATCAAACGCTCTGATACGATCCACAAATATCTCCTCCAAAGTTCCATTGACGATTTATTGTGATAGATAATTATCCGCCGCTGATTGAAGACATCTTATCCTAAACAACACTCGGTTTTGATTCTCGTCCTGTTCCTCATGGCTGCCATTGCGCACGCCGATCCGGAAAACTTCATGGTGGGTGAGCTCACCTTCGTCCGACCCAAGGAATGGCCATGGGTTTGGAACCAAAAACTTGCGAACGACGGTATGCTTCTCAGCATTCAGGAATCAACTCCCGCCGATACGGATGGAGTTTACTTTCGAGCCTTCACTGGGGCCGAGGGCAGTGCAGATGAAAGAATCCACGTCTGGCGAATGTACTTCAAGGAATCGGGCGACCAGTTGAAAGTGCGGTCCGAAACGAAAACCGTCGCTTCATTCCCGGTCATCTACATTGAAATGGAAGGAACGTCGATCCGCGCTTCGGGTGCGGACTTCAGTCTGTACGCCGCCATCGTCTCAACGAAAGAAGGACGCGTCGTCGCTCGAATGTCCGGCCGCAAGGAAGTGCTGGATAACTTAAAAATCATTTTCCACGAAATGGTCGAGCACGCCTTGAAAGAAAGAGAATCTGACTAAGCCCCGAAAGCGGACGAACGCAAGGGACCGCGGCTGTCTCAGCCGCAGCGGGTGAAATGCTCGCGCGGCATCGGTCTAACCTCATGTGGTTGGGCTTGTTCGGATCGGCTGCGGCTGGGACAGCGGCGATGCGACGGCTTTCAATTTCCTCTGCAACGACTCATTGACGATTTGTTGCAGTCGAGGATAGTTCATCACTGATTGAAGATTTCGTTTTCTGGACAACGTTCGGTTTTGTTGCTCGCGCTGTTCCTCATGGCGCTCGTCGCGCACGCCGATCCGGAAAACTTCATGGTGGATGGGTTTACTTTCGTTCGACCACCAAAATGGAAATGGGTTGCGAACGACAAACTTGCCGATAAAGGCCTGCTTCTCAGAATCCAAGGCTCAAGCACCAACGACACTGCGTCCGTTTACTTTCGCACCTTCCATGGGGACGACGGCACCGCCGAAAAAAGAATCAAGGGATGGCGAGAGTATTACAAGGAATCGCCCAACAGTTTAAAGGTGGGATCCACCACAAAGACCGTCGGTTCTTTCAAAGTCGTCTACGTCGAGATGGAAGGGAAGTCGGCCCTCGTCTCGGGCAAGGAGTTCGGCCTAGTCGCCACGATCGTCAAAACCAAGGAGGGAAA
>JAQGOU010000546.1 GCA_028293445.1 Verrucomicrobiales bacterium | reverse complement strand
TGTTCGGCGTTTTCGCATTCGGATGACCGCCCATCACGCCTACCCAATTGTTCATGTCATCCACTGCGATGAAGAGAACGTTCGGTCTTGCAGGCGCGGTCGCGGCACTGGAACAAACCGTCGCGGCGCAAAGAAGAAGCAACATCGCGTTCATGCGGAAACCGGGAAAATGCATGCCAGAGTTTTTGGCCAATTGACGCGGGTTTCAATCCAAAATGAACGGCCTTGAATAGCGGAACTTTTCCGGTAGTCCTATTCTCGTGCAAAGCAGTTCTAATTTCCCTCCGATGACGCGACGCGACGCGTTGAAGAAAACCGTCCTCTTTAGCAGCGGATTACTGACCGCAGGATGGCTCAGCCAGGCCAACGCCAAGGTCCCCAATACGAACTTTCCCGAACAAGGACTGCATTTTCTCGCGATGGGCGATTATGGATCCGGCAACGATCGGCAACGCGCCGTGGCCCAGCAAATGGCTGCGTTCGCCAAAAAACTGAATGCGCCATTGGCCGCCGTGCTGGCTCTGGGTGATAATTTTTACGGCAAACTGACGCCCGAGCGCTTCAAACCGCATTTTGAGGACATGTATGCTCCGGCTGACTTCGACTGTCCGTTTTACGCCTGCCTCGGAAATCATGACTACGGTCCGGGTTACGATTCCAAACAAGGCCCGGCGAAGGCGCAAATGCAGCTGGATTACGCGAAGGACAATCCGTCGTCTCGCTGGAAAATGCCCGCCAAATGGTATGCCGTGGAATTACCGGAAGCCAAGAAGCCGTTGGTCAAAATCATTTTCCTCGATGGAAGTTTCTTCGAAGGCGCGATGACCCCGCGCGAAAAACTGGATCAAAAGCGTTTTCTCGAAGCGGAGTTAAAGAAGAAAACCAGCGCTCCCTGGCTCTGGATGGTGACCCATTATCCCATTTTCACCCAGACGTCGAAACGAAGCGACAACGCCAAGCTAATCCAGTCATGGGGCGCGCATTTAAAAGCGAATCCCTTTTCGCTCTACCTTTCGGGGCACGATCACAACCTGCAACATTTGAAAGTCGACGGCTACAAGACCAACTTTGTTGTTTCGGGTGCAGGCGGTGCCGAGATGTATGAAGTGACTCCGTCGGGTCGCGGTTTTTCGAAGGCGATTCTTGGATTCAATCATATTCACGTCACAACCGACTCGGTAACAGTGCAATTCATCGATGTGGACGGTCAATGTCTGCATGCCTATCGACGGAGCTCAAAGGGTAAGGTCAAAATCCTCACCTGACGATCTGGCCCTCCCCGTTCTCCCCGTCGAACCGCCAATCTTGGTTAAAATGAGAAAACCGGGACCTTTTTGCCGGAAACAGCTTTTTTGACCCCTATTGGACCGTTGGAAAGCCGAAAAGTGCGTATTTTGGGACTTTAGGAAGATTTCTTTCGTCGGTTTTGGAACCAAAACGTCCGTCAGAACTTTTCTTTCGCCGGTTTTGGAACTAAAAACGTCGTCAGAACTTTTCTTTCGTCGATTTTGGAACCAAAAACACCGCCAGAACTTTTCTTTCGCCGGTTTTGGAACCAAAAACATCGTCAGAACTTTTCTTTCGTCGGTTTTGGAACTAAAAACGTCGCCAGAACTTTTCTTTCGTCGGTTTTGGAACCAAAAACGTCGTCAGAACTTTTCTTTTGGCGTCGAAAGTTCCAAAATCGCCCCCGGAAAAGTTCTTTAGGGGACAAAACCACCGAAACCCGGGTTTGCGGCCCAAGTTGCCTCCAGGGAAACCCCAAACCTTACTTCGTATCGGTTCGGAACGGTGTCGCGGGCAAACCTTCCTGATTGAACAGATTAACGTCTGGAACGGGAGCCCAACCGTAACGGACGGCGGTCGGTTTGGCGACGGTCGGGCTTGTCACAACTACTTTGTCCTTTTCGATCGTCGCGGTGGCGTCGACGAAGTGGCGGTCTTCTCCGGCAATGGTGAATCCTTTGAGTTCGCCGTTATGCGCCACTAATCCGCCGTCGAGATGCGTAAAGCTCAGGATCGCCTTGTCGCCTTTGACCTTCATCGATTTGTAGACCGGACCTGAGTATTCAAGCTTCTCGCCATACGCAATCGCGCGCGCAGCCAACGCCAGGCGATGGCCGACCGGTTCTTTGTCCGTGGGATGAATATCTTTGGCATTGCCATAATCCGTGATGACCGCCATTGCCGTACGCGGAACCTTTTGCGACGTCAGCAACTGCGCTTCACGTATCTCCGGCGACATCCGCTCATGCGGAGCGATTTGGACGAAGAGGAAGGGGAAGTTTTTCCCGCCCCACGCCTGACGCCAGTTCTTGATCATGGCAGGAAACAGTTTTTGATATTCGTCGGCACGACCGGAATTGGCTTCGCCTTGATACCAGATCACACCGGCAATCGGATAAGGTTGCAGCGGCGCGATCATCGCATTGTAGAGAGCGGAAAGACGCTTCGCGCTCTTTCGAGGATCGGCGGAAGCGGTCGAAGGCTTTGCGGCTTTCTTCGGTGTAGACTTTCCCTGTGGGACGGGCTTCGGCGCAGGTTTTTTTGACTCGGCCTTCTCAAAGGCTTTAATCGATTCGGCATAGCGGTCGAGAATTCCTTTTAACGCAGGATCACTTTCGAGCGTGCTGCGAGAGGTCCAGGCTTCTGCGGGCGTGCCGCCGACGGAAGAATCGATGAGGCCAACCGGCACATTCAGTTTCTGACGCAAATCGCGTCCGAAGAAATAGGCGACTGCGGAAAAGTTCGTGGCGGTCTGGAGCGTGCATTCTTTCCAGGCGCTGGCCACTGTGGTTTGCGGCTCATCGGCGGATTCGTGCGGAACGGTGAAGAGGCGCAACTGTGAGTCTGCGGCAGTGGCGATGGCTTCTTTGGCATTCGCGGCGCGAGATAAGGTGAAGGCCATATTCGATTGTCCACTGGCGAGCCAGACTTCACCGACGAGAACATCGTTGATAACAACATTGTTGTCGCCGCTGATCGTCATGGTGAAAGGGCCGCCCACTTTTAATGGTTTCAAGCGAACGATCCAGCGTCCTTTGACGGCTGTCGTGGTGACCGTCTGACCTTGGAATTTAACGGTGATTTTTTCGCCGTCGTTCGCTGTTCCCCAGATCGGCACATCTACGCCTTGCTGCAAGACCATACCGTTGGAGAAAAGATTGTGAGGTTTCACGTCCGCGTACGCTATGGAACCGGCACAGACGAGAAGCGAAGCGGTGGAAAGGGTGAAGAGAGATTTGGCGAACACCTTTGCAAATGTCATACGGCTGGAGAGTAGGCGAACTCTGATATCCTGCAAGTTTCAAGGCAGTGTTGCCCAAAGCCCGGATCGCGGGTCTGTGACCCGCAGCAACGTTAGAACTTCAATACGCATGGATTGTTTTGCGCCTGTTTTGTCATTGGAATCTGCTGCGGGTCACAGACCCGCGGTCCAAAAACTGACGGTTCCCCTTTGGGCAACACGCCCTCTACATTTGCCCTGATATCGTTAGGTTGAATAAGCGAGACGGAATCCTTAGTCCAAGTGAGAGTGGTCGATCGTTGTAAAGAAATGAAACCAGCGTCCCGAGCGTTTACGTTGATTGAACTTTTAGTGGTGATTGCGATTATCGCGATCCTGGCAGGGATGTTATTGCCCAGTCTCAGCAAGGCCAAGGAATCGGGTCGCCGCATCGCCTGCAACAATAACCTGCGCCAACTCGATTTATCCTTCCTGATGTATGTCGATGACAATGAGGACACGATCCCCACTCCGTCGAATGTAGACCGCTGGACCACGCTCTTGCTGCCGGGTTATCGCACAACGAATATTTTAAGATGTCCGTCTGATGTTCCCAATCCGTATTCGCTCGGAATGGATGACGCCAATCCCGCGGCGCATCCGGCGGACGCAGCACCGCGCACTTACATCATGAATGCCTGGGATGATTACTTTCGCGACCTCGACACGACCAATCATCCATTGAAAGAAATTTTAATTGCCGATGCGTCTTCAAGCATTGTGTTGGGAGAGAAAATCGGCGATGCACCTTCAGCGCCAAACACGGGGCAGCAAACCCTTGGTCAATTCTATTTGAACTATCTCTCCGGCGATGTCTGGACGCAATTGAACGAACGTCGTCATTCCTCCGGCAGTAAGGATTCAGAGAATGGAGGGTCGAACTACGCGTTTGTCGATGGAAGTGTCCGCTTCATCAAATTCGGCCAGACCTTTACGCCAATTAATATGTGGGCGGTCACACCGGAAGGGCGAAATCCATGATCTCCGTGTTTGGAGTCCCGGCTTCAGCCGGTAAAGCGCTTGAATTCCGGGCGTCTCAATCTGTTGCAAGCCTGCTGGCAAATTCACGCCGCACCGCCTAAAGGCGGGACTCCAAACCCGGAACCTTCTGTCGTACCAATTGAGTTGTTCAGGTGCGATTGGGTTTCACCATCGCTCTAAATGAGAATCTGTTTTCAAATTCGCTATCCAAAATAAAAAAGCCGCCGGGTTGGTTGTCCAGCGGCTCTCGTTTTGTGCAGACGGAAATTTTAGGGCACCGACATTCGTGTTGTTGCCCGTGTCGTCTCAGGCATCAAGCCCAAAGCAATTGAAACAACGGCGATACCCACGTGTAGCCAGGCGTCCGCAATGTTGTTCGCAATGATTCCCAGGACCGGACTGTTTCCAGCCACAAATCCCAACAACGCCACCAGTCCGTAAACGATGCCAAAAATGAGAAAATACAGTTTCGCCACGTGAGCGTTCTGGTAACCGCAGATCAAGGCCACAATCCCCGTGGCAAGATGCACGAAGTTATGCGGGCCATTGACATCAAAGATCCCGAGCAAATGCCCATTGGGCGCGACTGCGGGAACGAATCCTAAAATACCAACGATGAGGAATATCCATCCCCACACTTTTGCAATTGTTGTCAGCATATAAGTCTCCTTTCTTAAACAGGACAGGCCGGCACAATTGCCGGCCTCGAAAAAGCTGGGGAACGCTGCTGGCGTCCCCAGCCCGTTTTAAAACTTTTCCCAGGTCTCTTCCCTTGATTCCGATCGCAAGGCTTTCTCTTGTTTCACCGCTGCTTCCGACGTTGTGGAGATGTCGTGAGCATTGGCTTTTTCAAAGAGGTCCCGCGCGCGCTTGGCCTCATCGTGATTCTCGGTGTGAACGGAGATCAGGATGTTGCCTTCTTTGATTTTTCCCTCGTAACGTTTGGCTTCGTATTCGGGAATGCCCATTCCGACGAGGGCTCCGGTGATGCCACCCACCGCAGCGCCAACCGCAGCGCCGCTCAAGGCGGCCATGATCGGTCCGGCCGCGATGAAGGGTCCCAAGCCGGGGATGGCCAAAGCACCAATACCAGCGAGCCATCCCAAGGCGCCACCGACAACACCGAGCGTTCCGGCTCCCGTGACTGCCCCCTCGGGCGCTTTGGTGTGTTGCTCGTGCGCGAAGTCTTTGGTTCCAGTCTTGTCCGGAAACAACACCGAAATGTCGTTGTCCGAAAATCCCGCGACCTTGAGTTCGTTCACGATCGATTCCGCTTGGAATTCACTCGTTGCGATACAAAAAACGGCTTTAGCCATAAATAGCTCCTTTCCTTGCGAACATTATTTATTGTCGGGCGAACTCTCGCTGCTGCTGTTGCTGTCGGAATCGCTGCTCGCGCTGACTTTCAATTGATCGTCAATCTGAGTGCTGCCGGCAGAAGCTTTCACTTTTTCCAGGATCCGATTCTTCTCGTCCTGGCTCTTGACCGTTCCTTTGATCACGAGCTTGTCTTCCTGCATCGCGAAGCGGACGTCTTGCGCCGAGCCAGAGAGAGAGGCGTCATTTTTCAGCGCCATCTGCACCTTGCTCACAAGGGAACCAGACGCGGTATCGCTGCTGGGTTCTGTGGAAGACGTTGCGGCACCAGCGGGTTCACTTACGGAACTCTGACTGCTGCTCGAACTGCTCTGCTGACCTTGCGCATCTGTTGTATACGTTTTCGAAGGCGAAGCGCTGCTGGACGAACTCGCCGCACCGGCAGGAGCGTTCACATCAGCACTGCTTGAAGCAGAGCTTTCCGGCTGGGCGCTGGAGCTGGAGCTTGAGCTTTGTGGTTGCGCACTGGAACTGCTGCTGCTGGAGGATTGAGCACCGGCCGCTTCTTTGGAGATGTCAGCAGAAGAGCTGGCGGACTTTTCCGGCTGGCTCTTTAGCGCTTCACTTTGTTCAGAGGATTGCGTGGAAGCACCGGCGGATTGGCCTTGCAGGTCAGAAGAACTGGAGTCATTGCGGCTCTGGTCCTTTTTGTCCTGGTCTTGTTTCTCCTGCTTTTCGGAATCGAACTGACTATCGTGCTTCTTCTGGCTGCCGGCGGGTTCGTTCAGGTCAGAGTCCTGATTGTAACCCTGGACTCCGTAGAAGTTGTAAACAGTCCCAATGTACTCCTGTTGCAACGCCGCGTTCCAATTGCGTTTATCGATCGTCGGCGCAGTCTGAAGTTTTTCTTTCTCAATGTTCCAGGTCAGCGCCCGGTCCGTGCCGGTGCGAGTAAAAACAGTCGGCGGAACGGCCAGCCATTTGTCACCGATCCCGGCGATACCACCGGCAGAAACAACGGTGTAAGCGACGCGTCCGGATTTCAGATCGAGCACGACATCTTTCACTTCACCGATCTTTTCGCCTTGTTCATTGCGAATATTCATCCCCATGAGGTCACTGCCCTTGATCGTAGTGCCAGAACTGAGGGTGGCGGTCGAGGAAGAGGAAGTGGATGCCGCAGCATTGTCAGTGGTGGAGTAACGATGAGTTGTACTGCTGCTCGTGGTTGATTCACGTTCCGCGGCCGCAGGCTCATTGAAGCCATAGCTTTGCTGCTGCACGCGACCCGGTGAAAAGCTTTCCGAGGTCTGGAAATTCTCGAATGACGCGGATCCCGGCAAAACTACAATTGGGTTTGGCTTGATCTGCAAATCCAATGATTCAGCGGCAGCTTTGCCACGCTGGTACATGTGCATAACACGATCACCTTCGGCGTCGGGATCGAGCTGAGCACCGCTTTCATAAGTACGACTGGAGTAGGAAGACTGAACAGCCGGTTGGGACGATTGGATCGTGTAGGATCGATCGGCGCCGGAAGGCTCGTTGATCACTTCCTTTTGAGTCGTTGACTGGTCTTGCCTGACCTCTAGTGAAGCGTCAGCAGCGCGGGCAACTGACACCGTGCAGATGATGGCTCCCGCCGAGGCAAAGAGCACAGGTAAACGAAGATTCTTTGTTTTCATACCGCAACCTAGGCCGCAGCGGTAGTGAGAACAATGCGGAGACCAACCGTTTGTAAGGTGGCATTAAGTTGCAGTTAAAATTTACCGATTTCCCTGATTATCTAATAGGCATGGCTGTGTTCATGGCCCTGTTCAATCTCCTGCACTCCCTCCTCCGGCAACGCAATGCAACGCTTTACCGGAGAATATAGGATCTGGCAGTTACTCTCTGCTCCAAAGAAATGGGCGTCCTCGCGTAGCGGCTCGAATTCATGAATCGAACCCGCTTCTCGTGAAAGTCGATGATCCAACCGGCTGGCAATTTCGCGGCTTAAATAAATGTTCCCGGCAAGGACGCAACGGATGGCGGCAAGAGTTTTCTCGCTGGCTTCCTCTTTCATGATGTACCCCGAGGCTCCGGCCAGTAACGCGCGCTGTACCACAACGCTCTCGTCATGCATGGAAAGCATCAGGATCTTTAGATCTGGAAATTGCGCTTTGAGCTGCTTGAGCAACTCGATTCCGCTCGTGTCTTTCAAGGAGATGTCGAGGATGGCGAGGTCGGGTTCCGCTTTTCCAATTGACTCGATGGCAGCTTTTGCGCTGTCGGCTTCTCCACAGGTTTCCATGTCACTTTCCGCATTGATAAGCTGCGTTATCCCCTGCCGGAGCAAAGGATGATCATCCACCACGAAAACTTTTATTTTCGTCCTGAGTGCCGTTTTGTTCACGGCTCCATTTGAACGCAGGAGAAGAAAAGCTTGAATCAGGCCAGCGGCGTTTCAGGGGTGGGCAAAAAGTTGCAACGCAAAATCAGTGTTTTTCTGATGTTGGAGGGCGGAGGGGTCGCGAGCGGGGGAAGAGTTATTCTCCCCGCATCTGAATAGCGCGATGAACCAATTCGGTGGCGTTCTTCAGGTTCAGCTTTTCTTTGATGTGCGCGCGGTGCGATTCGACGGTCTTGACGCTTAAATGTAATTGCTCGGCGATCTGTCGCGTGCCACGGCCCTGGCCGATCAGGCCGAAGATTTCCAATTCGCGGTCACTGAGCCGCTCCAGCAACGAGCCAGCGGTAGGTTTACCACCGACGAGTTGGTGCATCAGTTTGCTGCTCATCACCTCGCTGAGATAGATTTCTCCCCCGAGAACTTTGCGCAATGCAACCAGCACTTGCTCAGTTGCTTCTTGTTTCATGATGTAACCGGATGCCCCGGCACGCAAAGCGCGTTCAGCATAAAGGGATTCATCATGCATGGACAACACGAGGACGAGAAGCTGTGGAAAACGAACTTTGATATTCTTCAGCAGTTCAATGCCGCTGGCGCCTTTCAGAGAAATATCGACAATAGCCGCATCGGGTTTTAAACCTTCGATTGAATCGAGCGCTTTGGCGGCTTCTTCGAACTCACCGCAAATCATGAGATCTTTTTGCTCGTTGATCAGGCGCGCAAGTCCTTGCCGAAGGATCGGATGATCATCTACCAAAAGGACTCGGTATTTCGTTTGCTTGGGCGCAAGTTCCTTCTTTTTTGGTGCAGATGTTTTCACGGGATAAAAAGAATCACCATCCTGCGTAGAAGCGCAAGAATTTTCAGCAATGGGTTTACCGGAAAAGCGGGTCAACGGGATTTGGTTACCGTCAAGAATAGACCGACCGCGGCCGCAATTCCACCCCCCACGAGGAACCAAATAGAGCGATCGGTCGGCGAATTATTAAAAACACGCGATACGCCGGAGCTGAACGATTGAGATTCGTTATAGCCCAGGACCAGCAGGATCACTCCCACCACGAGTAACGCAATTCCAAGTGCTTTATTCATAGATATTGTTGAATTTAATAAAACGAAACTCAGTTAGGTCTTGTTATCCCAGCCTTCGGCACGCGCTGGTTTTTCCCCGCGATGATACGCCTGAGTTTTGGGAACGCCAGCCTCACTGGTGGTTGAAATGTCTTCCGCACCCGCTTTTTCAAAAATCGATCGAGCACGAGTGGCTTGGTCAGCATTCTCAGTATGGACAGAGATTAAAATATTTCCCGCAGCGATCTTACCCTCATAACGCTTGGCCTCATATTCGGGGATACCCATCCCGATCAGCGCTCCCGTGATTCCACCCAGGGCAGCGCCCAGGGCAACTCCACCTAAAGCGGCAATAATGGGACCCGCAGCGATGAATGGCCCAATCCCAGGAATAGCCAGAACGCCAATGCCCGCCAACCACCCAAGGGTTCCACCCAGGACACCTCCTGCGCCGGCACCCGTCGCCGCTCCTTCAGGCGCTTTCGTGTGCTGTTCGTGCGCAAAATCGTGCGTGCCGGTTTTGTCCGGAAATAAAACGGAGATGTCGTTGTCATTGAATCCGGCGACCCGAAGGTCGTTCACAATGGATTCAGCTTGAAATTCGCTGGTCGCGATACAAAAAACGGCCTTAGCCATAAATCACTTTCATGGTTGAGTGTTTTTCTGAACCTCCGGGCCCGACGTCCCTTCCGGCGTGGACTTAACCTCAATTTTATTTTCGAGATTATCCGCCCCGACAATTTCACGTGTCATCTCGAAGATGCGTTGCTTTTGCGCTTCGGTTTTGACGGTGCCGGCTATGGTCACTTTTCCATTCTTCGCCGAGATGTGAATTCCTTCCATCAAAGGTGAGAGAGTAGAATCACTTTGCAACGTTGTCTTCACCCGTTCCGATAATGCCTTGTCAGCACCGGACGAAGCAGCACCGGCAGCCTCCCGGAGCTGCACGTTGGTTCCGTTTGCTGAAATAGCTTCGTCCCGCTGGTATGCGCGCGGTTGATTCACCCGGACCGTCTCGTTGGTGGTGGGAACGTTTGCAGTTGAATTAATAGGAGCCTCCGCGGCGGTGTGGTTTGCCTTTTCAGTGCAGCCGCAAATCAATCCTATGAAAAAGGCGAGTATTCCAAAATATTTTATCAACTTTGCGTTCACGTATCCTCTTCTCACTATTACTATCCTAGGCCGTTTAAATTTTCCTTGTATCGGGAGGCTTCCCTTATCGAGTCGCGCCAATTACCTCCAGTTCCCTAGGCAAATTATTTATGGCAGGATGACGGAATAGCTGTAGCAGGACTCCATTGCCGCTCAATGAAGGCCAACGACTTTCCCGTGACGGCAACGGCTGCGGCGTAGTTGGGAGCGGACGCCAACTCTCGAACGGTTCCGTTGAATTGATTGGTTATTGCCTGACGCTCTGCAGGTTCAACGATGCCTTCCCCAGACCATTTCAAGAGCGCTTCACCCCGGGTCCAATAGCGATAAAACTCTTTCAGCTTCCCCTCTCCGCTGAAACGTTCGAGGTCATTGATCTCCCCCGGCAAAAAAAAGCGCTTGGCAACGCTGTCGATATCCGGGTAGTCCTGAACTTTTTCGACGTCCACACCGATTTCCCGATTTTTAGTGAGTGCAAAGAGCACGACATCGTCGGCATGCGAAAGATTAAACTTCAGCTCGGATGCTTGAACCAAATCAGGCTTTCCATTTCTTCCATATCCAAAGCTCAAGGCTTGCGGGGTTTCATTCAAGTAACTCGCCAGGATGATTCTCAAAATCCCGCGCGCGGTAATAAAACGCAGCCTGTCTTTTTCAAAATGGAATCGGGCCGCCCGCTGGCGCTCTTCCTCCGAGAGCAGCGAATGCAGTTCAGTAACTCGCGCGCAGAAACCTTCCACCGACACAGCCCACACGTGAACTTCATCCGGGGACAACTGCCCATCGCCGGGAGCAATAGGCCAATTCAAACCAGTTTTCATGCGAGAGTTTCCAACTCTCTTTAACGCGTCGCGTGGATTTTTGCCAGACACGCATTCAATTCTTTGGCGAGGTGATGCACATCGGGTTCGTGCAGGATGGTTTCATGCGAACCGGGAACCAGGCGCAGATCAACGCCGCCCTGCGAGAGTTTTCTCCAACTGCCTTCAGGGTCGAGTGTCAGCAAGCGTGGCTGTTTTGTTCGGAATAAGGTCACCTGCCCCGGGAACGGTTTCGGAAAATAGTGCAACAAGGCATTCCAATGGATTTCGGCGAAACGCCGGAAATTAGTCGGATAATGCGTCATATCGATGACGTCATTGAGACCAGCAGTTGCGGGGTTTTGACCCTCGGAAGATGTTTTTGATTTCGTCAGAACTTTTGCACCGATCCGTTTCACCTTTCCTTCGATACGGCGCCACAGCTCGTTCACTTTCTGATGCGCAAGCCATGACGGTAGCGTCCGACAGAAATGCAGGAACATTTCCACAGTCCACCGTGATTGGCAGTCGACGTGTGGCGGTACGCTTTCGATCAAAGCCAGCAGCGCGAGCTTCTCTCCGCTCTGCACGAGTTGCCTGGCCATCTCGTAGGCGATCACTCCTCCGAAACAATAGCCGCCCAGCAAATAAGGCCCCTTCGGTTGAATGCCCCGCATTTCCTTAATGTAATGAGCCGCCATCGATTCGATATCCGAGTGCGGTTCATCAGGCGCGACAAAGCCATAGGAAGGCTGATCATCACCGAGCAAATGCGCGAGTTCATGATAGGTAAACAACCCACCACCACCACCACCTCCCAACGTGTGCAGCCAAAAAATGGGTGAACGAGAACCTTCGCCTTTGATTTCAACCAGTGACGATCCGGCGGGAGACCACCCTTTGTCGCGCATCAATCGAGCGAGCGATTCAATCGTCGGCGCCTGGAAAAGAATTTGCAGCGGCAGCTTTTGACCGAGTGTCTTTTCAATTTGGGAAAACAACCGGACAGCCAGCAGTGAATGGCCGCCCAATTCAAAAAAGTTGTCATGCACGCCGACGGATGCGCAACCAAGAACATCCTGCCAGATCCGCCTTAGTTGGTTTTCCAGGAAACTTCGTGGCCCTTCGACCGCTTCCGCGCTTGCAAGATTGGCTTCCGGCTTTGGTAATATTCGTCGATTGATTTTTCCATTGGGCGTCAGCGGAAAAGATTCCATCAACACGAATGCCGAAGGGATCATATATTCCGGCAACGTTTGCCTGAGTGCATTCCGGAGATCATCAGGTTTGATGGAAGATCCCGCTTTCGGCACGGCATACGCGACCAGCCGTTTTTCGTTGGGCGAATCCTCCCGCACCAGGACGGCAGCGTCACGTATCGACTCTTGCTGTTTCAAAACGGCTTCGATTTCTTCGGGCTCGATGCGAAAACCGCGAATCTTCACCTGCGTATCAATGCGTCCCAGGAAATCAATGTTCCCATCCGGCAGCCAACGCACGAGATCGCCTGTTTTGTAGAGATGCGAATTCGGTCCGAAGGGATTGGCAACGAACCTCGAGGCAGTCAATTCCGGGCGATTGAAGTATCCGCGCGCCAATCCGTCACCGCCAATGTAAAGCTCGCCGGGAATCCCCACGGGCAACGGCTGGAGATTCTTATCGAGGACGTAGTAAGTGGTGTTCGAGATCGGGCGTCCAATGGGAATGCTCCTCGCCTCGGGCGCGACTTCTTTCACTTCGTAACAGGAGGAAAACGTGGTGCTCTCGGTTGGACCGTAGCCATTGATCAGATGTTGAGGCGCCCCCGACTCAAGAACGGTGCGAACGGATTTCGCATCCGCAGCATCCCCACCAAACAGAACATTTTTGATTCCGCGAAAGGCGTCCGGAACTTCCGCCACAATCTGATTGAACAACGCGACCGTGAGGAACATTCCCGTGATCTTTTGCTCGCGCAAAAAGTGCGCAAAGTCTTTCGGTGACAGGAAGACCTGTTTATTCACGCCAACAAGTTCTCCGCCGTGCAATAACGAACCCCAGACCTCAAAGGTCGCGGCATCGAAGGAGCTGTTGGAAATTTGCGCGAGCCGGTCGTTCCGGTCGAACTGCACATAGTTCGTATTGAACACCAGCCGAACAATTCCACGGTGTGTCACTGCGACCCCTTTTGGCCTTCCCGTGGATCCAGACGTATAAATCACATAAGCAAGATTCTCTGGACCGGTTCCCGTCACGGGCGCCGTTGCACTTTCGTTGGCAATGCTTTTCCAATCTAAATCGAGTGAAAAGACCTTCGTGTTTTTTGAAGGCAGGTTCTGGAGCAAACTTTTCTGCGTGAGCAATACCGGCATCCGAGTGTCTTCCACCATGAACGCCAGACGCTCTTTCGGATATTCTGGATCCAGTGGCACGTAAGCAGCGCCTGCCTTGAGAATCCCGAGCCAGCCCACAATCATTTCAACCGAGCGTTCAACGGAAATCCCGATCGGCACATCTGTGCCGGCACCGTGTTTTCGCAAAAAATTTGCCAGTTGATTCGCGCGCTGGTTAAGTTCGCGATAGGTGAGTTGGTTCGCCCCGTAGGATACCGCAATGGAGTTTGGAAATTTTGCAGCCGCCTTCTCGAACAACTCGTGAACGGCAGCGTTGCGCGGGTATTCAGTTGAGGTCCGATTCCAATCAAGAACAATGCGTTGACGCTCGTTGGCGCTCAACAGCGGCAAGCGCGAGACCTTTTGCTGCGGATCAGCCACCACGGCCTCGAGCACCACTTCGATGTGCCCCAACATCCGCTCAATCGTGGACGCGTCAAAAATCTCGGTGCTAAATTCGGCGGTCGCACTCAGGCTGTCCGCGTTCTCCTGCATGGCCAGCGTGAGATCGAATTTTGCTGTCCCGTTCTCCAGTTCGATCGGTTCAAAGGTCAACCCGGGAAGGTCCCATTTGTCGCGCAACCCGCTCTGAAGCGAAAACATGAGATTGAACAATGGGTTTTGTGTGGCGTTGCGATCCGGTTGCAGTTCCTCCACGAGTCTTTCAAACGGCAAATCCTGCCGGGAAAACGCGTTGAGGCAGGTGCTGCGTTGTTGCGCCAAAAGCTGCTGAAACGTGGGATCGCCAGCGAAACTGGTGCGGAGCGGAAGCGTGTTTACAAAAAATCCGATCAGGTCCTCGGTCTCAACTCGATTCCGTCCGGCGACGGGAGTTCCGACCACGATATCCTCCTGCGATGTATATCGGTGCAGCACCGTGTTGAACGCCGCAAGCAACAGCATGTAAAGTGTTACCCCTTCTTTCCGGCAGATCACTTTCAACGATTGCAGCAGCCCGCGCGAGAATGTTTTCTGACAGTGCGCACCCACATAGCTGGCGTGCAGGGGACGAGACCGATCCATCGGCAGCTCGAGAGGATGCACGTCCGGACCCAGATGTTCTTTCCAAAAGCTTAACTGTTCAGCCAGCAGTTTGCTCTGCAGTGACTCCCGCTGCCATGAAGCGAAGTCAGCATATTGAATTGCAAGAGGCTTGAGCGCGGGCGTTGTTTTCTCGCAAAACGCGGTGTAGCAAATCAGCAACTCCCGGAAAAATATTTTCAATGACCATTCATCGAACGCAATGTGGTGCACGTTCAGGAACAGGACATGTTCTTTGATCGTCAACCGGAACAGCCCGGCGCGCAGCATCAAATCTTTCGCCAGATCAAACGGTTTAGCCGCTTCTTCCCGCAGACGTCGGGACAATTCCACTTCCAGGTCCGGGCAGGCGGTCTCATTCAGATCGAACACCGGCAATGCCACGGAGAATCGATCTTTGATAATCTGAATCGGCGATTCGCCCGACGTGTCATAAACCGTGCGCAAGATCTCGTGCCGTTTGACCAGAGTCTCAAGACTATCCTGCAGCGCCTGAATATTAAGAAAGCCCTTGATCCTTACCGCCGTTGGGACGTTGTAGAGCGAACTGTTCGGTCGCAGTTGATCCAGAAACCATAACCGCTGTTGCGCAAACGAAAGCGGAATTTGTTCCGCCTTTTGCTCAAGCATTTGTTCCAATAATGCTCGCTTCTCATCAGCCGATAGAACCGCGAGATCTTGCAGCTTCGTGTTCATGGAGTGTGATTCTGTGAAGCCCGCAGCATGGTTTCGATTTGTGCTTCAGAAAGCTGGTCGAGACGAACTGCATCGACGCGAGCCCTCTTTCGGATCGTTCCCTGGTCGGATGCAGTTTCGCCTCGATGACTGCAAATTGCCTCGGCGAACGTGGCAATCGTCGGATGTTCAAACAGCAAACGTAACGGCAGGTCGTGTCCGAACGTTCGACCGGCACGCGAGATCACTTGAGTTGCCAGCAAGGAATGGCCGCCGAGTTCAAAGAAATTCTCTTCCACTCCAATGGCGTTGTTGCCCAGCACTTCGCTCCAGATCGCCTGCAATTTTTCTTCGGCGGAGTTGCGTGGCAATGTCCTCAATGTGGCATCCGGAACACGTCCTTCCGGCGCCGGTAATTTCTGGCGATCAATCTTTCCATTGGCCGTCAGCGGAAATCGTTCGAGCGACACGAAATGCGCAGGGACCATGTAAGGCGGCAGTTTCTGTTGCAGAAAGCTTCGTAGCGTCCCGGCGTCGATCGGGCTTTTGTCTTTCGAGACAACGTACGCCACTAATTCTTTACCGACCGGAGTTTGACGGGCGAGCACCGCAGATTCTTGAACTGCTGCGTGCTGCGAAAGGACAGTTTCAATCTCACCCAATTCCACGCGGAAACCGCGGACTTTAACCTGGTTATCCAGGCGCCCGAGAAATTCAATTGTCCCATCACTTTGCCAACGGACGAGATCGCCTGTTTTATACAGCCGATCTTCCGCCGTGTTGCCGAACGGATTGCGCGGAAGCTTTTGCGCGGTTAATTCGGGAGCATGCAGGTATTCGCGCGCCAGACCATCACCGCCAATGTAAAGCTCGCCCGAGACTGCCACGGGAACCGGCTGGAGCGCGTCATCAAGGATATAGACTTTGGTGTTGCTGATCGGTTTGCCGATAGGAAGGGCCGCACCGCTCCAATCACGCGGCACCGTGTAGCAGCAGGTAAAGGTCGTGTTCTCAGTTGGACCGTAACCATTGATCAACTGACAATTCGGAAGCTCGCGCAACGCCTTCAAAACCTGCGGAACCGCCAACACATCACCGCCGGCCAGCAGTTGCTTTAACCCACGCAGTTTCTCGACGTTCTCATCAACCATTTGATGGAACAGTCCCGCGGTCAGCCATAAAGTCGTAATCTCCTCACTCAGCAAGAAGTCGCCGAGGTTTGCCAACGACAACATTTCAGGCGGATAGATCACCAGCTTGGCTCCGTTCAACAGCGCTCCCCAAATTTCAAACGTTGAAGCGTCGAACGAGATCGGCGCGAATTGCAGAAAAACATCGCTCGTGCTGAACCGCGCGTAATTGGTTTCCTTGACGAGGCGCGTGATGCCGCGATGGGGAATCAACACGCCCTTGGGCTTCCCGGTCGAACCAGACGTGTACATCACGTAGGCGAGACTGTTGGGAGCAGTGTTGCTGATTAAATTCGTTTGCTCCTGCTTGGCGAGAGTCTCGCCTTCGGCATCAAGCAAAAGGGTATTTGGGACACCCGCTCCAAGTTCCTGAAATGGAGTCGTCGTGACTAAAACGGAAACTCCAGTGTCCTTCAGGATGTAATCCAACCTTTCCCGCGGATACGATGGATCGAGGGGAACATAAGCGCCGCCCGCTTTGAGAACAGCGAGCAGCGTGACAACCACTTCGAAGGAGCGCTCGAGTGCCACTCCCACCAATGTCTCTTGCCCAACGCCTAGTTGTTGCAAGCGATTCGCCAACTGATTCGCACGCGCATTCAGTGCGCGATACGTCATTGTCTGTCCCGCAAACTTCAGCGCTACCGCCTCTGGACTACGATCCACCTGATCCTGAAATAATTCATGAACGCACGCATGTCGTGGGTATTTTGTTCCAGTCTCATTCCACTGACCGAGAATCTGTCGCTCCTCGGCTTTGGTTAAGAACGCGAGCGTGGAAATTCTTGTAACGGGCGCCTTGATCACCGACTGCAACAACGTTTCGTAATGACCCGACATCCGTTCAATCGTTGCCGCTTCGAACAAATCAACGTTGTATTCAATTTCCCCGGTTATTCCATCGTTCGCTTCCGCCAGCGTGAAGGTCAGATCGAACTTCGCTGTTCCAGTGTGGAGAGAAACCGGAACCGCATTCAGCGTCTGAAACTGAAGCATGGGAAGTTTCGGAAGATACTGGAACACCACTTGGAACACTGGGTTGTGATCCTGTGCGCGCGTCAGCTGCAATCCTTCCACCATTTTTTCGAAGGGCATTTCCTGGTGAACGAATGCTTCCAACGCGACGGTGCGAATTTCCCGCAACGCATCTCGAAAGCTGCAATCGCTCGGAAAGGTGGTGCGCAACGGCACGGTGTTAATGAAGTAACCAACGAGCTTCTCCGCCGCGCTGGTGTTTCTCTGATCGATCGGCGAACCGATGATCAATTCATTTTGTCCCGAGTAGCGCTTGAGCAGGACGGCGAATGCCGCCAGAAGCGTGAGGTAAACGGTCGTGCCTTCGCGTCGGCTCAATTCTTTTAATTGATTCAGCAGCTCAGCCGACAATTTCAGATCATGTTTCGCGCCCTTAAAACTTTGCTGTGCAGGACGCGAATGGTCCGTAGGCAAATTCAAGCTGGGCAGTTCGCCACTGAGCTTTTTCTTCCAATAGGCCAGCTTCTGATTCCATGAGTCGCCTTGCAGTCGTTCTTTTTCGCAAGCGGCCCACTCCGGAAATTGCATCTCCAACTCGGGAAGTGCGGCTTCTTTTCCGGTGAGGTAACCGTTGTAGTAATCGCCCAGTTCCCGATAGAAAACGACCAGCGACGAAAAATCAGCGACGATATGATGCACCACGATCAGCAGAAAATGTTCTGTCGCGGAAACCCGGAGCAACGTCCCACGAATCAGCAGATCGCTCTGCAGATTGAATGGCTTCCGTGCTTCTGCATTCAGCCGGCGCTCGGCCTCCGCCTGGGGCTGTCCCTCTTGTTGTAAATCGACTTGTTCCAAAACGAACGTCCCACTCGGACGAATTGTTTGGACCGGTTTGCCGTCTACTGCGGAAAAACTCGCCCGGAGGATCTCATGCCGCTGCAGAACGGTATCAAAACTCTTTTGCAGCGCGCCCGCATCCAGAGGCCCGCTCAAGCGAAACGCCTGCGCAATGTTATAGAGCGGGCTGTTTGGATTGAGTTGATCCAGAAACCAAAGGCTCTCCTGTGACGTTGAAACTGCCGCCTTCCTCGGGCCTTTCGCTGCCGCAACTTTCCCTTTGTTCTGGGCCGCAGATAATTTCTGCAGCAACCGCGATTCGAGCTCGTTCCGCTTGTCTGTCGACAGCTCTGCCACGCGTTGGAATGGAATCTTCATGTCTCTCGTCGTTTAGTAAGTGCCGAGCACCCGCCAAGCCGTGCCGATCCGTCCTCTGGCGCTGGAGCTGATGTAATTCGTGTCAGAAAAGTTCCACACGTTGATGCCGCCGAAGCCATTCTGGAATAATAGATCGGCCTTTCCATCTGCGCTGAAATCAGACAACGCGCGCACAGCCCATCCAATCGGAACGCGCTTGTGCAGAACCACAGAGTCCCTTACCGCCGCTCCATTCATATGAGTCATCGCGAGGTAACCAGCCGGATGCTGCCAGACGAGGTCAGGCTGTCCGTCTTGATCTAAATCTGTCGCACCAACCAATCGCCACGTCGCCGCCATCATCGTCATTCCATTCGTGCTCGTGACATTGGTTCCGTTGAGAAACCAGAAACTGATATGCGCGCCGAATTGCAACACCAGGTCGGTCTTGCCATCACCGTTGAAATCGCCGCTGCCCGCTACGCGCCAACCACGAACCGCCGGTTGATTGCCGAGCATTGATTGACTGAGCACATTGGTACCGTCCATATACCAGATCGAGACCACGGGGCTCGTGCCGATTTGTTGCCAGATCAGGTCCGGTTTTCCGTCATCATTAAAATCATTCACGTTCACCACGCGGTTGCGCGGATTCAACGGTTGACCCGAATTGAGCAGTGTCGACGTCAAATGGGTTGAGCCTGAGAAAATCGCCGTGCGACTATCGACCGTTTGCGTGAGAAGCGTAATGACCGGAATATTGTTGGAACTCGGGACATCGGAAAATCGTGCGATACCATTGCGAGAAACTCCGTCCACCGTCGTAAACCCACCCGTCGCCAAGATGCGCCCATCCGCCTGCAACGCGATAGTCCAAACATAGTTGTCGGCCACAGGAGCGAAGTCGCTATCGAGAGAGCCGTCCGCATTCAAACGCGCCAGATTGGAGCGCGGCACCCCATTGACGGCAGAGAAGTATCCGCCCATGACAATTTTACCGTCCGGCTGGATTTTAACGGATTCGACCTTCTCATTTGCGTAGCCAAGGAAATTGGTGTCAAAAGAACCATCGGCGTTCAGGCGGGCCATTTCCCTGTCCCAGTAGCTCGGATTGTTCGTATCGGTGGCATGACCGGCCACGATATATTTACCGCCCGCCACCTGGGCGACGGTGTAAACAGAGCTGAGTTCGCCAAAGTGTGGGTTGAAGGATTGAACGTCCGAACCATCGGTGTTCAATAACGCCATGCGCGAGTGGAAGTGATTATCATAACTCGTGAACCAGCCCGTAATCATGATTTGGCCGTTCGTCTGGACCAGCATGGAACGAACCCAGCTATTCACCCCTTCGCCCACATTAAAATTCGTATCACGAGTTCCATCGGTGTTCACGCGCACGAGACCGACATTGGTATGGCCATTGTAGGTGACGAAATTTCCACCAATAAGAATCTTCCCGTTCGGCTGAACAGCTACCGCAAACACGAACGGGTCCAATGGATCGGGCGGGACGATTTTGGTCTCACAGCCGGTCCCGGGATCAAAACTGGTATCAAGCGTTCCGCTGGTATTCAAACGCGCGATGCGGTTACGGGGAATGCCTTGCACATCGGTAAAAAATCCGCCAATGACAATCTTGCCGTCGCTTTGGAGGGCCATGTGACGCACCCAATAACCGACATCCGCGTTGAAAGAGTTATCAATGCTTCCATCCTGATTCAGACGGGCAATGTAGGCATGGGGCGTGCCGTTGAAGGTCGTAAAGTTTCCGCAGATCAAAATCTTGTGATCACTCTGGACGACGGTCGACTCCACCAATCCATTGGCGCCGGTGCCGGGATTGAAGCTGTTATCGACAGTGAAGGGCAAGGCGCTGGCAGACTGCACGCAAAGAAGCGCCAGAGCCGCAGCTAAGCATCGAAGAATTGGACCGGATTTCATATTGTTTGTTTTAAAGAGAGAATGACGCACGTCCTTTATAGGTGCTGGTGCGTTGCGCAACAATCCGGTGGCTACCGGAGCACTAGTCGGGCTGTGCCCTTAAGACAGCGCAATGCAAAAGGGATAAAGAAATCGGGATATCCTCACGCCAAGGCATCCAAAGCCTGAATACGAT
>JAQGOU010000175.1 GCA_028293445.1 Verrucomicrobiales bacterium | reverse complement strand
TGTCGAATCCGCCTTCCTGCGAAACAAATGGACCCGCCGTGATGGTAGGCTTCTTTTCATTCTGGCTCAGATCGACGCGCAAACCTTGCTGCGCCAGTTCCACCTGGCGGGTGCGCAATTCAAAATTGTTTGTTCGTGCCATCGCCAGCAGATCCTCTGCTGAAGCGATCGGTTGAAACTTCAAATCGCTATTGGCAATCCGGAGCGGAGCCGAGAGTGGTTCGCCGCGCAATTGATTGAGTTCGTAAAGGGCAACCTTTGCTTGCTTCGCCGCTTCGGCAGCCCGTTTCTTGGCCACGATCACGTTGGCTTCAATGATTCGTGATTCGAGCAATGGCGTGACTCCGGCCGGGTCCCGTTGCACCAGCACTTCGACCAATTCCTGTCCGCGCTCGGCGACTTTTTGCGCAGCTTCCGCTTTTTCCTGCGCCGCAAGCAATGTGTAACCCAGCATTCGCACCCGGGCCGCTAATGCCGCTTGGAATTGGCCATAACCAATTTCCGCCAGTTCAATCTGCCGATTGGCAATGGCTTTTCGTAGCGCAATACGGCCGGGATACTCGAAAGGTTGCATCACGGAAACGGACCACGCCGTTCCTTCCGCCGATAAACCGCCGCTGGTCGCGCGCTTGTGCCCAAGCTCGGTGCTGAACTCCGGATTCTGCCATGTGCCGGCAGTGCGCTTCTCGCCTTTGGCCGCGGCAATCTCCGCTTTGAAAAAGTTGACCTCTGGATTCTTTTCGAGCGCGATGCTTACGAGCACATCGAGCGAAACGACGGCTTCTGTCTTGGCCGGACTTGGTGCTTTTTCTGCAAACGACTTTGCTAGCTGCGCCAGAAGGCAGCTCAACCCTAACAGGACATGGAAATAGTATTTTTGCTTCATAACGGACAACGAACAGTTGTTGTGACCAATCGACGAAAGGCGGCGCGAAACGGCCGTTGCGGATTGAATTGTCCTCTGAGAACGAGGACTCAGTTATGAAACGAGAGAAGGACCACGCACAGGAAGAGCAGTCGTAACGACAAACTGTGGAAGATGCAAAGTCTCGGGCGGCCACATCATGACCTTATCGGTTTGAGAGGCCACTTCCGTTGCTTGCGGGACAATGACAATGGAAATCAGAGCGAGAATCGGAATGACGAACCGCTGATTATTCTGAACTTTTCCGGCTGCCTTTTCCACCAGCTTGCAGCCGGTGTCACACGGATCTTCCTTGGCTGATTGAGAGCTTTCGTCCGCGCAGCATTTATCAGCGGACTCTTGAAAAACCCCGGCATCTTCCAAATAGCAATGCGACGTCAATGGGACCCAAAGGACCATCAGACAGAGCGCAATGAATTTGCAAAAGTTGCTCACGTGCAACCAATAGATGGCTTAAGCAGGACGAATGTTCAATCTAATTGAACCGCTGATCACGCGCGCCACCGCCCTTGAGGAAAAAGGCTGCCGGCCAAAAAAAGTGCCGCCCGTTTCCCGGGCGGTTTTGTAAAACAGGAGAGTTCGACACGGATAAACACAATGCGGCGCAACCGCCGCTCTGGGTTTATCCGTGATAGAAAAGTTTCGGTTTCCGATTCTTACTCCGCGTGATTCGAGGCGTCGGGATGAAACCCATGCCAGTTCTCCTGTCCGCCGCCGTCGTTCCATAAATCGATCAGGACCTCGCACATGAATTTCTCGATTTCAATCTCTGGGGCTGGAATTCCATGTGTATCATCCATCGCGGCAAAGGTTGTCGCCATCGTGGCCCGGGCAATCAGCCAGGGCGCAATCTCCTTGGGCACCGTTCGGTTCCAACGATCTTTGTCCTGGTAAAACTCCATGATCCACTGATCACACAGCGCATTGATCGTCTTGCCCGGCTTCTTGGCGCGAGGCATCGGAGTCCTTCCATCGCAACTGGCCAACACTTCGAAGCGATAAATCTCCTCGCGAAACTTTGCCCACGGTCCACGAAACTCGGGAATCCGCGGTGAGAACCCACCTGGGTAGGGAATCATGATGGTAGTCCCGCCGTAAGGCCCGGGCGTAATCTGTGATCCCGGCGGCAAAAACGCCTTCAACTCTTCGCTTTCAGAAATCTCTTTGAAACCCTTCAAACCTTTAGGAGCACGCTTCATGAGTGCGGAGGCTAAAGGGCCGACCAAAATTCGCAATCTCGAAACCGTTTCGACAATACGCAGCCGATGACGTCTGAGGACTGAAAACAAAATTGGATAAACGCTCGTCCTCACCCAGTCAGAACAGAGATCGGCGGCACCGCTCGCGGATGCTGGCCCTCTCCTCCGAGGAGAGGGAGAATCGTTCGCCCACGTTTTTAAAGATTCACGCGGCGGGATTTGACGGACCAATTCAATCACTCTACTCCGAAGCCCTGCCATACTTCATCCTCGCCGGAGGAGTAGCGGTTGTGCTAAATCCTTCCTCGACAAATTATTCCCATGGCGAAACCAGAACAACTTGCGAAATACGTCACTGATTTCGGCAAAAGTGAGGCGCAGGCGGTGACAGGTTAGTCTTTCCAGCATGGCCCTCGAATCCAAACCCCTCTTCCACCCTGAAGTCATCCGTCAGCAGGTGCGTTCTTTCAATCTGCCGGAACGCGTCGCGGAATTGCAGCCGATGCTCCAGCGCTGGGCCGATTTGATATCTTCCGGTAAAGCAGACAACCTCAAGGAAACCACTCTCCTCCCCGATTTCCTCACTGACATTTTCTGCAACTTGCTCGGTTACACCCTGCCTGTTGGATCAGATACATTCACCTTGTCGCGCGAAACCCACGTCGACGCAGGCGGCAAGGTCGCCGATGCCGTGCTCGGTCGCTTCAACAAGGACCGAAAAGAATGCATTGTCGCCCTCGAAGGCAAAGGCACGCGCGATCCGCTGGACCGCCCGTTTGCCGGCCGCCCCATGTCCGCCGTAGATCAAGCCTATCGTTACGCGATCAATCTTCAGTGCGACTGGATCATCGTGACCTCGATGCGGGAAACGCGCTTGTATTACAAAGGCGCCAACCAGCATTCCTACGAACGTTTCGACACCGTCCGATTAGCGGCAGATCCCGCGCTGCTCAAACGCTTCGTGTTTCTCCTCGGAGCCGAGCGCATCGTGCCGGAGAAACGCGACTGTCATCTTAAGGAACTGCTCAAAGCTTCCGAGTCCGTCGGTCGCAAACTGACCAATGAGTTCTACGCCCTCTATGCCGACATCCGCCAGAAAGTGTTGACGCGGTTGTGTCGCGAGAATCCTGCGACCCCTCCGCCGGAGATTCTCCGTTGCACGCAGAAGCTACTTGACCGCGTTCTGTTCTGCGCGTTTTGCGAAGATCGGGGTCTATTGCCAGAGGAGTCGCTCAAGCGCGCGTTTGCCCATAGTGATCCTTACAATCCGAAACCGATTTGGGAAAATTTCCGCTGTCTCTTTCGCGCCGTTGATACAGGCAACGCCGGTCTAAAAATTACCGCCTACAACGGTGGCCTGTTCGCGGTCGATCCCGGGTTGGACTGCCTCGCGGTGCCGGACGATGTCTGCGCTCATTTCAAGGATCTGGGTGATTACGATTACCGACCCGCGCGCGAAGTGGCTGACGCGGATGAAACCACGGAAGTTCGCTCACTCATTGACGTCGACATTCTCGGCCACATCTTCGAGCAATCGATCACCGACCTGGAGCGGTTGCGTCAGACTTTGGAAACCAGCGGCGTGCCGGTCGATGAAGGTGAAGCCACGACGCGCCGCAAGAAAGAAGGCGCGTTCTACACGCCCGCGTTCATTACCCGCTACAACGTGGAACAAGCGCTTGGCGCTGTCGTCAAAACCCGTTTTGAAACGTTGCGACAGAAGCATGAGACAGAAGCGACGGGGACAGCGCGCAAGGCGTTGACCGATCCGAACGCCTACGATCTGAATGCGCTCAAAGAGCCACAACGCAAAGCGCTGATCCGATTCTGGGAAGCGTGGCAGGAGGAATTGAAGAGCCTCCGCATTCTCGATCCAGCATGCGGCAGCGGCGCGTTTCTGATCGAAGCGTTTGATCAACTCCATGCGTTCTACGAAATCTCCAACGCGCGACTGGAGGAACTACGCGGGGAACGCACCCTGTTCGATCTCGACCGTCAGATTCTCCAACACAACCTCTACGGCGTGGACCTGAACGCGGAGGCCATCCAGATTTGCCAACTCAGCCTGTGGATCAAGACCGCCGCGCGCGGCAAGCAACTCACCAGCCTCGATCACACCATTCGCGAGGGGAACAGCGTGGTCAACGATCTGGCCGCACATCCCAAAGCGTTCAACTGGCAGGCGTCCTTTCCGGAAGTATTCGCCCAAGGCGGCTTCGATGTTGTGGTGGGCAATCCGCCGTATCTGCGGCAGGAATGGTTGGCTCCCTTCAAACCTTACTGGGAAAAGCGCTACCAGAGCTATCACGGTGTGGCGGACATTTTTGTTTACTTCTTCGAACAAGGGATCGAAGTGCTCCGATCGGGAGGTCGCCTGGCGTTCATCACTTCCGGCAGCTGGGTTCGGGGAAATTTTGGAGCTCCGCTACGCAAGTTTCTTTCCGCGAATGCAAAGATGGAATCCATGGTGGACTTCGGGGAATTCCAACCGTTCGAAGACGCCGAGATGATCCGGCCCTCGATTACGATTGTTGCCAAGGATAAGCCGGGCGGTGAAATGCGCCTCTTCAAATGGCTCACCGCTGGTCCGCCGCCGGAGACGCTCTCAGAGGAGATCGCGATTTCGCCGACGGTTCAGTCCGACAGGTTTGGTGAGGCGTCATGGGAACTGGAGTCAGATGGCGCTTTGAAGCTGCGAACCAAGCTCTCAGCGAAACATCCGACACTACAGTGTTTCACAAGTGGACAAATCCTCTATGGGATTAAGACTGGTCTCAACGAAGTATTCATAATCGGCAAGGAACAGCGCGACTCCCTTATTGCAGAGGATGCCAGCAGCGCTGATATAATCCGACCCTTCAGGCAAGGGAGCAATATCCGTCCATGGTATGTTGAGGATGTCACCGAGTATCTTATCTTCACGAGGCGAGGTATTCGTATTGAAGATTATCCGGCAGTTCATCATTACCTTGCCCGGTTCCGAACACAGCTTGAACCCAAACCAGCGGATTGGGACGGCACCAAAAAGTGGCCTGGTAGAAAGGAAGGTAGCTACCGATGGTTTGAGATTCAGGACACTGTGGACTACTGGAAAGGATTTGAGCAGCCAAAACTTGTTTGGCCCGACATTACGAACAGACCGAGGTTTTGTATCGATCGATCTCACTGTTTAATTGGAGACACGTCATTCGCAATTCCTGGCGGCGATGATTTCCTGCTCGGTATTTTGGCGTCGTGGGCCACTTGGTTCTTCATCAGCAAGACGGCACAACCTCTGCGTCTGCGAAGTGACCGCTGGCAATATCGGCTCAAGGCCCAATACATGGAGCACATCCCCATCCCGAATGCTTCCGAAGCCGAACGCCAGGCAATCGCCGAGTTAGCGCGGACCTGCAGTTCGGTTGGGCTGGAGCGTTACCAAGGGCAGGTCAACTTTCAGCGCAGGCTGTTGCAAACCTTTTCAATCGAGGGAGCGAGGCAGTTGAACCAAAAGGCCGAAGCGTGGTGGGAACTCTCGCTCAATCAACTCGGCGACGCCTTGAAGCAGAGCTTCAAGCTCCCAGCCAACCCGATGAAGAGTCCGCGCGCAGCCGATGAATGGGAGCCTTACTTGCAGCAGAAGCGCGACGAGAACGCCCGACTCACCCGCGCCTTGAACGACGCCGAAGCCGAGTTGAACGACCGAGTCTATCGTCTCTTCGATCTCACCGCCGAGGAAATCAAGCTGCTGCAAAAAGAGGTCGAACATTAAAACGAACTGCGACGCTGGAACGGGGTTGAAGGAAATATTCCAAGCCAAGAAAGCATGAGCGCGTTCTCTCTCACCCTGCTGGGCATATATCTACACAAGTCGAAGACAAGTTAGATAAAGGCTCGCCCTCATCCTAACCTTCTCCCCCGAGGAGAAGGAACAGTATGCGCGTGCCTCTGGTTTTGCGGAGGACTGTCCGGCAATCCCGTCGCGTGAATTCTCAAAAAGACGGACGAATGATTCTCCCTCTCCTCGGAGGAGATGGCCAGCATCCGCGAGCGGTGCCGCCGATCTCTGTTCTGACTGGGTGAGGACGAGCGTTCATCCAACTTTCCCCTGTCTCTTTCGAAAGAATTGCCTGGTTATTTCGAAGCCCTGAATGTTATCCCACCAAAGAAGACTGGCTTTAAAAAAACGGCGCTCCATTCTGCCTCTCCCAGCGGCCGAGCGGGAGAGAAGTGAACTGGGAGAGCTATTCGCCAACTATGGTTACTCATTCCCAGTTCGGAGTTCGGGTTAAACGGTTCCGTCTTCTCCGTTTGTTTGCGACCCTGTTCACGTTGCCGCTCGGCGCCGCCGAACTCACGATCGAAGATATTTCTCCCAACTTGGCGACCAATGTTCCAGTGATTTGGAAAGCATCGACGAACCAATTGCCCGCAAGTTTCACGATTTACAAACGTCTGTTGCCGCGCACCTTTTCCGCCGCGATAATATCGAATGCCTTGGCGGTGGCGAATTGGCCAACCCGCATTGTGCCCGCGCCGAGCACAAATCGCTTCATTCTTTGGGACAAGACAAGGGAAGGCGATGACCCATGGGCGGGATCGTTTGCCGTGAATCCTGAATATGCGTCGATCGCGTTCGTCGCGCGCTTGAGACAAAACGGCTCATCAAACGATTTGCCTACCGATGACGTTGTCGCCAAACAAGCGTGGGATATCGCTTCGAAACTCGATCTGCCGAAAGCAGAACTGGCGGCCACACCTCTCTCGACGTACATCTGCGACTATGATGAACATGGGCGCAGCAGGAATGCGCCTTGTGGTCGCAACATCTGGTTATCCCGACGGTTGAACGGTATTTCATTCGGGCGCGACGGTGACCACGCCTATGGATCAGACGGCCTGTATCTTCAACTTGGCAGCCACGGCACCGTCCGCTCGTTCAATCTCGTGTGGCACAATCTGAAAGCTGTGACGAAAGAAGTGACCGCAACATCACAGCAGATAATTCAATGCATCCGCGCCCGCCACGCACCCGTCCTGCCGAACGATGGTCAGGACGACCAGTTCTTTCAACGGATTGAATTACTGTCCCACGCCAAAAGCATCAACATCACGAATATAACCGCCTATTATGGAGAAGGCCGTTTTGGCGAACACGTTGGTGATCAGGAGACGCCCTTGATAATGACACCGTTCGCGGAATTAGCAGCCGTGGCTGATCTGGGAACTTCAAAAATCGCGTTTCGTATGGCTGTAGCGATTACGGCCCCCGACGCAATGAAACTTGGCGTCCAGACGGGAAGGCAATCCAAACCGGAACCTTGATCACGTCTTTGCCACAAAACCCTGAGAGCGCGCCTACTCGGCGGCCGATGTTTGATCAGGATCGCAGTCCAGCCAAAGCTCCTTGCCCATCCGGTGCCAATAGATCGTCAGCCGAATTCCCACCTCATCTTCAAATTTGTTCTTCAGGTCGGGATTCTTCGACTTGTCTTTGCCTTTCAACTCCTCTTCGCGCGTTGCCATGATGATCGCCATCTTGGCCCGCAACGCCAGCCACTTGCGCAGCTCCGGTGCAGGCAGCAGCTTCTTCCGATTTTTCGAGCGTATGAAATCGAGCACGAAGAAATCACACCTGTTCTCGATGTCTGGCGATGGCGGCGCTTCGCGCACTTCCAATTGCTTCATATCCGCCGGCGCCACGTGGACCATAAACAAAGCGAGATGCCTGCGCAGCTCGTGCCATGGTCCGAGGGAGAATTCGCGAAATTCTTTGATGTCCGGCCAGACCGATCCGAATTCGTTCGGGTCAAATTTCTCAAGCGCGCTAAAATCCGGGTCTGGAGTCCGTTTGCTCATGGCGGAAAGATTGGATTCTGCCGCACGGAATTTCAACGCTGATTCACCTGCCTTGGCGACGATCACTTTCGCGGCGGCTAACGTTCGTGGAGCGCTAGAGGGCAGGCACACTCCAAGGACGCTCGCGCGTTTGGTGTTGCGGCCAACAACGGCCAAAATTCGGTCACATTGGGGAAGACTGGTTCCACGCAATATTTTCGGCTGAAGAAGTAATTTGCGCGAGGATCTTTGAAAAGCCGGCCTGATTCGTCAGGCCGGCTTTTATGTTTATAGCGGAGCGCCGGTTTCCAAAACGGCTTTAGAAGCACGAATTAACATAGTTCACGTTTTGTCTTGATCGTGAACCCGAAGCCGGTTTGGAAACCGGCGCTCCAGTCGAACGGTTCGTGGTCCGGGTGAACCTCGCTCGGCCATACGTCTCCGGTCAGGCTTTTTCAGCTCAAAATTTTGGGAAAACACCCTCGCTGGACCGAGCGGCGCGGAAGGATCTTCGGGAGGGAGGAATTGAGGTGCTTTTCGAACGAAAAAGTTGTCGGAAAGTCGTCTCGGGATCGGATTTCCCGCCGC
>JAQGOU010000483.1 GCA_028293445.1 Verrucomicrobiales bacterium | reverse complement strand
AGTACCTCAGCGCGCTGAGAGTCTTATTTTAGGCTAAAAAAGTGCCCTCACCGGGCTGAGGTACTTATTTTGGGCCTAAAAATTTCCATCTAGAGCGCTGAGGGTCGCTTTTTAGAGCAAAAATAAGTCTCTTTTTAGGCTTTAGGACGTTTCAAGGGTGAAATTCAGTGGTTGGACAGGTTGGCGGAGGTTTTTGCGGTCAATCGCGGACCGATTTTTGATGGTAGCCGTGCGGCTTCAGCCCACGGATTGATTTCCCGCAAGATTTCCCCGCGTCGCGTCGCGACGCTTGAACTGGCCCGGCAACTCCTTGGAAATAGAGGGCATTTCAAGCGTCACTACGTGACGCAGACCTTTCAAAACCGTCTTCTCCGCGGGCTGAAGCCGCACGGCTACCGTCCAATCATCGCTCCGCGAGATCGGAGAAATTCGTGTTAATTTGTCCGCATCCGCGAGCGGTGCCAGCAATTATCCAGTTCTGACTGAATTCGTGTCTCACATTTCCATTTTTCACCTCAAAATGGCCCCGTTTTTTGGCCGATGGCTGTCAATAGCTAAATCATCGACCTCAATTCCAATCAATAAAATAAGGGATGCTAGGTGGTGACACGATGTGGAGCTACATCTTGTCATCACCCCTCCGTGCTTTTTCCTGAAATACTGTTTCCCGTTCGATTGATTCGGATTCGTTACCGGACCATGGCTCGTGTTGAACTGGGATGTTCCTGGTTGCACGTCAAAAAGATCGATTCTCTGCATACATAGTATCGGGGAAATCTAGCCACCCGGGAAACTGAAGCGCGTTGATCGAACAGAAAAGTAAAAACATATGAAACAAGACATAGCATACACAATGGCAGGCATTTCCAATGATGCGTTTAACGCATCGAAAGGCCTGGAAGAACACGAAGAAGAACTGGACGTCAAATACTGCACCTCCGTGGTATTGAATGCGGCGCGTGCGCTGGCATTCGCCGCGGCGTTGCTGTTCAACAACGCTAAACTGTTGTTGCGCACCAAACGCGACGCCTTCAGTGAAGCTCGTGACGCAGTCCGCATCTTCGCCACCTTGCTGCGCGAAATTCTGAAACCGATCTTCGGTTCAGAGTTTAACGAGAGCTGGGCGGTGTTGGGATTCGTCGATTCGCTGGCGATCTCGATGAAGTTCGAGGATCTGCGTCCGCTGCTGCAAACAATGGTGGCGTTCCTGACGGCCAATCCGGCGCGTGAAGTGGCGGTGCTGAACATCACGGCGGCGCACGCTCAAGTGCTGTTGACCGCGTTGGAAGAAGCGCAGGCGGCGGTGACGTTGCAGGAAACGGCGGTCGGCATGATCAAGGATGATCGGGATGCCAAGTTCGAAGCCTTGCGCGGCAAAGTGCTGCAGCTCTTCGGCGAACTCTCGCACCTCATGGATCCGTTGGATCGGCGCTGGACGGCGTTTGGCTTCAATAAACCAGGTGCGATGGAAACTCCGGACGTGCCGGAGAACGTCGCGGTCATCCTGATTGGACCGAATGCAGCGGCGACGAAATGGGGTGCTTCTGCCCGTGCGGAGTATTACCGCGTCTGGCGGAGGGTCATCGGTGTGGATGCGGAACCGGTGGCGGTTGGTTCACCGGCCGATCTCGACTTCACCCTCGAGAACCTCCCTGCGGCATCGACGATTGAGATATATCTTTCCGCCGTGAATAACGGTGGCGAAAGCCAGCTCTCGGAGAAGATCACAATTGTGACGCACTAAGCGCCTTCGGCGCATAGCCGATAGCCGATAGGCAATAGACAAGCACAAGCCGCCTCGGGAAACCGGGGCGGCTCTTTTCTTACGGAGCGCGGCTGTCTCAGACGCCAACCAAAGATTAGGTTTTTATTGCCAAGGAACGCTTTTGAAAAAATTGAAAGCGAAGGTTTGGTCGACGCACTCACCCTCACCCTAGCCCTCTCCCGCTGGGAGCGGGGATCGGAGGGCCTTGGGTTGCACGGGGTCCCGGACAGCATGGACGCCCTGGTGCGGACTGAATGGTTTAAAAGGACGGAGGCGCAGGTCCCCTCTCCCAGCGGGAGAGGGCTAGGGTGAGGGAGAAAATGCTCGCGGATCGACGTTTCTATTCATCGACGAAGCTGGTTCCTTGGCAGCGGATGAATAAAGAGCACGCTCTCGGAATATTTATATCGTTGGCATGGCAACCCGCTGCGCCTGGTGCGTTGCACACAGGCGCGGTCCGAAGAATATTGTTCGATTTGCGCGATCCTTGGAGATTGTAACACGAATAGGATGTGTTCAAAATCTCCTGTGACCTGCGGAAACAGCACCCTTCCGTGACCTCAAATGAAAATAGATAACGCCTTTCTGTTTCCGTTTTCATTCGTGTCCATTTGTGTGCATTCGTGGTTACCGTGTTCCCTCCCCACGAATCAGCGCCCGCAATGAATTCTGCCCGCACGATTCTTCACCTCGACATGGACGCCTTTTACGCGTCGGTGGAGCAGCGTGATCATCCAGAGTTGCGCGGCAAACCGGTCATCGTCGGCTCACCTCCGACCCAACGCGGCGTCGTCTGCGCGGCGAGTTACGAAGCCAGGAAATTCGGTGTCCGTTCCGCCATGCCGAGCGTCACGGCCGGCCGACTTTGTCCCAAGGGCATCTTTGTTTATCCCCGCATGTCGCATTATCGCGAGGAATCGAAACAGATCTTTCAAGTGCTCCAACACACCGGCGCCGCCATCGAGCCGATGTCGATCGATGAGGCTTATATGGATGTCTCGGAAATTGTCAGCAGCCTTTCCAGTGGTGACGCCTTGGAATACGCGGACGCCCTTGCGCTCGGCCGCCAGATCCGGGAACGCATTTTCACCGAACGCAAACTGACCGCCAGCGTTGGCATCTCTTCCAACAAATTCCTTTCCAAACTTGCCAGCGACTTTTGCAAACCGAACGGACTGACCGTCGTTCCTGAGCGCGATAAGGTCTTGTTCTTACGCCCGATGCCGGTGCGCGCCATTCACGGGATCGGAAAAGTCAGCGAGCAGGTTCTGCATGCGGCGGGGATTTTCACGATCGGCGATCTCCAGGATTTTCCGGGCGACCTCCGGAAGTTTGTTGGCTCCTTCGGCGCGACCCTCAAACAATTTGCCTTCGGCGAAGACACCCGGCCGATCGAGACCAGCTGGGAAGCCAAGAGCATCAGCAGCGAAGAAACCTTTGATCGCGATACCGAAGATCGACCGACCCTGTGCGCGACCTTGAAGAGACAAGCGTCAGAGATTACGGAGGAGTTGAAGGAAAAGAAACTCGGCGCCTACACCGTGCAGATTAAAATTCGTTACGGCGATTTCACCACCTTGACGCGCCAAATTTCCGTGGAAGAACCGCTGACTGAAGCGAACGAGATCTATCGACTCAGTTGTTTTTTGCTGGCCCGCGAGAAATTGGTGAACCGACCTTTGCGATTACTCGGTGTGGGTGTGAGCGGACTGGGAGAAGCGATGACTCGGCAATTGAGTCTCCCTTTCGAAAGCATGGGGGGAGCGAAATGAAATTCCGACTCCACCCCCACCTCCTTGGACGATGTGTTTCAATCGTGATTTACTGTCGCACTGAATCAGTGACATGCAACCTTGAGAATGCCCCAAGCATGCATCAGGCATCAGCGCGGATAGTCGAAGCAATAGTCCTCGAGAATGGTGAGCACTTTTGATGACGGGAAAGGCCTCTGATTTCCTCGCCCCTCTGGGGAGAGGATTAAGGTGAGGGGAAACGTACTGTGTTGTAGAGACGCCTCAAGTTACCCACGGCGCGTTGAAAGAGCATTAGGGAAGGTCAAAAGCATTTATGGTTCTACACCAGCCCTGACTTTGTTCGCGTTAATAACAGTTCCGTTCGTGTCAAATGTTACGGAATACGTTAACTGACCAAACCCTTGAAAATAGCGAAAAGATAAAAAGTTTGAAAGCCCATCCGTGTAAACCAGCACTGTCGTATCATACTTGGTGGATGGGGATGCTCCTAGCGTGAGAATAGTTAGATCAGCTTTTTTGCGCCAATCGTCCACGGATATCCAATTCGTGCCGTTTTGGATAGCAATTAAGCCTTTCCGATCCTTCCCCCCTTTGTCCCACCGGCACCCGCCCGCGAGCCCGGAAATAACGACTAGAACCATCAACAAGATTGAGGGCCAAGAGAGGCGAGCTTTGTGAACCTTTCTAAGCATAAATTCCAGATCTCATTCCTTTTTGCTTCATCCCGCGAGCGTCTTCCGGCATTGCCGGACATAATCGATCACCTTCTGATTATCATCCCCCGCGCTCCAGACGACGCGCAGAAAATCCGCCGGCTCCACGTTCACGCTTTTCAGAAACGGACGATCCCCGCCGCACAGGTACATTAATTACACCGGCATCTCCCCGCGCAATTT
>JAQGOU010000480.1 GCA_028293445.1 Verrucomicrobiales bacterium | reverse complement strand
GGGAACGGAGTAGATCCCGATAGTGATGGTGTCGTCAACCTGATCGAATACGCCTTCGGCCTGAATCATAATTCTGTTTCGTCCACGAACTTTCCCTTTCCAGGATCGATGACAATCGGGGGCCAACGATATTCCACCATCACGTTCGCGCGGGCCTTCAATGCAACTGACATTACCTTCGTCGTGGACGTATCCAGTAATCTGACGAGCTGGCTTTCCGGTTCAAGTTACAGCGGGAGTAACAGTGTTCCTGTCACCGCAAACACGACCGAAGTTGGCCGTGCAACTAACCTCTTGGAGTTCATCACCGTTCGCGACAACATTCCTATGAACGTTGCACCGCAACGTTTCATGCGGGTAAGAGTAAGTTGGCCATAGTCGCTCTTCTACACGTCTCTCAGCTCTATCCCCCACCGTCCTTAGACGTATTGTTCATTGCATGTTGACCAGCGCATGATCAGCGCAGGATGAGAAAACTTACAGGGCGGTTTCAACAAATTAGAACAAAGCTACAACAAGCTTCTTCGCACACACAAAGGACAGATATGAATTGCGTTTCACACTATTTCAATCGTTCATGCTCCCGCGTGATCATGGCACTTGTTTGCCTGATCACGATCACAGGCGGATCACCGGCCTACGCTCTCTCGCATATATGGAGCGGCGCAGTGGACAGTCTATGGAGTAATCCGGCCAACTGGTCTGCCGGAGGCGCTCCTGTTGTGGGTGAAGCCTTTCCAGTCTCGCTCACTTTTCTGTTGAGCCCCACGCGCTTCAATACTACTAACAACATTGGGAACCTTGCGGTCGACGGTGTCACTTTTAACGGCAGCGGTTACAACGTAGGCGCACTTTCAGGCTATGATCTTATCCTAACGAATGCTGGCTCTATTTTCTCTACTGGCGCCAATAACGTGTTTGGTGCCTCCATCGGGCTCGTCCTCACTCAGATGAAAACATTCACTGTGCTCGGATCCCTGACCATTCAAAGTCCAATCTCCGGCCCGGGAGGCATTAACATGAACGGCAATGGGCAACTTACGATCGCTGGCACTTCTGCGAATACATACACGAATGCCACCTGGGCCTATAATGGAACCCTCGTTCTCAGTAAGACCGCTGGTGTGACGGCGGTCCCGGGTGATTTGGTGATCGGGCATCCAACCGGGTTGTACCCATTGGGCACGGTCAATCTACTCACGGCAAGTCAGATCGGAAACAACAGCGATATCTTTATCAATCAATATGGATTTTTAAATCTGAACGGGCATAACGAAACAATCAGCTCTTTGTTCTTCAGCGATGGCGGCACGATCGATACCGGCACGGGCGTCTTGAGCCTGCAAGGTATATCAGTGACCGACCCTGCTGGAGCTCCTTATATCTACGGTAAGCTTGCGCTAAATAATTCACCCCGTTCTGTCACAATCAACACCACCAATGGTTCCTATTTGCATATCTTTGCGGCCATAAATGACGGCAACAGCACAGGTATTACGAAAGCCGGTGGTGGGACGCTCGGCCTGTTTATGTCTAATTCTTTTTCCGGAGCGCTGAGCATTAATGCGGGGGACCTGATCGCAACTCATTCCTTTTCGTTGGGCTTGACCAATGGTGAAACAACCGTGGCGACAGGTGCATCGCTCATTATCAGCACGAGCATCGCCAAGGAGATACTCACACTCAATGGTAACGGCAATGGTGCTGGTGCCTTGCAGAGCTCAGGCACCAACTCATGGTCGGGACCAATTACTTTGGAGAGTGATGCGTTGATTAATTCGGGCGCTGGCACGGCTAAGCTCACACTCAGTGGAGCGATTGACGGCGCTGGCGGGTTTACAAAAACAAACACCGGCACGCTCGTGTTCAATGGCACCGACGCCAATACCTATGCGGGCACTTCTGTGTTGGCGGACGGAACACTTCAACTCGGAAAGGCCTTCCTGACTTTCGGAGTGCAATCAATCCCGGGCCCGCTTGTTATTGGCACAACCAACGGGGCATCGAGATCGGATATTGTACAGCTGACTTTTCAGAATCAAATCGCGAACAACTCGGCGATTACCTTGAACGGATCCGGCAAGCTCGACTTAAACAATTTTTCAGATACTGTGGGTTCACTTACTTTCTTTGGAGGAGCCGCTGTTGATAGCGGGACGGGAACACTCACCATCAACGGCGACATATTTGCAAATTCTTCGTCCAGCATCGACATCGAGGGAAAACTCTCTCTCGGCGGCGCAACTCGCACTATCACCACCGTTTCCCCCACCCCATTGTTCATCGATGCGCAAGTGAGTGATGGCGGTGGCAATGCCGGCCTAACGTTGAACGGAAACGGGAATGTCTATTTAAACAGCTCGAACAGTTTTCCGGGGGTGGTCACCGTCAATGGCGGTTCGCTCGTGGCCGATGACACATCAGCCCTTGGCACCACATCGAGCGGCACGATCATTAACCCCGCAGGAGTATTAGTCTTGTTCGGCACGGTGAATTTCGGTGCCGAAGCGCTCACACTCAACGGTACTGGAAATGGATTTGGGGCAGTGCAGCTTTATGCAGGAACTTGTACTTGGGCTGGCCCGGTAACGTTGGCCGCTGACAGTGCGATTTCGACGGTAGACCCGAGCGCGCACCTCACTTTTAGTGCGGCTATTAATGGTGCCGGTAGTCTGACAAAAATTGGTGATGGGGTATTAACACTGTCCGGAGCCGGCGATAATTCCTACGGCGCGACCATTGTCGCTCTTGGTGATTTAAGACTGGCGAAAACTGGAGGTGCCACCGCAATCCCTGCGCAATTAAGCATCGGCACCGCCAACGCCGCTTTCGACAGCGCGCATGTTTTCCTGGATGGAAACAATCAAATTGGAAACAGCGTTCCTGTTTTTTTATACAAATCCGGGGACCTGAACATGTCCACGTTCTCTGATGGCATTGGTCCAGTGACAATGGCTTCCGGCCAAATCGGAACAAGCACAGGCATCCTCACGGTGAATGGCAATATCACCGCGAATCCGTCTCCCTATGTCTCCAGTGTTTACGGAAACCTTTCGCTGGGCGGTGTCACGCGGACATTTACCGCCGATGGAACCCTACAAATTTCCGCGAGCATTAGCGATGGAGGGGGAAGTGCCGGGATCAATAAAGACGGTTCCGGTATTCTGTCGCTAACAGGCTCGAACAGTTACGCCGGCCTTACCATGATTAACAACGGCCGCATCTATGCCAGTCACGCCAATGCCTTTGGCTCAACGATTGCGGGAACGGTTGTGGCTTCAGGCGCGACACTGGAATTGAAGAACATCACTGTCACCGGAGAGCCACTGACCCTCAACGGGGCGGGCGACATTCCTCTCGGCAGTGGTGCTTTGGCGGCCTATGACACTTGCGTTTGGACCGGTCCGGTGAGCCTTGCGACTGATACGGTGGTTGGGATCGCTACGGGCGACCAGCTCACCATTTCTGGAGCAATCAGTGGATCAGGCGGTTTAACGGAGTTCCTTGGCGGAACCCTTAACTTGACCGGCGCAGGAGCGAATACCTTCACCGGCACGACGACAGTGAAGGGACTCCTTCGACTCAATAAAACAGCGGGTGTGAACGCGTTGGGTGGCCCCCTCGTGGTGGGCGATACCAACAGCAATTTTGCGCAGCACCTGGTGCAGTTACTCGCCTCACAACAGATCGCCAATAGTGCCAGCGTGACGGTGAATCCGAGCGGCTGGCTAATCATGGATAATGTGTTTGAGACCATTGACGCTCTTAACATGAAGGGAGGGCAAGTCACGACCGCCGATGGCGGCATGATGACGCTCGGCGGCAATGTTACCGTCACAGCATCCCCCAACTCAGCGAATTTTTCCGGCAACCTTTCTCTGGGCGGCACGAATCGTTCGATTGATGTGGCAACAAATACCACCTGGATTTTCGATGCTGCTATGAGTGACGGCGGAAACAATGCGGGCTTCACCAAAACAGGGCCCGGCCAGGTCTTTCTCAAAAAGCCAAGCAGTTACGGCGGGATCACCACTGTAAGTGCCGGCGAACTGGTATTGTTTGATGCTGCGTCCCTGGGAGCTACTACCGGCGGGACGATCGTCGCCAGCGGCGGAAGCCTGTGGCTCACGGGTGGAGTTAACATCGGCAACGAACCGTTGACCATGACGGGCGGGCCTTCCTTCAGCCTTCGAAGTATCGGCACCAATTCCTGGGCGGGCGGTGCGACCTTAAATGGAAATGTTATTGTGGAGACTGCGACGAATACTCTCACCAGCCTGAACGGCATCCTTGCGGGCAGTGGCGGCTTGACTAAAACCGGCATCGGGACAGTTCGACTGGGCGGGAGCGTTGGGAATCTTTACTCTGGTTTAACGCAGATCCAACAAGGTCTTCTGGAACTCAACAAAACGAATGCCGTAGCGATTGCAGGTCCATTGACGGTTGGAGATGGCGGAGGACTCGGTGTGGATACAGTGCGCCTGTTGCAAACCGAACAGATCGGAACGACCTCGGCGGTGGTGGTTGCCGGTTCCGCGTTGCTGGACCTGAATAGCTTTGCCGAAAGCTTCGGCTCTCTGGCCGGTGCAGGAAATGTAAGCCTCGGCAGTGCCGCGTTATCTCTTGGCGCCAATGGAACATCGACTCTCTTCAGCGGTAACATCACTGGGTCCGGCAGTCCCTTCACATTTCAATTCATTAAGAATGGCGCAGGGACATTAACATTAAATGGCATGAATTCTTTTCCCGGCGAAACGATGGTCTCCGGAGGCGGTCTGCTGGTCAACGGGGTGCATCCCGGCATTCTTACCGTGCTGAATAATGCCACGTGTGGCGGAAGCGGAACCGTCGGCATGATCAACAACCATGGATTTCTCAGCCCCGGAAACAGTCCCGGAAAATTAAATAGTGACAATCTTACCTGTTATGGAGGTGGCACCTTCGTGGTAGAACTCAACGGAACCTCCTCGGGGTCAACCTACGATCAATTGAATGTCACGGGAACAGTGATTCTTGATGGGCTTTTGTCAGCGACCCTGAACTTCAATTCCACGCTGAGCAATCAATTCGTCATCATCCAAAACGACAGCAATGATGCGGTCGTTGGAAAATTCATCGGCCTGTCCGAAGGAGCCACACTGGTTCTGAGCAGCAGACAATTTAAAATCAGTTACATCGGTGGTGACGGCAATGATGTGGTTCTGACACAGGTCTCCCCGGTCACTGCACCGAATTTCAGCTCGGTCGCGTTTCTGCCGAACGGCCATACCCTGCTACAAGGCCAGGGCTTCAGCGGGGTTCCCTACAGCATCGAAGCCAGCACGGATCTGGTCTCGTGGGTCCTGATCGCTGGCACCCTGCCCGATAACAACGGCTTGTGGAGTTATGAAGACAAGGCCGCCAGCACTTTCCCACGACGCTTTTACAGACTGGTGGCGCCATGATATCACTCGAAACGAGGGGCGTTACCCTGCAGGTGGTCAAAAATAGACACCCTCCCCCTAAAACGGGTCTTAAAAAGGTCGTTTCTCGTAAGTTGTTAACCCACAGCGCCGTGCTACCGAAAGAAACGTTTCCCGAGGCAGAAACAGCATTGTTTCCGGCGTCAGAAACGTTTCCCGTACGAGAAACAGCTTTGTTTTTGCCGTCGGCAGGTTTTTCCACGACTAAAACGTTACGTTTCGGACGTTGGCAGGTTTTTTCATGGCCAAAACATTCCATAATCGTCATCGGAAAATTAATTCATGGCAGAAACGTTCCATGATCGCCGTGGGAAAAGCTTTCCGCGGCTCAAACGTTACGTTTTGGTCGTCGGCAGGTTTTTTCATGGCCGAAACGTTCCATAATCGTCCTTGGAAAATTAGTTTGCGGAACTACCATTCCGTAATCGGCGTGGAAAAACCCGCTGACGGCAAAAACAAAGCTGTTTTTGATTCCGGAAAACCTACCGACGCGGATAACGTCACGTTTTCGGCGGGGGATTTCCAGCGGCAGACCGAACCGTCTCGAGTGCGTCGTCGGAAAGCGTCACGCCAACAGAAATGTTATGCCAGGAGAACCGAATTGGTCCCCGCTCTTATAAGTATCCCGGGAGATGCCAAGTTCCGCAGCGAGGCCACGCTGGGAGGCAAAAACCACGATTTTGGCAACGACGTCCTTTGAAATGAAATCGCGTAAATCGTGAATCCGCATTCGTAAATTGAAAAACATCGCTGGCAAACTGGGATTACAAAATATTCCCGTGTCGTTGGCCCGCAAGCAGCTCTAATCATTAGACGGAATATGTATTTGTATGAACAACCTCTCAGATGCTCGAAATGCTCCAACCAACTTCCCTCTCTACGGGCTTGTCTTTTCTAAGGAAACTGCAAAAGTTACCGATTAATACGGGGATGAAGACCGTTTTAATCATTGACGATGATCGCGCTTTACGTGGAGCTCTTGCCACGTGGCTGAGAGGTACTGGCTGGAAAGTTCTCGAAGCTGAAGATGGCGACATGGGTTTGCAGCTCGCTTCTGAGTATCAACCGGAAGTCGTGCTCTGCGATCTCCTCATGCCCCGATGCAACGGTTTTCAAGTCTGCCGCGCCATTCGCCAGCAGCAAAATTCCCATCCGCACACGAAGATCGTCGTTACTACGGGAAGTTCCTACGCTACGGATCGGGTCATCGCCTTTGAAGCCGGTGCCGATGAATATCTTTTAAAGCCAATTGTTCCCAGTGACTTGAGCCGATTACTCGATCGGATCACGCACGTGAACGGCGGCAAAGAAACCGCACCACCCAAGTCCAAAGAAAAACCGCGCCAGGAAGCGGCGCGTTTGAAATTCTGGGGCGTGCGCGGTTCTATTCCGACGCCGGGTAAAGATACCGTTTTTTACGGCGGCAACACGCCGTGCGTCGAAGTTCGAGCGGATGGCGAAATGATTGTTTTAGATGCGGGCACAGGAATTCGTCCACTCGGCCTGGCGTTGACTTCTGAATTCGGTGACAAACCGATTCATCTTACGATTCTGATCACGCATACCCATTGGGATCACATCCAGGGGTTTCCGTTCTTTGTCCCGGCTTACAACGCAAAGAACCAGATCACGATGCTTGGCTATGAGGGCGCGCGCCAGGGACTCGAAAGCACGGTCTCGTCACAAATGGAAAGCCCCTACTTCCCGATCACTCTGCGACAGATGCCGGGAAACATCGTCATTCAGGAATTGAAGGACATGGAATTTTCGGTGGGCAAGATCGGCGTCCAGGCGCAGTTATTGAATCATCCGGGCATTTGCGCGGGGTATCGACTGAACACCTCCTCCGGAGCGGTTTGCTATTTGCCTGACATCGAACTGTACCAACCGCAACGCCAGACGAACGCGACAAGCGCATCGGACACCGGTGTCGAATTTGCCTCGGAACAGGATTTGAAGCTGATCGATTTCATTCGCGATGCGGAAATTTTGATCATCGATTCCCAATACGACGCTCAGGAATACAAAACACACGTCGGATGGGGTCATAGCTGCGTCGAAGATTCTGTAAAGCTCGCGATCAAGGCGAACGTAAAACGCATGTTCCTGTTTCATCATGACCCGGGACATAACGACGAACAGATTTCACGACTCGTCGCGCTGGCCCGCTCCGTTGCCGCGCGTTTTAACAGTACGCTCTCCATCGAAGCAGCCCGGGAAGGTTTAGAAGTGGCCTTGAAGCCGAAAGGCGCTGCGGAAGCTGTGGGCGGAGCGCGTTAAGTTAATCGTCGCATTTTTCCATTTTCGAATCGCCGCATCGCTATCTTCGTCTCAAATTGGTAACCAATCTGATTCAACGGAAGTCTCACGTACCAATGCTTGTGCCGAAACGATTTGTCGCCATCTGTTTTACGGTGTTTTTTTTCGCGACGTCGTTCGTACAGGCAGAACTAAAAGATCTTCCCCGGGAAGGTTTTGATTTCTTCGAAAAAAATATCCGACCGGTCCTCTCGGACAAATGTTTCAAGTGCCACAGTGAAGAAAGCGAGAAGCTCAAAGGAGCATTGAAGCTCGACTCCAAAGCGGCACTGCTGAAGGGGGGCGACAGCGGACCGGCGATCGTCCCGTTCCATCCTGAAACCAGTTTACTGATCAAAGCCATTCATTGGGGCGATCCCGATCTGCAGATGCCGCCGAAAGAAAAGCTGACGGCGCATGACATTAAGAATTTTGAGATCTGGATCAAAATGGGAGCGCCCGATCCACGCCAGGGCAAGGCGACCAATGCGGCTTACGGCAGTTATAACTGGGCGGAAGTAAAAAAGTTCTGGGCCTTTCAACCGATCAAGCATCCGAAACCGCCTCAGGTAAAAAACGCGACCTGGCCGGTGACGGCGATCGACAACTTTGTTCTCGCGAAACTTGAAGAGCGCAATCTCGTGCCGAACGGTCTCGCCGATAAACGCACCTTAATCCGACGCGCCACTTACGATCTCATTGGTCTTCCACCCGCACCTGAAGAGGTCAAAGCGTTTCTAGACGATAAATCCCCGAAAGCTTTCGAGAAGGTGATCGATCGATTGCTCGCCTCCCCGCACTACGGCGAACAATGGGGACGCCACTGGTTGGATGTCGTTCGTTACGCCGACACCTCCGGCGACAATTCGGATTTCCCGATTCCCGACGCGTACAAGTATCGCAATTACGTCATCGACTCATTTAACGCCGACAAACCGTACGACGTCTTTATTCGCGAACAAATTGCCGGTGATTTACTTCCAGCCAAAAATGAGGAGGAAAAGTTTCAGAAGGTTATCGCGACCGGTTATCTCGCCATCGCCCGACGCTTCGGTTCACGCGCGAATGAATTTCATCTCACCATCGAGGATACGATTGATAACGTTGGGAAAGGCATCCTTGGCTTGAGCGTCAGTTGCGCGCGATGTCACGATCACAAGTTCGATCCGATTCCCACGAAAGATTATTATTCGCTCTACGGCATTTTCGAGAGCACCAAGTACGCCTTCCCCGGCACTGAGATTTATCGGCATCCAAAAGATTCCATTCCGCTCGCGAGCGGAACGAACTTACAGGCCGTCGTTGATTACGAGAAAGAAGCAGCAGACCTCGATGAAGAGATCGACAAGCTTGGGGATGAGAAACGTGAACTCGCCGGCAAACTCGCGAAGGATGAAGCCGACGAAAAAAAGAATCCGGATGCAAAGGAGAAATTGGACGAGGACGAAACGAAGTTGCAGGAACGCCTCCAAAAGGTGAAAGCCGATCTGGAGGATGCGCGGACGAAACTTCGCAAACTAGAATACAACCCGCCCGACGTTGAAAAAGCATTCGCGGTCACGGAAGGGAAACCTACAAATGCGAAGATCCAGAAGAAAGGGTCCCCCACGAATTTGGGAGAGGAGGCGCCTCGTGGTTTCCTCACCATTCTCGGCGGACAGAAATTGCCCAAGGAAGAAAAAGGGAGTGGTCGACTGGCCTTGGCGGAATGGTTGACTGAACCACAGAACCCCCTCACCGCCCGCGTGATAGCCAATCGAATCTGGCAATTTCACTTTGGCAAAGGATTGGTGGAAACCCCAAACGACTTCGGCGCGCGCGGCAAAATGCCATCGGACCCGGAACTGCTGGATTTTCTGGCGACGGAACTGGTACGGAAAGGTTGGTCGTTCAAGAAGATGCATAAAGCGATCATGCTCTCGCGGGTTTACCAACTCTCCAGCGCGGAAAACGGGAAGAACAATGTGGTCGATCCGGAGAACAGCTGGCATTGGCGCTTCAATCGACGCCGTCTCTCCGCCGAGGAGATTCGCGATTCGTTACTGACGATCAGCGGGACGCTCGATACCACGATGGGCGGCGCGCAGCCGTTCCCCGCCGAGAGCGATTGGAAATTCTCGCAACACAAACCATTCATCGCGGACTATCCTTCCAACAAACGCAGTATCTATTTGATGCAACAACGGATTCGCAAACAGCCGTTCCTCGAAGTATTCGATGGTGCCGATCCAAATGCCACCACGGGCGAGCGCCCGATCAGCACGACGCCGATTCAAGCGTTAATGATGATGAATAGCCCGTATGTTTTCGACACGGCCGACAAATTCGCCGTGCGCATCGGTCTGGCAACCTTCCAGCAAAAAGAACGGATTGATTACGCATTTCAACTGGTGTTCGGCCGCGCGCCGAGCAAAGCAGAAGTCAGCGATGGAATTTCGTATCTGAACAAGATCCGGGGTGAATTGAGGCACACCAAACTCCCGGCCGATCAGCAGGCTCGTGGTGCTCTCGCCAGTTATGCGCGCGTGCTCTTCAGCAGCAATGAGTTTTTCTTTATTGATTAACGGCAGGATTACTTCTTCTGTGATTCAACGTGTTTCCCACGGATTTCGCCGACATGGAAATCCCAGAGGAGCCAATCGTCGTTTTCAATAAAGCGGCCCAACTTATCGTCCCACTTTTTCGGAAGACGCTTGTTCAGCTTTTCGAGAAACGGCAGCAACGGACGTTCGGGCGGGAACATCTCTTCGTGTTTATCCAGTGCAATGTCCGTCGTCCAACCCATCTTTTTGCGGTACCGCGCAAAACCGAATCCATCAAAAAAGCTATCGCCTCCAACAATCGGCATGTACCACGCGCTGGGAATGCCACGCGGGTTTTCCTTAATCGGGATTTCGTACTCCAGACGTTTCAACAATTCCGAACCTTTCGGATCTTTACTCAAATGCTTTCTCAACTCGTGCAGGGTTGGGAACTGAATCGGTGGACTGACAAACAGCACCGGCTTGTGCTGAAGCGTCGTCATGATGATTTCGTGCGGCGTGCCAACGCTGTAAATATTCGTCGGGCAATATGAAATCGTGAAGTCGCTAGTATCGACCATGCGCAAATCGATGTGCAACGTTTCCCAAAATTGTTTTGCGCACCACGCCCTGGCTTTGGCGCCTTTAACGCCATCTTTAAACGTCCAACGCTCTTTGATCTTGTCGCCGCTTTTAACATCTTCGCGCCCGTATTCGTGCAAGCCACGCACATCCGGCTTGAACCAGGGATCGAAGACCGTGACTCCTTTTTCCTGGAGAAACTGGCTCACGCGATTGCGCCAGCCGAATTGTTTTTCAGTAGTGCGGGAGGCAACGAAATCCATCGGACCGGAAAGATAAACCC